>CAJODY010000015.1 GCA_905233285.1 uncultured Bacteroidaceae bacterium
CTCCTCCAGCGTCTCGCCCCGCTCCATCACGCGCCGCTCCCCGTGCTCCATGCAGTACTCCCGCAGGAACTCCAGGTCCAGCCCCTCCTTGTAGGTGTTAAAGTGCTTGTTTGGTGTCATATTCGCCAATTATCTGATTTGTGGGTACAAAGGTAGTCGTTTTTCAGCACAAATCGTTTCTTTTGGTTATACCACAGCCTTGTTTTAGACAAAATTTGCTTAAATTACGCGCGAAACGGTGATTTTATGTTTTCTTTTCGAGAAAAAGTAGTACCTTTGCAAGGTAAAATAAGATTATTTGCAAAGCACCCAAATGGATATAAAAACTATTGATAATAGTAAGTATACAATTTAAAGTCCTCAACCATCTGTTTTGGACAACAGCTTCTAGTAATGTTTAAAAACATGCGAACAATGATTTTATTCTCGTAAAATATTAGGGTGGCGATTAAATGTGTTTCATAGATTATCTGAGGAATACATATTTGAAATAAATATAGCATCATATGATTGAAATTGAAAATCAGAATTCTTTAGAGCATGCTTTCCATCAAGGAATTAATTTATTTGTTGGTGCAGGCTTTTCTATCTTGGCAAAAGATAAAACAGGAAAGGCGCTACCTTTGGGTAACAAATTAGCAGATGAATTGGCGGAATATTTTGGAAAACCCCAATATTATCAGTTGCCTCAGTTATGTTCTATTCTAACTAGTACTGTTGAAGGACCTTTCTATGATTATTTGACAAATCGTTTTACCGTCGAATATGTTGATCCTCTGTATTATAATCTGCAGAATATTAATATAAAAAGTGTATATACCACTAATATAGATAATCTTATATTTGAAATCTATAAAAATGTCCCTGGTGTTTTTATAAACAACTTAGGAACAGATGGAAAGACCACTGATAGGAATAATATTGATTACTTAGGATTGCATGGTTCTATCGTTACTTTTCCTCACAAATATATATTTGATGTAGGCTCATTGGCCACAATTTTTAGCGATGCCCCTCGTATTTGGAGTCTGTTAGCACAATCGTTAGAACAACACCCTACAGTTTTTGTGGGTTATAGCTTTAATGATAATTCTGTTCTTCAAACATTATTATCTCAACAAACATTCACTAATGCGAGAAAGGATATATGGGTAGTTTTACGAAATGAAGACCAACAATATGCAGAATATTACCAGTCATTAGGTTTTCATATCATAAAAGCAGATATTAAAGGTTTCTTAGAGTATATAGGAACAATAACTGGTGCTGGTGTTAAGCAAAACTTCAACAAAGATAGATATGAATTACTAAAATCATTTTTTGTTCCTCATAATAACCATGAAGTTAAGGTTCAGCGCCCTATTAAAGAGTTCTATGAAGGAAGTTCTCCTTTGTGGTGTGATATTTTAAGTGGTCAAATATGTCGAACCCATCACTTGGCAAATATTAAAAATTGTATATATGGAAAAGGGAAAAATACTGTTATTATTGGTGCACCCGTTTCTGGGAAATCAACACTTCTTATGCAAGCTGCAAAAGAATGTGATGGTCTAGGCATGAAATTATATTTTGATAATCTAACGCAAAGTCGAGCGAAATATATTGCAAAGTTAATTGACAAAGAGAAAGCTGTAGTTTTTATTGATAATCTTTATGATAGCATTGATGCTATTAAGGAATTAGAAAAAGATAATATTAAAATTGTATGTTCAGATCGTAGCCATTACTATGGTATTATCTCAAATCTTATAGACGAAGAGAAGTATATAATATACAATGTTACAGCATTAAGCGATCAAGATTTACAGAGTATTTTTAATTCCGTTCCAGAAAGTATTCGCAGAAATAGTTTGGCCAAAGAGGCAGAAGGTACCAAATATGATAAAGATACCCTGTTTGAGTTTGTTTCTAGGAATGTAAATAAAAAAAATGTAAAGGAAAGATACACTACAGCATTACGCGATTTGGAGAGTGAAGATCCTGAATTGGCTGAATTTCTTGTTTTGTGTGCCTATATGCATTCATGTCATGTACCATTACCTTTTGAAGTTGCTTATGATTATTTCGATAATTTCAGTGTAGAGGATGTCTTTTCTATGAAAGACGATGCTTCTGATATAATAAAAGACTATATACCTGAGGATGATTCATATGAAAACATGGATTATTATTATCCTCGCTCTCGATACATTGCTGATGTCATAGTAGATGCTTGTTCTAGTGATCTTCTGTCGAGGGTTTTGAATGGCGTTCTTGATAAAGTACCATATCCGCACATATGTGATTACAAGACTTTTCACAAATATGCTTTTGATAAGAATGTAACCTTGAAGGCATTTGCTAATTGGAGAGATGGTAAAGCTTTTTATGAAAAAGCATTCATATATGACAACCGTAATCCTTATGTTTTACAACAGGGTGCTCTATACTTATCTCAAAAACGTAAGTATGATGATGCTTTCGCGTGGATAGATCGTGCTATCAGTATGACCGATGATAAATATTTCTCTATTCGCAATTCACATGCAGTAATTTTATTTAATGCTAATATTGAGAAAAACGATAATAGCGTGAGAGAACAACTGGACAAAAGCATGCAGATACTCGAAAAGTGTATGAATGCGGATTCCCGTAAAAGATTTCATGCACGAATATTTGCTAGTCAAGCTATTCAGTACTATGGGAGATTTAATGACGAGAAAGCGTTCAGTTATTTGAAAACCGCACGTAGTTGGTTAGAACAAATTGTTAAGTCAAACACTTGGGATGATGAAAGTGAAAAGGCATTAGCAAAACTAAATGAAATGATTACACTATTGGGTATTACTTTTTAACTATGGGTTTGTAGGCGATAGACTAAAAACGGATGGGAACCTACTATATTTATTAGCAGTGTTTAGACCAAAGATAGTATGAAGAAATGAAGATGTAAAGTTAGCAAGAAGCTTTATTCTGATTGTTTTGGGCAATAATTATGAAATATTTACGTTAATTAAATAAAAAAATACGCTGGTGCGTATGCGATAATTAACAGAAAATGTTTATTTTTGCAGACAAAATAGCAATATAGATATGAGTGGAACAACAAGTATAGCGGACTGGATTGCAGCCAAACCAAAGCGCGGCAGATACATTTTCTCGCGTGAGGAGGTGTCGGCGGCCTTCCCAGAGATGTCAGCGGAAGTTCTGTCGGCAACTCTATCGCGGGAGGTGAGAAAGGGACGGATTATGATTCCCGTAAATGGCTTTTATGTAATCATCCCCGATGAGTATGCGCTACGCGGGTTTGCTCCGCAACCGTTCTATCTGGATGATATGATGCGACATCTGGAGCGTAACTATTATGTGGCTTTGTTGAGCGCTGGCAGTTACCATGGTGCGGCGCATCAGGCTCCAATGATGTTTTGCGTGATGTTGGAGTCGCCCACAATGCGGGGCAAGAAAACGGATAAGTATGCTACGAAGTATTTCTACCGCTCGGCCATTCCGATGGAGTATGTGGAGCGGCGACAGACGAGAACGGGGTATATCAATGTATCATGTCCGGAACTGACGGCGGTGGATTTGGTGGCTTATCAGGAGAGTGCCGGAAGTATCACAAGGGCCGCCACGGTTCTGGCGGAGCTGGTAGAGAAAACGAATTTCGAACGCTTGGGATCGGAGTTTGTGAAAGTGGCGCCTGTGGCTTGTTTTCAGCGACTGGGGTATATCTTGAATGATGTTTTGGAAGAGACTGAGGCTGCTGATGCGATTTACGGCTTGTTGAAGCGTACTGGTGTTCGGTTGCAGAAGGCGGCTCTGAAGCCTGGAAAGTCCATTGAGGGCTGCGAGATGAATGGGCGTTGGAAGATTGTTGTGAACGAAAAGATAGAAATTGACGAGCTATGATACCGGTATCGTATATAACAGAGTGGAGCGAGAAGGCACCTTGGGGCTTGAACGTGCAGGTGGAGCAAGATTTGATTATCTGCCGTGCGCTGGTGTCGATATACAGTGATGTGTTCCTTGCAGAGCATCTGGCTTTCCGTGGTGGAACAGCGTTGGGAAAGTTGTATCTGAGGCCGCAGCCCCGATATTCAGAGGACATAGATTTGGTACAGGTTATGGCAGAGCCCATCAAGGAAACGATAGACCATCTGCGGGATGCGCTCTCGTGGCTGGGCGAGCCAGCGATAAAGCAGAAGAAGCATAACAATACGCTGGTGTTCAAGGTGCAACCAACGGATGTTGATGCAGGAGAGATTCACCTAAAAGTGGAAATTAACTGCAAGGAGCATTTCTCGGTATTCCCGATGATGAAGGTTCCGTTTGCAGTGGAGAATTCGTGGTTTAAGGGGTCTTGCGAGGTTTTGACATATGAGCTGGCAGAACTGATAGGAACTAAGCTAAGGGCTGTGTATCAGCGACGGAAGGGGCGCGACCTGTTTGACCTGTGGAAGATTCTGAGTATGGTGCCTGAGCTGGATAAAGAAAAAGTGATGCAGAGCTATGAGCGGTATTTGGAATTCACGGCATCACATCTTCCCACGTATAAGGAGTTTGTGTTGAATATGGAAGGCAAACTGCAGGACGAGGAGTTTCTGACTGATACGGATATGATTCTGAACCCCGGCCAGGAGTATAATCCCACCATGGCGTGGGAGAAGGTTAAAGAGGAATTGGTGGAGAGATTGATGAAGGAAGGAAAGTAAAAAATGAGATGAAATGAATATCTTGGACGCAAACATAGGTTCGGCGAAGGATAATATGAGCAGTCCCGTGCACAATTGGTATAAGTTCACGGCGGGTTTCTCGTATAAGTTTGTGGACATTATATTGGAAGATTCTAAGGACAAAGACATCGTTGTGTACGAACCCTTTGCAGGCTGTGGAACAACGTTGGTGGAATGCCAGAAATTGGGCTTCCGTTCCATCGGTAACGAGAGCCAGGAACTAATGTGCAACGTGATTCACGCCAAACTGAACTGGACCATTACAAAACAACAGTACACCCGCGCTAAAAACAATATAAAGAAATACGTTGAGGAGAACAAAAGGATAGCGGAAATTACCGCCAAGTTCCACCCTCTGCTTGTAACCCTCTATGATGAGCCATCGCTAAGGGAACTGTATTGCATCCGTGACGGAATAAGACGACTACGAAACAAAGATGTACAGCAATTCTTTAATTTGGCACTGAGCCAGACGCTGCACAAAGCGGCCATACACCCTATCGCCGTGCCGTATATTTCACGCTCCACTTTTCTTTCTGATTCCGGCAAGGCTTGGGAAAAGTTCCAACGGATATCGGAACATATGTACTCAGATATACAGCAAATGCCCCATCACGAACAACTGGCCACGGTGTATAACTGGGATTCACGGCTGAAGAATGAAAACGTTGCGGATGCTTCCTGTGGACTGTGCATCACATCACCTCCATATCTTAATAACCTGGACTACGGAGAAGTTAGCAAAGTACATAGCCATTTTTTTGAGATGACTAATGATTGGAATGACATCACGGAGAAAGTGCGTCGTAAACTAGTGACAGGAGCCACCACACATTATAGAGACACTGAGTTTGTGATGGAAGAGTTTGCCCAAAAGGAGTTTGCCCAGCATAACCCTGATACTATGGGTAAATTGGTGGAGTTATATGGAAGAATTAAGGAGAACGCCAAACAGCGTAAAGGAAAGAAAAGCTTCCACATCCTGATGATGCATTACTTTGAGGATATGTTCTATGTGCTGAAAGAAATGCGTAGGGTGTTGCACAATGGCGGTGAAGCATACTTGATTTTGGGAGATTCCGCTCCGTATGGCATTTACGTGCCCACCACCCAAATATTGGGAGATATAGCATTGAGTGCCGGTTTTACAGAGTATTCTATCCATAAGATTCGCTCTCGTGGTGACAAATGGAAAGCCCTGAAGAACAGACATAACATCTCACTTTCTGAAAATATTCTAATATTGAAATAATGCCCACGAAAAAGGTAGACATATCAAAAGCAAAGACGGAGTATCTGAATCTGATTACCGAAACTGAGGCTTTGGAAATCATCCATAAGGGGTGGTCGCTTCCATTTGTCTATTCGTTTCAAGAACTGAGGGACGTGTATTTGGCTTTCTGCAAGTATGGGCAGGACGGTACGGTGGCAGAGTTCTCGAACAAGCACGTAAAGGGCGTTATCCCTGCCGTAAGGAGCAAATGGGATGACAAAGGGCGGCGTGTGTTGGAAATCAAGAATGCGCTGATTAACTTCGGTGTCATGCACCAGAAAACACTGGTCTGCAAAAAAGGCGTTTTTAAGGAGATTGAGCCTGGTGCCCCGTTGAGGGAAGAGGATTTAAGCGTTTTCCGTGAGATATTCTTTCACTACTTCCGTTTTCAAGAATATTGTTCACTGTTTGTGAATCCTAGAATGACGACAAAAGAAAAACTGGCGTTGACTGAACAACAGATTATGAGACAGAGCGGCGTGCTGTATTATTACGGTTCCGTCGGTACTCGTGTGGATACATTCTTCTATACATTAAGCACCCCTGAAACGCTGTATCAGTTCCCTTTAAACGACAAGGGGAATGTGAAAGGGGGATTTGTAAGGTTCTGGGATATGTTTCTTTCATGGGCAACCCAGCTGGAATTATTAGAGCGACTGAACATGAAACGGCAGGGGTATTTGTTGCCAAATGACAAGTCGTTCAGTGCTGCATACTTTATAGAATCTGGCGTCAAGGTGGATGTGCAAGGAGTGTTGGACGTGAAGTTCTTTCGCCAATTGTTGATAGATATTTCTGATCTGGTGATGGAACTATGTCTGCAATACCGTTGTGGCATCAGCATAGCGCAACAGGCCGTTTTAGACTATTATTTGGCACACTCTGACGTAGTATCACTGATAAGGACTTCCGAGATTTTTATCAAAGAAACCGAACTGAACAAGAACGATAGAATACTTTACCCGAAATATAAAGGTAGTTTTGTTTCACATTTAAAATTAAGGAAAAATGGATGAGAAGGAGTACAAAGGCATAGAGGACATCCTGCAAATGGGGCCCGTGACGAACAAGTACGATTTATGGGACATCAAGTTCAATCCTTTCCCTAGGTCTGGTACGTCGAACATTAATGGCGGTGATGATGTAAACCGTAAGTTGAAGCCTCTTGACAGTGAAATCCTTAACGGTATTAACCAATTTATTGCAAACGCCTTGGTTCCCAACCAAGTTGAGGAACATGACCAGTTCATCAGTGCAACGATAGTGGGGGACTATGGTAGTGGCAAAACACAGCTTTTAATGTATGCCAAGTCAAAACTGAATGAAATCCGCGACAGCCAGACCTACTTAAAGCCATGTACCATCTACATTGACAATCCGGGTGGCTCCATCCTGGAATTTATCGGGACTTTGATCAGTAAAATTGGTGAGGAGAACACACGCAAGTATGTCTGGAACCATATTCTCAATGTGATTCAGAATAGCCGCGAAATCCAAGGGCAGCTGAAACCTTACGAACCCAACCTGTCGGTGCTTTTCCCAGACATGAAGGATTCCATCAATCCTTATAGCGATGCTAATACGGTGAGCTATAAACAGTTCCTAGACTCTTTTGTCAGGTCGTTGCCTGCTCCAAAGAAAAGGAAGTTTGACGATTTGCTAAGTGACATTGTTCAGAAGATATTGAATGAAGATACCAAGGATTCCACCGTTGCTTATTACTTCTACGAGTTCATATCATCGGACTTTGGTATCAACAAGACATGGGAAGAATTGACCAGCGGCAGCTTGAGACAAATATCGGGTAAGGAAGCAGATGTCATCAAATACATTGTGAAATTACTTAAACGAGAGGGGTATACCCATGTGTTTATTTTAGTAGATGAGTTTGAGGACCTGACCACAGGGCGTTTATCTAAGGCGCAGTTGGATAACTATATCCATAACCTACGCACCTTGCTTGACAAACATCGCGAATGGTGCTTGTTATTTGCCATGAATCCTAAAGCCCTTTCAAGGTTGGTGGAACTTTCGCCGCCTTTGGCAGACAGAATTACTATCAGGAAGATGATAATAAACAATCTGAATGTTGCAGAGACGAAGCAAGTTATAGAGAACTATTTGAGAATAGCAGAGTTTAACGGAGAGTTCCCGTTTACTCAAGATGCTTTGGAATTCATCAACGAAACATGTGATGGAAATGTGCGTCGTATTCTTAAGGCGACGTTTGTGCTCTTTGAGTGTGCTGCTGACCAAAAGGTTAAGATAATGGGTAAGGCTTTTGTAGAAGAGAATATACCAACATTTTAAGTATGGATAGAGAGTCTGCAAGATCGGAGAAGTTTCAAATCAACTTCTTTTTAGACACCAATATCTTGTGTTATCTGATTGATAATACATTCCCGACGCTAACGGCCTTCATTACGGCACTGAAGGAGATGCCCGTTGTGCAATTGTATTCCTCTGAATACGTGCTTGCAGAACTGTTTGAAGTGCGGAAGAAAGAGGACTATTTCCATGAGGTCTGGGAACGTTCGAAGAAGGATGGGAAGTTTATAAACATCTCCTCTTTTATCAAGTACAACAAGCGCTATGAGATTCCCGATTATGAATACGAGGGAGATTTGGCAGAGGCCGTGAAGAAGAAGGTGAATGAGGATGTTGAAAAAATCACAAATGAGTTCAGTATTGATTTCCTGAACAGCTTCAATGACAGGCTGCTTGGTCCCATGAAGGCAATCTGTCTATCGACCAAGATATCAAGGGAGGACAGTCTTGTGCTGGTATCGTCTGTTTATAAAAACAGTATAGAGGAGGTCTCTGAACACGTGATTCTGCTTACAGGTGACAAAGATTTCTATAAGTGGGCTACGAATTCAAGAGCTGAGATTTCGACAGCTTTCAATCCTGGTAAGACACCAGATATTGAACATATAGACAGTCTTGGAAATGGGGTGGCTGGATATACGGGCGGTACACAAAGCTTGAAAACTGAAATCGAAAATGTGGAAGAACTGGCTATCCAATATGTGATGAGCTGTCTGATAGATACCTATAAAGACCGGCTGTTGGGGAAAGTGACCGTCAGAGAATGTGCCGATGCCCCCAAACATCTAATTGCTTTCAAGGCGGAAACAGAGTTGAAGGATAAGGAGTTATACACTTTCATACTTACAAAGAACTTATCGTTTCTGTATAGCCCAAAACCGAAATCTAACCTTTATCATTGTGGGAAACAGATAGAAGTGCCTTTTTCGCCAGAGGGAGGGAATAGCATTGTGACATTCGTTTGCGAAGAAAACGATGAGGAGGTTTTCAAAGCTGTGAATGTGGAAGGGAATTTGGTATTCATCCATCCTGATTCCGTCTAATAAGAGCCGCCTCGACAGGGGCGGTTTTATTTTGGAACCATGCCATTGACTATAGTCCATAATAAACCTATTTATACGCCAAGCTACAAATAAAGATTGAGACTATCAAGAGTGGTTTACAAAAGTTAAAAATGTTAAATCTTTGCCATTTTCACCATCTACAGAATCTACGCAATCACTTTTCTACCGTTTTAGACAAAATCGACTGACATACAACGAGTTGCAAATACGATGGTTGCACAGGCTTGACTTCAATAGTGATTCCAAATAGTGTTACAAACATAGGAGATGGCGCTTTCGCTGGTTGCAAGGGCTTGACTTCGATAGATATTCCAAATAGTGTTACATGGATTGGTATTTCTGCTTTCTCTGGTTGCACGAACTTGACTTCGATAGAAATTCCTAATAGTGTTACAGGCATTGGTGGTAGTGCTTTCAATGGTTGCTCTGCATTAAGGGAGATTACAATTGGTTCTGGCATAGAGAATATAAGTAGCAAAGCATTTGCGGATTGTAAGAAACTTGAAGATGTTTATTGTTATGCTGTGAGATACCCAACGACAGAAAATGATATTTTTGAGAATTCGTATATAGAGTTTGTAACTTTGCATGTACCTGAAAAGTCTGTAAATCAATATAAAGCAAAGACCCCTTGGAGTGGGTTTATGGAAGTCGTACCAATAGGCAACGAAGGTGAAGAGTATTATCTTGCAATTCGGATTGGTGATGGAGGAGCGTTATTACAACCTGTAGAATTAGGAAAGACATATCTTTATAAGGTGGAGCCAGACGAAGGATGGACTGTCAATACTTTGACTTTCAATGGAGAGGATATGACTGGTCAGTTGTTGGATGGTCAGTTCTCTACACCTGAAATCACGGGCGATGCTGAACTGAATGTGGTATTCAAGCAGGAAGCATCGAATATAAAGAGTATGAAGCAGACTGAGACTTCAAAGGTAAAGGTGTATGCATACAACGGAACCATCAAGGTAACAGGAGCAGAGGATGATGCAGAAGTAGAGGTTTACAACACAGGTGGTATCCGCATCGCAGACGGAGAAGGTAACTGTTCTATTTTGCTCGACTCCGGCATTTATATCGTGAAGGTAGGCAACGAGACTTTCAAGGTCAGCCTATAACTACATCTTCCGTAAAAAGATGTAAAGCGTCACAAGTCACATTAAGGTGGTTTCGACTACCGGAATACAGAAACACTCGCATCGGGAACCGTCCTGATGCGAGTGCTGTATTTATATATAATGTATGAAGCGGAATGGGAGTTTTTCCGAAAATGTGAAAAATGTTCTAAAAAAGGTATCGAAAATGGGATTGTTTTTGTACTTTTGCACGAAATAAAGCCAATTAATAATGAACTACGGATTTGTTAAAGTGGCATCGGCTATACCTAGTGTGCGAGTTGCCGACTGCAACTACAATGAACAACACATCGAGAGTCTTGTGCTTCAGGCAGAAGGCAAGGGTGTTGAAATCATCTGTTTCCCGGAACTTAGTCTGTGCGGATATACTTGTGCCGACCTGTTTGGTCAGCAACTCATGCTTGACAGCTGTCAGGAAGCCCTGTTCCGTCTGCTCGACGTCACCCGCTCACTCAATATTATAAGTATTGTCGGCATGCCTGTGCAGTATAACGGTATGCTCTTTAATGCCGCTGTCGTTGTGCAGGGCGGAAAGATTCTCGGAATAGTACCGAAGACTTATCTTCCCAACTATCGTGAATTCTACGAGAAGCGCTGGTTTACCTCGGCTCTCGCTATCGACACCGTGGAGACTCACCTCTGCGGACAGGCAGTCACGATGGGACGCAACCTCATATTCAACGCGTCGAGCTGTAATTTTGCCATCGAGCTGTGTGAGGACGTATGGGCACCAATACCTCCAAGCACGAACCTCGCTATGCAGGGAGCTGAAATCATATTCAACCTAAGTGCGTCGAACGAAGTAATCGGTAAACACAGTTACCTCACTTCCCTACTCTCTCAGCAGTCGGCACGCTGCATCTGCGGTTATGTGTATTCTTCGTCAGGTTATGGAGAATCAACTCAGGACCTTGTTTTTGCTGGTAATGCCCTGATTTATGAAAACGGTACGCTGCTTGCAAGGAGTGACCGCTTCTCGCTTAGCGAACAGATGGTAATAAGTGAGATTGACGTAGAGCGTCTGAATACGGAGCGCCGCATCAATACTACCTTTGCAGATAATATCCGAAATAATGAGGGTTCGGTCAAGGAAATAGCGGCACAGACCGTCACTCCGAATTACGATTTCCAACTGACCCGATGGGTCAACCCGCATCCTTTCGTACCGTCGGGCGATGAACTGAAGAGCCGATGCGAGGAGATTTTTGCGATACAGGTTGAAGGACTGGCAAAACGTATCGAACACACTAATGCTCAATCGATAGTTGTCGGTATCAGTGGTGGACTTGACTCTACGCTGGCACTCCTCGTCTGTGTGAAGACTATGGATAAGCTGCGACGTCCACGTGCCGAGATTATCGGAGTGACTATGCCTGGATTCGGTACTACAGACCGTACTTACAACAATGCCATGACCCTCATGAAAACTCTTGGTATTACTATCAAAGAGATTAGCATCAAGGAAGCTTGCATACAGCATTTCAAGGATATCAATCACGACATGAAGAATCATGATGTGACATACGAGAATGCTCAGGCTCGCGAACGAACTCAGATACTGATGGACGTAGCAAACCAGTACGGAGGATTCGTAATAGGTACAGGCGACCTGTCGGAACTGGCTCTCGGATGGTGTACTTATAATGCCGACCACATGTCGAACTACGGAGTGAACTGCTCTATCCCGAAGACACTTGTGAAGTACCTCGTAGCGTGGGTGGCACATACAAACATCGACTCTGAAGCAAAGGCTACTCTGCTCGATATTGTTGATACTCCGATTTCGCCAGAACTCATTCCTGCCGACAAGGACGGAAACATAAAGCAGAAGACGGAAGACCTGGTGGGTCCGTACGAACTGCATGATTTCTTCCTGTATAACTTCATGCGTCTGGGATTCAGTCCGAAGAAGATATACTTCCTTGCAAAACAGGCATTTATCAATCAGGACAATCCAACCGTGGAAGGCGACTTCCCCGTAACCCAATACGACGAGACAACTATACGCCTGTGGCTCACCACATTCTGTCACCGTTTCTTCACCCAACAGTTCAAACGCAGTTGTCTGCCTGACGGTCCGAAGGTGGGTAGCGTCAGTCTGTCACCTCGTGGCGACTGGCGAATGCCGAGCGATGCAAGCTATTCTTTATGGTTAAAGGAATGTGAGAGCCTGAAGTAAACATAAAGACCGTAATGCCCACATCCCCCACCATCACAAAGGAACTGCTCGACGAGGTCTATGCCCGGCAGTTTGACATCGAGACTTTCAAGAGTGTCGATCCTTGTGGTGTGGTATATCAGTTGATGGAACATACCGACGACCAGCTGGATATAGAACTCGGAGCACTCTTTGTAGCTATGATTAGTTGGGGAACACGTAAGGTATTCTGTCCCACAGCCCTCCACATGCTATGTGACGAGATGGGTTGGCACCCGGCACAGTTCATACGGATGGGAGCATATGAACATGCATACCTGAACGCAAAGAACGGATGTGTATATCGTACTCTCAACGTCGATACATTCCGTACCGTATGTCGCAATCTCCAGTGTGCGATACAAGGTGTCAACACACTTGAAGAACTCTTTGCCTCCAAACCTACGATTGAGGTTATAGAAATAATATCCAACTGGCTGGCTCCGGCACGTGTAGGAACCATAGGCAAAAGTGCATGCAAACGCATTTGCATGTATATCCGCTGGATGACACGTAAGTCGGCTCCAGACATGAACATATGGAAACAGCGCGACCCAGCCGACCTCTATGCCGTTATGGATACCCACGTGCTGCAACTGACAAGTTCGCTGCTGAAGAACAAACAACCGACATGGAATGCATGTAAAGAGCTAACTGACATTTTCAAATCGTGGGACCCTATCGACCCTCTACACTACGACGTCGCACTTATGACACTTGCTGATAATCAAAACAAAACTATACAATGAAAACAACTATCTACACCCTCATCTGCGCAGCTGCCTTACTCTACAGCTGTCAACCCAAGCAACAACAACCCGTAATTGAAACTACTGTCGAAACCCCTGCTACGGAGACAGGCATCGGTCGTCTTCGGGAAATTCACATGAAGAAAGATATAACTGTTGCAAAACAAAAGTACATCTACAAGTACGATTTTGTATGCGACGAATCCTTACCTATCGTACGCAATCCACAAGGTGACGACTACTATGATAACAAAGTGACTCTCAGTATAAAACACGGTGGTAAAGAAATCTTTAATAGAACATTCACGAAGAATGATTTTGCACGACTTGTCCCCAAGCAGTTCATGCAAAACTCTGCTCTCGTCGGATTCACTTACAATTACACCAAGTCGGAAACTATCGACTCGCTCTTCTTCGTAGCAACAGTTGGTGACCCCGATGAAACTGCCGATATGGTATTCCCTATCCAACTCCGCATCTCGAAAAATGGTGAGATGACAATGGAGAAAGCAATGGGACTTGACACCGAACCACTTAATCCGATGACTGTTGACCCCGACATTGACGGAGGAGTATAAACACGACAGTTGGCTTCGCCTAAGGCACAAACTTTCGGAAGTAAAAATAAACAAGTTTCTTTTGTACTTCGCTCACTTAATCGTACCTTTGTACCAAAATTTGAATATACATCATTAAACAACAAAAATACATGGAAAGTGACAACTTGATTTTTTCTCTCATTGAAAAAGAACACCAGCGCCAGCTGAAGGGAATTGAACTTATAGCCAGCGAAAACTTTGTAAGCGACCAAGTAATGGAGGCTATGGGTAGTTATTGTACAAACAAATATGCAGAAGGTTATCCTGGCCACAGATATTATGGTGGATGTCAAGTTGTTGACGAAATCGAGAGCTCTTCGGTGCTGAATATGCAAACGTACAGCCCCACTCTGGTGCACAGGCTAACGCAGCAGTACTGCTTGCCGTACTGAAACCAGGCGACTGCTTCATGGGTTTGAACCTCGATCACGGAGGTCACCTCTCTCATGGTTCGCTTGTAAATACGAGTGGTATCCTGTATCGTCCTGTAGGTTACAACCTCAATCGCGAAACAGGTCGTGTTGATTACGACGAGATGGAAGCCCTGGCAAAAGAGCACAAGCCGAAACTCATCATTGGTGGTGGTAGTGCCTACAGCCGTGAATGGGATTATGCCCGTATGCGTAAGATTGCCGACGAGGTCGGAGCACTCCTGATGATTGATATGGCTCACCCAGCCGGACTCATTGCAGCCGGACTGCTTGAGAACCCTGTAAAATATGCTCATATCGTTACTACTACTACTCACAAGACACTTCGTGGTCCTCGTGGTGGACTTATCCTCATGGGTAAGGACTTCGATAATCCTTGGGGCTACACCACTCCGAAGGGCGTAGTGAAGAAGATGTCACAACTGCTCAACTCTGCCGTATTCCCAGGTCAGCAGGGCGGTCCACTCGAGCATGTCATCGCAGCAAAAGCTGTTGCATTCGGCGAAGCTCTCAAGCCTGAATTCAAGCAGTATGCTCAGCAGGTAAAGAAGAACGCAGCTGTACTTGCCGACGAACTCACAAAGCGTGGTTTCACTATCGTCAGTGGTGGTACCGACAACCACAGCATGCTCGTTGACCTCCGCAGCAAATACCCGGACCTTACAGGAAAGGTTGCAGAGAACGCTCTTGTAGCTGCTGACATCACAATGAATAAGAATATGGTACCATTCGATACCCGCAGCGCTTTCCAGACTTCCGGATTCCGTCTCGGTACACCGGCCATCACTACTCGTGGTGCTAAGGAAGACCTCATGGTTCGTATTGCTGCATGGATTGAAGAAGTACTCAACTCGCCGGAAGACGAAAAAGTAATAGCAAAAGTACGTGGTGAAGTAAACGAAACCATGAAGAGCTACCCACTCTTCGCTTGGTAAGAATTTTGCACTACTCCTTACATACCGTAAGCGATGAAACAACCACTGTTGGGCAAAACACTGGGTGAACTCACCGACATCGTCACATCGCTCTCGATGCCTCGGTTCACAGCAAAGCAAATAGCCGAATGGGTATATCAGAAGCAAATAGATAATATCGACGAAATGACCAACCGCGAGAAGTTGGGTTCGTCGTATTATATAGGCAAGACTGCTCCGACCCGTCGCAGCGAAAGCATAGACGGCACAGTCAAGTACCTCTTCCCCACTCTCAGCGGCCATACCATTGAGACCGTATATATCCCCGATGGCGATCGTGCCACGCTTTGTGTAAGCAGTCAGATTGGTTGCAAGATGAATTGCCTGTTTTGTCAAACCGGAAAACAAGGATGGCAAGGCAACCTCACCCCAACCGACATCCTCAATCAGGTGGTTTCGTGCGACTACCCCGAACGTCTCACTAACATCGTCTTTATGGGACAAGGTGAGCCACTCGACAATTACGATAACCTCACCACCTCGCTCTCTATCCTTACGGCCGACTACGGATGGCAATGGAGTCCGCGCCGAATCACAGTCTCGACCATCGGACTGCGCACACACCTCCGTCAGTTTCTTGACGAAAGCCAGTGTCACCTTGCCGTCAGTCTTCATTCGCCGATACATGAAGTTCGTGAACAACTGATGCCTGCCGAACGGCAGTTTCCCATTGCCGACATCGTCAGTCTGCTGCGCCAGTACGACTGGACACACCAGCGACGCATCACATTCGAATACACCATGTTTGGCGGACTGAACGACACACAACTCTACGCAAAGCAACTCGTCCATCTTCTCAGTGGACTCCATTGTCGGGTAAACCTCATCCGATGGCACCGCATACCAGGAGTGGAACTGAACGAAGTTGACGAAACCCGCATGACTGCTTTTCGCGATTACCTCAACAACCACGGAATACCGACCACTATACGTGCATCGCGTGGACAGGACATATTTGCAGCCTGCGGCATGCTGATATCAAACTGACACACATGAAAAGAAAAAACATACAACTGACCCATTGCCGATTGTCAATCTTCATTTGTCAATTCGCTATACTTCTTTCACTCCTGCTCCTTGCAGGTTGTGCCGGAGAGAAACATCCTCACGGGCAGCGTCGAAGCAAGGCGTCTCTCCTTACGCCAACCTCAAGCGGTAATCCATACGAAGTAATGGTCGTAGCCGACGACAGCGTATATTCAGGTTATGCAGGCAAAGCTTTGCAGACCATACTCGACTACCCTCTTCTCGGACTGCCACAGGCGGAGCCGCAATTCCATAAGAGCCATATTACACAGAAGAACTACAACAAAATCACCAATATCTTCCGTAATATCGTTCGCATCAACATATCACGGGAATATACAAAAGCCAAGATGAGCGTAGAGCGTGATGTCCACTCCACTCCTCAGCTTATCATCACCGTTCAGGGACCAAATCAGGTACTTGTCAGTCAATACATTACCGAACATACTCGCGACATCTCATCCCTCATTACATCACAGGAAATCAACACGATGGCAAACAACCTCTACTACGAACACAACGTCAAGTTTGCCAAGAAAGTGAAAGAGATGTTCGACTGCGAACTTTACATACCTGTTGACATAAACAAGATGAAGATTGGCAAAGACTTCATCTGGGCAAGCGACGACGGACTTTCCGTCATTCAAAACATCTGTATCTACAGTCTGCCCTACGTCAGCGAGAAGATGCTCACACGCAATCCTTACATAGCCCTGCGCGACAAAGTAATGGCTGAGAACATACCTGGAGGTCATGAAGGGTCGGTCATGCGTACCAACCACGAATTCGTATGGACTAAAAACATACGTGTCCGTGACGATGTAGCGATGGAAGCACGCGGACTGTGGGAGATGAGCATTGAAGCAATGGGTGGTCCCTTTGTCAGCCATTCACGCATCGATACCGTAAACTCGCGCATCATCGTAGTCGAAGGCTTTGTTTATGCTCCCGACAAGATGAAACGAACTATGTTGCGCCGACTCGAGGCAGCACTCTATACACTTGAATTACCAACCGACACTAAAACCAAACAACAATGATAAGAATAGGAATTACCCACGGCGACATCAACGGCACGGGTTACGAAATCATACTCAAGGCATTCGAGTCTGAAGAACTTCTTTCACTCTGCACTCCGGTCATCTACGGTTCACCGAAGGCAGCCATCTTCCATCGTAAAACCCTTGAGAGTCAGACCAACTTCATCGTTCGCAACAGCATCAATGAAGTACGCGACCAGAACGTCAACATGATAAACTGTTTCGGCGAGGAAGAACTGAAAATAGAATTCGGCAGTAAATCGGAAGCCAACCAGGCTATTGCAAAACGTTCGCTCGACCAGGCACTTGCAGACCTCCGTGCCGGTAACATCGATGCCCTCGTAGTATTACCCTGCACCATCGAAGGCTGTCATTCGCAGTTCGGCTACATCAGTCAGCAGTATAACAACGCTACAGCCCTTCCGCTGCTCGTTTCCGACAATCTATGCGTTGCCTCTGCTACAAACTTCATCCCTGTGGCAGGCATTCCACGTAAGATAACTACACAACTGCTCACCGACCGTCTCGCCAGTCTGCGTTCCACTCTTCAGCGCGACTTCAGTATCGAGAGTCCACGTATCGCTGTGCTCTCGCTCAATCCCGTTGACTCCTCCGGCGTCTTTGCCGGCAGCGAGGAGGCAGATGTCATTCAGCCACTCGTGCAGCAACTCTTTGACAAGGGTAGCCTCTGTTTTGGTCCCTACACATCAGACCGTATCTTCGGACAGCGTGAATTCGAACACTTCGATGCCATTCTCGCAATGTACAGCGATCAGGCATCCACTTCGTTCCATACCCTGACCCAGGGCGAAGGGCACCGTTTCCTTTCCGGACTTCCACACGTCATCACTTCACCTATCCACGATGCACAGTTGGAGATTGCAGGCAAGGACTCCGCATCTCCGCAGTCCTTCCTCAATGCACTTTACAGCGCCATTGACTGCGTACGTCGCCGTCGTCAGTTCGACTCAGCTCGTTCCAACCCATTGCAGAAACAGTTCTACGACCGTCGTGACGACAGCGATAAACTTCGTCTCGATCAGGTATCCAACGATGACGAACCAGAAGTTTCACTTGTATAGCCGACAACTCTAATAGAAGTCTGAAATTGAACTTTAAGCGACTCATAATACAATTTACAGAAGCCGAAGCGTCAGCAATATTCAGCACCTTCGTCGATTTCCTCGTCACAGCCCTGCTTGTCGAGTTTGCCGGTTGGTGGTATGTCATAGCCACATCCGTGGGAGCTGCCTGTGGTGGAATAACCAATGCCATTATCAACTACAACTGGACCTTCAAAGGCACCGAGCAGCAGAAGCGTACCATCCTCTACCGTTACTTCCTCGTGTGGATAGGCAGTCTTATACTCAACACAGCCGGCACCACAGGCGTCGCTAACATCCTCTCGCACGACGGTACAGCCAAGGCCTTCGGCATCGTCATGGAGTCAAAGACCATAGTCGCAATACTCGTTGCCATCTTCTGGAACTTCGCAATGCAAAAACGATACGTTTATAAAAAATAACAGACACAATGACTTTCAACGATTTCCGCAATGCCATCCAGCATGCAGTATATGTAATCATCGACCCCTTCGTACGCCTCATGGTACGTTGTGGAGTTACACCTAACATGATGACAACAGTAGGATTGCTGGGCAACATTTTCGCAGCTGCCCTCTTTATCTACTCCGCACTTTACGTGCCTGCTGACAACTTCACGTTTGTAGGATATGCCGGACTCACCATCATCCTCTTCTCCATCTTTGATATGGTCGATGGCTACATGGCCCGTACAGCTAACATGTGTACCACCTTCGGAGCCTTTTACGACTCTGTTCTCGACCGCTACTGCGAACTCTTCACCCTTTCGGGCATAGCATTCTACTTCGTTCAGCATGGCTACTCTGTCGGAGCCGTCATCACATTCCTTTCCCTCATCGGCAGCATTATGGTCAGCTACGTTCGTGCCCGTGCCGAAGGTCTTGGCCTTGAATGCAAGGTAGGACTCATGCAACGTCCTGAACGAGTAGTTCTCACCAGTTTCGGAGGCATGCTTTGCGGCCTACTTGCTCCAGTCGTTCGCGACAGCTTCGACCCTATGTGGATTCTGCTGGTTCCGCAGATAATAATAGCTCTGCTTGCAAACTACACAGCCTTCGTTCGCATCAATCACGTTCGTAAACTCCTCAAATGAAGCGTTTCCTCCTCACCATACTGCCGTTCCTGCTCTTCGGCTTCATCTACAACTCCATGCGCTACTTCCCCAACTACCTTTTCGGGTCAGTTGACATCGAAGGCGTGTATCACCTTGAGCAGCAACTCTTCGGCATCCTTTCAGGTGGCGAAATCCTGACACCAAACGAATACTGCATGCGCCACCACACAGCCCTGCTCGACATCCTTTCAGGTCTCTTCTACCTCTGTTGGGTGCCCCTGCCTATCTTCTATTGCGTTTGGCTCTTCTTCACAGGTGAGAAATCGCTTGCCCTGCGATTCTCATCCGCATTCCTATTCGTCAATCTCGTTGGCTTCTGCGGATACTATATCCATCCGGCAGCACCACCTTGGTATGTAATGCAGTATGGATTCGAACTCATCTATAATACTCCGGGCAACGTGGCTGGCTTCGACCACTTCGACACCCTTCTCGGCATTCCCGTTTTCCATTCTATCTATTCAGGCAATGCCAACGTCTTTGCAGCCATCCCTTCGCTCCATGCTGCCTACTGCCCCATTGCCCTGTTCTATGCCTTGAAGGTTCGCAACAACGCAGTATGGATTACAATTCTAACTATTGTATCCGTTGGCATCTGGTTCTCAGCCGTCTATAGCTGTCACCACTACATCATCGACGTTCTTCTGGGCATTCTCACCACCATCGTGGGTATCACACTCTTCGAACTCATCTATTGTAAAATTACGAAGAGACAGTCATAATCAGACTGCGAAGAATACGAACTTTTACCACGCGCCTGCCGTGCTGAAATTCCAAGCGCTTAGAATTTTATTTCCAAGCACTTGGAATTTTATTTCTAAGCGCTTGGAATTTTTACGCCCCTCCCACACCCCAAAATGGCTTCCGACTCATCACAAAGTATCGGATAGGAGGCGCTGACTGAGCATTAGAAAAAAAATGTAAAAAACGCAGTTTATTTTCCAAATAGCCATTAATTATTTATATAAAATGTGTACCTTTGCAAGGATTATGGCTCATTGGGTATTGAGTTTTTTAAAGTAAGAAGATTTTTAACCAAAAACAACAATAGGAATGATAACAAACGACATTTTCGGAGCTTTGCAACTGATGGTGGTCGGTTCTGCATTCTGCTCATCGTGATAGGGTTGGGCACGCTGCTCATCAAGCTCGTAAACAAGTATGCACCTGAGGAGGTGACAAGTCAGAAGCCGGTGGCTGCCGCTCAGGCTGCTGCACAGCAGGTTGACGCAACTGTGAAGGCTGTAATCGATGCTGTAGTGGCTCAGATTACAGGCGGCAAGGGTCATACTGAGAAAATAACGAAATTATAAACGTAACTCAATAAGAATTAAACAATGGGAAAAGAAGTAAAGTTTTCGTTGGTCTTTCGTGATATGTGGCAGAGTGCTGGTAAGTATCAGCCACGTGTTGACCAACTCGTAAAGGTAGCTCCAGCCATCATCAAGATGGGATGTTTCGACCGTGTCGAGACTAACGGTGGAGGTTTTGAACAAGTAAATCTTCTCTTCGGAGAGAACCCAAATAAAGCGGTACGCGCATGGACAAAGCCTTTCCACGAGGCTGGCATTCAGACTCACATGCTTGACCGCGCCCTGAATGGTCTGCGCATGAGTCCGGTACCAAAGGATGTGCGCCGTCTGTTCTATAAGGTGAAGAAGGCTCAGGGTACGGACATTACACGTATCTTCTGCGGTCTGAACGACCCTCGCAACGTGATTCCATCAATCGGATATGCTAAGGAGGCAGGCATGATTGCTCAGGCTTCGCTCTGCATCACTTACTCCCCTATCCACACAGTGGAATATTACGTAAATCTTGCTAAGCAGTTTATCGATGCAGGTGCTGATGAAATCTGTCTGAAGGATATGGCTGGTATCGGTCGTCCTGTATCGCTGGGTAAGATTGTAGCTGGAATCAAAGCTTATAAGAAGAATATCATCATACAGTATCACAGCCACGCTGGTCCTGGTTTCAACATGGCAAGCATTCTTGAGGTATGTGAGGCTGGATGTGACTATATCGACACAGGTATGTCGCCTCTGTCATGGGGTACTGGTCATGCCGACATCATTACCGTTCAGGAAATGCTGAAGGATGCCGGATTCAAGGTGAAAGAAATCAATATGGCTGCCTATATGGAGGTACGTACTCAGATTCAGGAGATGTGCGACGACTTCCTCGGCTATTACATACCGGAACTGAACCATATCAACAACTCTCTGCTCGTGAAGCCGGGTCTGCCAGGTGGTATGATGGGTTCGCTGATGACCGACCTCGAAGACAACCTGAAGTCGCTGAACAAGTGGAAGGTAAAGAACGGACAGCCCGAACTGACTACCGACGACCTGCTGGTGAAGCTGTTCGACGAGGTTGCATACGTTTGGCCTAAGGTTGGTTATCCATGTCTGGTGACTCCGTTCTCGCAGTATGTGAAGAACCTTGCCCTGATGAACGTGATTCAGATGGAGAAAGGCAAGGAGCGCTGGTCGATGATTGCCGACACTATTTGGGATATGATTCTTGGTAAGGCAGGTCAACTGCCTGGTCCTGTAGCTCCTGAGCTCATCAAGATGGCTAAGGAACAGGGACGCGAATTCGAGACTCAGGATCCGCAGTCGTATTTCCCCGACAAGTTGGATGAGTTCCGCAAGGAGATGAAGGAGAACGGATGGGAACTTGGTGAGGACGACGAAGAGTTGTTCGAATTGGCTATGCACCCAGAGCAGTATCGTGCTTACAAGAGCGGTAAGGCTAAGGCTGACTTCGAAGCAGACCTTGCAAAGCGTAAGGCTGCCAAAAACGCTCCGGCTGCAGGTGGTGAAGGTCCTAAGTCGGTAACTGTTCAGGTAAATGGCGTGAACTATAAAGTTGACATTGCTTACGGCGATGCTGTTCCAGCTCCTGCTGCTGGTGCCGCCCCACAGACTGCTCCAACTGGCGAAGGCGAGGATATCGTAGCTCCGCTTGAAGGTAAGTTCTACCTTGTGAAGGACAATTCTGAAACTCCTAAGAAAGTGGGCGATGCTGTTCAGGCTGGCGACACACTCGGATATATCGAGGCTATGAAGACCTTCAATGCTATCCGTGCAGACAAGGCAGGTGTTATCACAGCTATTCTCGTAGCATCCGGCGACTCTGTAGAAGAAGACGATCCAATTATGAAAATGGCTTAAGACTGAGGTATGGAACAAATATTTGAAAACTTGTATCAGATGACGGCGTTTTCAGACATCGTCGCATCGAACGGTACTTATATAATAATGTATTTGCTTGCCTTCGTACTGCTGTACTTGGGTATAGTGAAACATTTCGAGCCACTGCTGCTCATCCCAATCGCTTTCGGAGTGTTGATTGCCAACTTCCCGGGCGGTGATATGGGTGTGTATCAGGCAGACGAGACGGGTCGCATCGTGGACGCTTCGGGCAAGGTGCTGACCGAGAATATATGGGATATGTCGCTCCCTGCGATTGCACACGATCTGGGACTGATGAATTTCCTGTATTACATGCTTATCAAGACGGGATTCCTGCCGCCTGTGATTTTCATGGGTGTAGGTGCGCTAACTGACTTCGGTCCGATGTTGCGTAATCTGCGTCTTTCTATCTTCGGTGCTGCTGCCCAGCTGGGTATTTTTGCTGTGCTGCTCGTAGCAGTTGGTAGCGGATTCTTCAATATCAAAGAAGCTGCATCGCTTGGTATCATTGGTGG
Source organism: uncultured Bacteroidaceae bacterium (assembly GCA_905233285.1). Classification (GTDB taxonomy): domain Bacteria; phylum Bacteroidota; class Bacteroidia; order Bacteroidales; family Bacteroidaceae; genus Minthosoma. The sequence continues at coordinate 23,462 of CAJODY010000015.1, forward strand.
TGCCGACGGACCAACAGCTATCTTCACTACCATCAAATTGGCTCCACACCTCTTGGCTCCTATCGCTATTGCAGCGTATTCATACATGGCTCTTGTGCCTGTCATCATTCCGTTGGTTGTGAAACTGACCTGCTCGGAAAAGGAACTGCGCATCAACATGAAGGAGCAGGATAAGTTGTTCCCACCGACGAACAAGATGAAGAACGAGAAGGTTATCAAGATTATCTTCCCAATCGCTGTAACTACTATCGTGGCTCTTCTCGTGCCGACAGCCGTAAGCCTTATCGGTATGCTTATGTTCGGTAACCTGCTGAAAGAGATTGGTTCAGATACGAGCCGTCTGTTCGATACTATCTCGAACTCCATCATGAACACAGCAACTGTGTTCCTCGGACTCTGCGTAGGAGCTACGATGACCGTTCAGGCATTCCTCAACTGGACTACTATCGGTATCGTCATCGGCGGTTTCTTTGCTTTCGGACTCTCAATCGCTTCGGGTATCTTCATGGTGAAGATTACGAATCTGTTCTCGAAGAAGAAGATTAATCCGCTCATCGGAGCTACAGGACTGAGTGCCGTACCAATGGCAAGCCGTGTGTGCAACGAGATTTCAACTAAGTACGACCCAAAGAACCACGTACTGAACTACTGCATGTCGTCGAACGTCAGCGGAGTTATCGGTTCGGCTGTGGCTGCGGGTGTGCTCATCTCATTCCTCCAGAACATCACATTATAATAAACCATTTATAAACCCAGCCCTATCCTGCTCCTTTCTGTGGGCAGGAGGGCTTAAACAAAATCAATTAGCTCTATGATTAGTTACAAAGATCTTGGTCTCGTAAACACTCGCGAGATGTTTAAGAGAGCTGTTGCAGGTGGATATGCTATCCCAGCATTCAACTTCAACACAATGGAACAGGCTATCGTTATGGCTGCAGTAGAGACAAAGTCTCCAGTTATCATGCAGGTGAGCAAGGGTGCACGCAACTATGCTAACGGCACTATCCTCCGCAACCTGGCTAAGGGTGCTGTAGAATATGCTAAGGAACTCGGATGCGAGGCTCCTGAAATCGTTCTGCACCTCGACCACGGTGACACTTTCGAACTCTGCAAAGACTGTATCGACAATGGTTTCTCATCAGTTATGATCGACGGTTCTCACCTCCCTTACGAGGAGAACATTGCTCTGGCAAAGAAGGTTGTTGACTATGCTCACCAGTTTGACGTAACTGTTGAAGCTGAACTCGGTGTTCTCGCTGGTGTTGAGGACGAAGTTTCAGCTGCTGAGTCTCACTACACAAAGCCTGAAGAGGTTATCGACTTCTCTACTCGTACTGGTTGCGACTCACTCGCTATCTCTATCGGTACAAGCCACGGTGCTCACAAGTTCACTCCAGAACAGTGCACACTCATTAACGGCGTTCTCGTTCCACCACCATTGGCATTCGACATCCTCGCTGAAATCGAGAAGAAGCTTCCTGGATTCCCAATCGTTCTCCACGGTTCTTCTTCAGTTCCAATGGAAGAGGTTGAGACTATCAACAAGTATGGTGGCAAACTCGAAGCTGCTATCGGTATTCCAGAGGAACAGCTCCGTAAGGCTGCAAAGAGCGCTGTTTGCAAGATTAACATCGACTCTGACTCTCGTCTCGCTATGACTGCTGCTATCCGCAAGCACCTCGCTGAGCATCCGGGTGACTTCGACCCACGTCAGTATCTGAAGCCAGCACGCGACAACATGAAGAAGATGTACATCCACAAGATTGTGAACGTACTCGGTTCTGACGGTAAGCTTGCTTGCGCTAAGTAAGATTCTGTTTACAGATAAAAATGAAAGGAGATGACCACTCGGTCACCTCCTTTTTTTGTATAGTATAAAATAATCTATTTTTTCAGAAGATTAGCAATGGTTGCAACAACGGCTGCGATGGAAGCGGCAGAAGTGCCTATAGCAAGAACTTCAGCTGTTGTCATTCCCTTATTTTGTGAAGTCTTTGTAGGAACGACGATTTCACAACCTGGTTCTATACCCTTCTTTGAAGAACTCTTGAGCCTAGTGACCTGCCCATTAGGAGCGATAGAATAAACGCCTTTCTTCCTTGCACGGTCACCATAACCTCCAGCGTGCTTAATGTAATAGCTCAGAGATTCGCCTTCCTTGTACTGCATTGAAACTGCATAGCCGACATCACCCGATACCTTTACTGTGTTTGAAAATTTAGGTACGTATAGTAGGTCACCTTCACGAAGTTGGATGTCAGCATCTCCACCTGGATTCTTCAAAGCTTCTTCCAGATTGATTGAAACAAGATAGGTGTTGCCCTGATTTAATTTCATCGCCACAAGCGAATCAACCAGTTCCCGATTGAAGTCCTTATCTGCCTTCGTTGCCTCCTCAAGAATCTCAATGTGCTGAGAATATATCATCTGCTGACGAATCATACGTTCATCTTCATTGAGCAAACGACGAAGACGTGCTCCTTTGACATAACCGAATTGAGAAATACCACCTGCATCATTTATCAAGTCGCTAAGTCTATAGTTCTTGCTTGACATGGCATATTGTCCGGCAAAGTTTACAAAACCATTTACAGTTACATTTTCCTGAGTATTGTAAACAGGACTGCGACGAACTACTACCTGATCGTATGGTTGGAGCACGAATCCTTGAACGCCATCGATGACAAATCCATCTTTAAGCGAGAAAGTATAGTTTTCTGTTAGGCTCTCTGTTTCCTCTGTTGCGTTGGGATCATAGATACGACGATATACATTAACCTTAGCAGTAGATGCAGCTTCGGTCAGTCCACCAGCCAGGAGGATAAGGTCTTCGACTGTAGTGTTGTCGGCAAAAGTGTACTCACCCGGTTCACGTACCTCACCATAGATACTCAATACCTGGTTGCCTCTCATGTCTGTATTGTTAGGAATGAATACAGCATCATCTTTATGAAGTGGAATATCCGGAGCTGTACCATTCATTATGTTTCCTACATTCACATTAAGAACTTCGAGTGTCTTGTCTGCTTTTCTGCGGTGTATTATGACACGTTCTGTATATGCATCTTTCTTCAGTCCGGAAGCAGCGTTTATAAGATCCTTCAACGTAGATATATTGTCACTAAGTTGATAAGAACCCGGGCGTTCTACTGCACCACGTATCTCGATAAGGTTAGAGAATTCCGATGTTATGATGATACCTACATAAACCGAGTCGGCATCATCAACAAGGAAGTTGTTAAACTGGAATTCATCAACTGTATGAATACTGTATTGCGCTCCAGCCTTACGAGTCAGGGTTACGCTCTTCTTATAAGCATCACCTGTAAATCCACCTGCATAGTCGAGCAATGTTCTAACAGATTCGGTAGGAAGCATCTCGTAATACATAGGACGCTTTACACCTCCGTCGATTGCAACAAGACAGGAGTATGCACCTACTACTACTACGTCATTGTCCTGCAAGCGAACATCACCACTGGCATTGCCATTGAAGATATAGTCATATACATCAATCTTTGCCAAAACCTTTCCAGCACGATATACCTTTATATCACGCAACGAACCAACATCGCTGATTCCACCTGCTGAGTACAGAGCATTAAAGGCAGTTGACAAGGAACTGATTGTATAAGTACCAGGTGTCTTGACTTCACCAAGCACCTGAACCTGAACGGTACGTGTATCATGCACCGTCAGTTGAATGTTTGAATCCTTGTAGTAAGTACCCATCTTTGATTTTAACGCACCGTTTGCCTGACTGACTGTCATACCTGCAATGCGGATAGGGCCTACACCTTCGATGGTTACGGTTCCGTCAGCCGATATAGTACTGTTGATTGTCTGCTGCGATGCTCCCCATACTTCTATGACTACGTTATCACCAGCACCAAGTCGGTAGTTGGCTGGCGTAGGCATGTTTGTACTAGGCTGGAAGGTAAGAAGCTTGTTATTGAATATATTACGACCAAAGACTTCCATTCTTTTATTATCAGAAATGTCGGCCCTTTCTGTCGATACCATATCAACTTCCTGCACCATCTCTTCGTGAGCATTGGCACCAGCTTTGTGCTGTGTAATGCCAGCCTGAGCTTCTCCCTGTGTTTCATTTTGCATCTGCATCTCTCTCATCTGCTCCTGCTGCTGGGTAAGTTTCTTTCGAATTCTCTGCAACTGAGTTGTCGTTACGCCTTGACGCGCCAATTTACTGACAATCTGCGATTGAGACGTTCCTTTTGACTGTTCCTTCTGAATAAACTTTATAATCTGCGAATCAGTCATTGATTGCGCCATTATATAAAGTGGGAATATCGCTACAAACAAACCTATTAATAATCTCTTAGACATATTTTTAATGATTTTAAGTGTCAAATACTAATTATGGTGTCTATTATAATTCTCCAGTCAAGCAGCAGAGTGCGCTTGCGAAGATAGTCCAGGTCGTAGTCCAGTCGCTTCAGCATCTTGTCCATGGTATCGGTATAGCCATTGTGGACGGTTGCCATCGATGTGACACCGGGACGGCTTACAAACAACAACTTATAGTCAGGATTCTTTTCCATAATCTGGTCGATGAAATACTGACGTTCGGGACGATAACCTACAAACGACATATCACCTTTAAGCACATTAATGAGCTGAGGCAGTTCGTCGAGATGCTTTGCACGCATCCACTTTCCATATTTCAGCAAACGGCTGTCATCAGGCTTTTCCAACATGGGCACACCTTCGCTTTCAGCTTCCTGCACCATTGTGCGGAACTTATAGATATTGAAAGGCTTACCTCCACGTCCTATACGCTCTTGCGAATAAATGACAGCACCGCAGCCAGTAAGTTTGTAAATCAGGAATATGATTAGAAAGAAAGGAGAAAACAGAATGATTAAGAATGCTGCACCGAGAAAATCCCCTATCCTCTTCAATGCTCTTTCGAAAGCACTCATTCTATCAATATTTTTCGATGTTGACATCTGAATCTGCTTGTTTATATTTTTTATGCTCCTTATTTATTATAATAAATAACGTTGAAATGGCGTTTTTATTGTAGCTTTACACTTGAAAAAAGCCCGAAAAAACATTCGGGCTTTTTTATATGGTAAAAAAACTACTCATTCATTACAATCCAAAGATTACTTTCAGACCTCCGTCAACACCGCTGAAGCCCATGAAGGCCATAGCCAGGAGTCCGGCTGTAACGAGTGCGATAGGCACACCGGCAAACGACTTCGGTACATTGACGAGTTCGAGTTGTTCACGCAGTCCTGCAAAGAGTACCATTGCCAAGAGGAAACCGATACCAGTTGAAGCAGCATAAATCAAGCCTTCGAGCAGGTTGAAGTCTTTCTGAATGACAAGGATAGCTACACCCAAGATACAGCAGTTTGTTGTAATCAAAGGGAGGAACACACCCAGAGCCTGATAGAGGGCTGGCATTGTCTTCTTCAGGATGATTTCAATCATCTGAACGAGTGCTGCGATGACAAGGATGAATGCGATGGTCTGCAGATAACCGAGACCAAACTCATCGAGCAAGAACTTCTGGATAGCATAAGTAACTGCTGTAGCGACTACCAATACGGCTGTCACCGCCATTCCCATACCGCTGGCAGTATCTACTTTCTTCGACACACCGAGGAACGGACAGATGCCAAGGAACTGTGCAAGCACTACGTTGTTGACAAATATCGCAGTTATGATGATGAGAACTGCCTTCTTGAAGATTTTGTTAAACACTACGATAAGATAACCCAGAGCAAGGAATGCACCTGGAGCAAGTACGAACATAAGCATGCCGTAGTCCTCGCCCCAAAGGGTCTGTCCGAAGATGGCACCCGTACCGAGCAGTTCACGAGCAGCACCGAGACAAGTCAATGCGATAGTGAAACCTAGTCCGATTCCTATACCGTCGAAGATTGAAGCAATCGGATTATTCTTTGCTGCAAATGCCTCAGCACGTCCGAGGATGATACAGTTCACAACGATAAGCGGAATGAAGAGTCCGAGGCTCTTATCCACTTCCGGAGCATATGCCTTGATGAGCATCTGAAGAACCGTTACAAGACTCGCAATCACAACGATGTATGAAGGGATGCGAACCATGTCGGGAATCAGTTTCTTGATGAGCGAAATGATGAAGTTTGAGATGATGAGCACAGCCATCGTTGCCAAACCCATCGACATACCGTTGAAGGCAGACGATGTGGTACCCAAAGTAGGACACATACCTAAAAGAAGTACAAATGTCGGATTCTCCTTTATGATACCATTCAATAAAACTTTAATGTTATTCATACGTTTGTTCCTTTCTTTTAAGTTAGTTATTATCTGCCTGAGGAGTAGCACCCGAGACACCGTCCTGAGTTGCTATCACATTATCATAAGCATTCTGGATGGCAGCAAGGAAAGCACGTGAAGTGATGGTAGAAGCTGTGATGGCATCTACATCTCCTCCGTCCTTCGAAACGGTGAAGTTGTTCTTGCCTGGATTCATACCGATGATACTACCCTTTCCATCCTTCTGGAACCAATCCCCTGCCTTAGCTCCGAGTCCCGGAGTCTCAGCATGTTCGAGCAGTGTGTAGCCGAGGATTGTACCTTCCTTGTCGAAACCTACGAGTACCTTGAGCGCTCCACCGAAACCATTCTTGTTGATTGTGACAACAGCCGTTCCGAGTGGGTTTTCATTTTCAGTTATCACATATACTGTGAAGTCCTCTACCTCTTTCGGTTCAGATACCTGAATCTCGTCAGAACCCATGACAGCCTTGATGCCGGCCGCCAGGTTATCAGCATTTATCTTCTCAATCTGAGGTGCAGTAACGGAATTGACATAAGCCAACACACATCCTGCTACAACAGAGATGACTGTCAGTACCGACAGCATGTTTGTAAGTGATGATTTAAGCTTTTTCATATTCCATTCTGTTATTTAGTTGATACTTCACCAAAACGGGTTGGTTTGAACTTAGAGTTGATGAGTGGCACGAATGCATTCATGATGAGGATGGCAAACGACATACCCTCCGGATAAGCACCGAAGACACGGATGATGATAGTCAGGAAACCGATAGCCACACCGAACACTAGCTGTCCCTTTGCCGACATAGGCGATGTGACATAGTCGGTAGCCATGAATACAGCACCCAGCATCAGTCCACCACTTAATATCTCAGCAACAGGATTAGCAAACTTTGCAGGGTCAGCAAGCCAAAGCAGACCTGCAATTACGAATACTGTGCAGATGATACTTACAGGAATGTGCCATGTGATTACCTTCTTCCACAGCAGGAATACCAGTCCGAGGAGGATTGCAAGTGCACAGACCTCACCGAGACAACCTCCTGTATTTCCCAGAAGCATGTGTTCTACTGCAGGCAATTCCTTCATGTTACCACTCTTGAACATCTCCTGCATCAATGCCAGAGGAGTAGCACCTGTCTCAGCATCGAGATAAGTGCCGAAGCCCTGACCCGGAACAGGCCATGTAGTCATAGCCACAGGGAAGGAGATGAGAAGGAAAGCACGTCCTGCCAATGCGGGATTGAACAGGTTGCAGCCAAGTCCGCCGAATGTCATCTTCACCACTCCGATTGCGAAGAAAGCACCTACTACGATAATCCAGGGAGCGATATTGCTCGGGAGGTTGAAGGCAAGCAGAAGACCTGTGAGAATGGCAGAACCATCACATACCGTACAGTTCTTATTCTTCATGCAGAACTTATTGATAGCCCACTCGAAGAATACACAAGATGCCACGCTGATGGCAGTCGTTATGATTGCACCGATGCCAAACGAAATGAACGAGCACAGCAAAGCAGGAATCAAGGCAATGATTACCAGATACATATTCCTGGATATGGAGTCGCCCGAATGAACATGCGGTGAAAGTGATACAATTAATTTATTCATAATTAAAAAATGAGTTTAAGAGTTGAGTTGTTGGGCTTTCTATTTGCCTTCGCGAGCTGCTGCTTTCTTCTCGTGAATGATACGCAGAACCGTTGATTTGCCGTCGCGGATAAGGTCGAGAAGCGGACGATTCGAAGGACATGTGAACTGACACGAGCCACACTCGATACAGCTGACCACATCTTCCTTCTGTGCCCTATCCCACATCTGCTTCTGACTGAGCGTAGCAAGCAGGTATGGTTCCAGACCCATCGGACATGCACCCACACACTTGGCACAACGGATACAAGTCTGCGGTTCGGCACGCTTTGCTTCCTTCTCGTTCATGATGAGCACACCCGACGAACCCTTACAGATTGGCACCTCGGTATTGCGCAGAGCCTTACCCATCATCGGACCGCCACCGATTACCTTACCGGTATCCTCTGGCAGACCGCCACAGGCATCGATAAGCTGACTCATCGGAGTACCCATTCTGACAAGCAGGTTGCTCGGCTTCTTCAGCGACTTTCCTGTAACCGTCACAACACGCTCGAAGAGCGGTTTATTCTTCATAACTGCTTCATACACAGCGTATGCAGTACCTACGTTCTGAACTATTGCTCCAACACTTACAGGCAGAGCTGGCGGAGCAGGAACCTGACGACGCACTACGGCATCGATAAGCTGCTTTTCACCACCCTGCGGATATTTCGTCTTCAGTGGAACAATCTCGATATTCGGATACAGCACATTACATTTTTCCTGAAGCAAAGCAATAGCATCGGGCTTATTCTCCTCGACACCGATATATGCCTTGTTCACCTTTCCAGCTCTCATCAGCAGGTCAACACCTACCAGTACCTCGTTTGCCTTTTCAAGCATCAGACGATGGTCGGCTGTGAGGTACGGTTCACACTCCACAGCGTTGATGATGACCCATTCAGGTTTGCTGCCTGGAGGCGGACTCAGCTTCACATGAGTCGGGAAACAGGCACCACCCATACCGACGATACCGGCAGCCTTAATCTTTCCGATGATATCCTCAGGAGTCAGTTCGGGTTTATCCTTTGTAGTGACGAGTTTTTCCGAGCGGTCAATGCTCTCTTCCCATTCGTCACCCTCTACAGTTATATATACGGCAGGCTTTGCATACCCACTGGCATCCACTACGGTATCTACTTTCAGCACCGTACCGCTGACACCAGAAAAGATAGGAGCAGACACAAAACCACCGGCTTCAGCTATCATCGTACCTACCTTCACCTTGTCGCCCTTCTTTACGATGGGCACAGCCGGTGCACCGATATGCTGTCCCATAGGATAGACGGCAACCTTCGGCAATTCGGCAACCTTGATAGGTTCCGCTGCAGACAGTTTGTTCTCTGCTGGGTGAACTCCACCTATTCTAAATGTTTTCATATAATCATTATTTATTTTAATCCTAATAAAATCATTTGACTTGGAGGCAGTGGAGCATCCGTACGCTTAGCCTCGAACTGCATCTCCTTGACAGGAGCAACCGGATTGCTGATATCTTTCGGACCAGCTAACACAATCTGCTGACTTGGAGGCAGCGGAGCATCATACTTCAGTTCTATAGGCTTCCACTCCTTAGCAGGTTTTGCAGGAGAAGCACTCTGTGCAGCACCAGTAGCGGGAGCCGCACCGGCAGCAGGCTTGGCAGCCGGCTTAGCCTTCGGCTTACGTTCAATGCCCTTCACGCTTACCGATGCAATGGTACCACGTGGACAAGCATCGTAACACTGACCGCAGAGAACACACTTTTCAGGATCGATGTATGCCACATTGTCGATGACATGAACAGCATCGCTTCCGCATGAACCCTCACACTTCTTACAAGCGATACAAGCATTCAGACATACCTTCATGGCAGCAGCGCCCTTGTCCTTGTTCATACATTCAACGACATAGGCATCCTTAGCCTCGCCGCTGACCTGACGAATCTCGATGATATGGCGCGGACAAGCCTTTGCACAAGCACCGCAGGCCGTACACTTCGTCATATCCACTTCAGGCATACCAGTCACGGCGTTCATCTTGATAGCATCAAACTGACAGGCAGCTACACAGTCGCCACAACCCAGACAGCCGAATGCACAGGCACCTTCGCCCATACCGGTAGAATTAGCTACACGACAACTTCTCACGCTGTCGTAAGCAACCACCTTCGGACGGTTTTCACATGTTCCGTTACAGCGAACGAAAGCAGCCTTTGGAGCTGCCGCCGTAACTTCCATACCTAGAATACCCGCTACCTTCTCCATGCATTCAGCACCACCGACCGGACAATTCAGTCCGTCGAGCGAACCAGCATCAGCAGCCTTCACACATGCAGCAGCCATACCGCCGCAACCTGGAAAACCACATCCACCGCAGTTAGCTCCTGGTAATACATCCAGCACCTGACCGATACGCGGATCTTCCTTAACTGCAAACTTCTTAGCCACACCGAAAATACTACCCGCCAAGACGAGTCCGATACAGCCCAGAACAATTACAGCAATCAGAATTACGTTCATAAAATTTTTGATTTATAGTTGTTAGCTTTTAGTTGTTAGCTTCAATCCAAAACCGGAACTCCCTTTCTATTCTGCCCCTCTGCCCGTACATCACCGAGAAATACGCCGTCAGCCCCAGCAACATAATCAGCATCACCCATCCTTCCGGCATATTCAGCATTCCCAGACATACGAAACCAATCAGCAGCAGCATCACCATCGGCACTGTGAAAGCCAGCATCACGGCACGTCTTCCCATCTGCATCGACCCGCACACCTTGACCGCATCCCCCACCCTCAGGTTCGGATACCTGCCCTTCACCTCTATCACCTTCTCCTTACTTTCCGACGACACACAGAGCGACTTCGCCTTGCATTCCGCACACGCAGCCACCTGTACAATCATTACACGAACACATTCCCCTGTCACCTCTTCCACCACACCCTGATGTTCTATTCTTTCATCCATTCGTTTTGCCGTCTTCAATGGTATTCACTAATTCTTTGCAAAAATATGATAAAAAACTCAAACAACGAAGAACAAACCGAAAAACTTCACATTTTTCCTTAATATCCGTTGCAAACCTCCGATTATTAGTTTAAAGTTGATAGTTGATAGTTTAAAGTCAGTTCAAGAGTTTAAGAGTTCAAAACGTCCTTAACCATTAAACTTTAACCCTTAACCCTTTAACCTCTTACATCAGACTTCCCTTTCCTCTTATCATAGTATTCTGCTGTGGCAGTAAAGAACACGTCGCCGCTGGAGTTGAGAGCAGTCTCAACACTATCCTGTATCACACCGATAATAAAGCCCACACCACAGGTGCGATAGCCTTCAGTGCACTTACGAACACCACACCCAGAATATCGATACCTTTCCACTGTGGCACAATGAGTCCCAGACACGCACCAGTGATAAGACCTACGAGGATGCGTAGCACAAGGCTCGTCCGGCTCCACTTCTTGAAAACACCGTATAATGTCATTTCTTTACATATTAAGCGACTTTCTTTTGTTCCTTAGTTACCTACTTTGAGGAGTTTTGTGCACTCACGCTCGCCGTCATACACAGGGCAAGGAGCAGAAGAATAGTCTTGAATTTCATAGTACAGTATAGTTTTTTTATAAAATGATTATCGTTGCGAAGATACGAGTTAATGAGAGAAGCACAAAATAAATCTCGGCTATTTTTATGAAGTTTCGACAAAGTCAATAACTCGAATAAGTGAGTGCAGAGTCAATAGTCATTAGTCAATAGTCAATAAGAAAAAGAGAATCGGTTTTCTGCTCACTTAATCTATAATAATATATTTTATATATTATTATAGATTAAGTGCCCATTTTTGGCAATGCAAAATCCTTATTGACTATTGACTAATGACTGAAATTCTTGTTAGGGCATAGTTCAAACATACCTCTAAGAGCCGAAAGGACCACTCCTAAGCACTGAATGTTGCGTGCGGGCGCAATGAACGTTTGGTACGGGCGCGTTGAACGTTTGAGTTCAGCGCAGCGCAAAACTACTCTATTTCACAGAGCAAATAAAGGCATGGAATTAGTACCTGAAATGTAAATGGGCGTTAAATTTTAATCCAAAAATTGTTTTGAGGTTCTTTGTTTATTTAGAGTATTTAGATGTTCAAAAAAAACTCCTAACTCCTAACTAAAATCTAAATTATTGCAAGAACAAAAAAGTGCTCACTCTGGGTGGGCACTTTCCGTAGGTTAAGCATTATGATGAAGATGTTACTTCTCTGCTTTCTTTGCTGTCTTCTTGGCTGGAGCTTTCTTTGCAGCTGTTGTTTTCTTTGCAGCCGGCTTCTTCGGTGCTGCTTCTACCTGTGGTGTAGGAGCTGTAGCTTTCTTTGCCTCTACCGGGTTGTACTTAGCCAGGAGCTTCTGCAGTTTTTCTATCTCTTTGTCTTTGGCTGCTATCTCGTCGTCCTGGTTCTGGATGGTGGTGATAAGGCTGTTGATTTCTTCGTTTTCAGCACCGCCATAGAGGTTGTTGACACGAGAGATGAAGTCGCCGATGATGTTCATGTAGTTTGTGAAGGCATCGTACGGGGAGTCGTAGATGTCGCGGAACTTCATGCTTGGCTTCGTTGTCATGAAACGGAAGTTGTTGGATGCCTGCAGGTAGTCCCAGTCCATCTTGATACGACGGTCGTTGCAGATGAGAACTCGTTCGCATACGCTGTAGAGTTTGTTGAATGCCTCGCGCTGCAGGTGGTTGCCAAGCCAGCAGGATGTGTCGCGCTCTTCGTCAACCCATGAGATGTTGTAAGGAACTTCAACTGGTCCTACGCTCTTCTGTGCACAGAGTTCTGACGGGAGTGCAAAGCCGATGTTGCGTTCTTTGGCAAGAACCGGAATGGCCTTGAGGAATTCGAGTATGCCGCCTTCGAGTGGATGGAAGATTCCGAAGGTGACGAGTTCGCCGAATATATTAATTATGTCTTCACCTTCGGGTGTGGATGCAATCCAGTCGAGCCACTGGTCGGCCATAAGCGGATTGGATGTGAAGCGCTCGGTGATGTCTTCTGAGAGGTTGATGTCACGCATGAGCACTTTCAGACGCGGGTCGGTGGCGCAGTGGTAGAGGTAGTGTGGCGATTTCCAACCGAGCACCTGCTTTGCACCTTCGGTGAGGATGCCCTTGAAGCCCATTGCTGCAACCTGAGCACCGATTTCGTCGTTGTAGATGAGTGAGGAGTTGCGGAATACTTTCGGTTCCTTGCCGAAGAGTTCCTTTATCTTCTTGCTCATACGCTTCACTTCGAGTTCGAAGCTCTCTTCGTTTGCGAGCGATGCAAGACCGTGGCTGTATGGCTCGCTGAGGAATTCCACCTGGCCTGTCTTGTTGAGTTCCTGCAGGAGGTCGATGACCTGTGGTGCATGGAATTCGAGCTGCTCCAGTCCGACACCTGAAAGGGAGAAGGCAACACGGAACTCTGGATGGTCTTTACACATCTGCAGGAGTGTCTGCAGGGCAGGAACGTAACTGCGTTCTGCAATATAGTTGATGGAACGCTCATTCTCATAGTCGTCGTAGTAGTAGTGGTCGCGACCTATGTCGAAGAAACGGTAACGCTTGAGATGTATAATCTGGTGTATCTCAAAGTACAGACATATCTTTTTCATATATTTGTAATGTTTAAAGTTTGTTAAAGAGTTAATGCAGGAAGCCTCCGTTCTGAATGCATTCATCATAGAGTTTGCGGATGCGGTGTCCTACTTTCACCCATGTGATTTCGTCAACTTCCTTGAGTCCTTCCTCTTTGAGCTGGGTATGCAGACCCGGATAGTTACAGAGGGCATAGATGGCATCTGCCATTGCGTTGATGTCCCAGTAGTCAACTTTTATCACGTTGGTGAGGATTTCGCCGCAACCTGATTGTTTGGAGATGATACATGGTGTGCCACACTGCATAGCCTCAAGCGGAGCTATACCGAATGGTTCGGAAACGGAAGGCATGACGAATACGTCGGATGCCTTGTAGCATTCATACACCTGCTTACCACGCTGGAAGCCGGGGAAGTGGCAACGGTCGGCAATGCCTTTGGCTGCCGCGAGGTCAACCATCTCCCAGTATTTATCGCCTGAACCTGCAAAGCAGAAACGCACGTTGCTGGTACGCTTGCATACGAGGTCGGCTGCTTCGATGAAGTATTCAGGTCCTTTCTGCATTGTGATACGTCCGAGGAAGGTAACCACCTTCTCTTTTCCGTTATCGACACGTGGAATGTCTTTGTATTCCTGTGGCAATGGATATACGGCATTGTGCATAGCGAAGCACTTGCGCGGATCCTGATGATATTCCTTGATGACTGTCTGACGAGTCAGCTCTGACACGCACATGATGCAATCGGCATGGTCCATACCGTTCTTCTCGATGGAATAAACCGTAGGATTAACCTTTCCGCGAGAACGGTCGAAGTCGGTTGCATGAACGTGGATGCAGAGTGGCTTGCCACTGACCATCTTGGCATGTACGCCAGCAGGATAGGTGAGCCAGTCGTGAGCATGGATGATGTCGAACTGTTCGCTGCGAGCCAGCACACCGGCAATGATTGAGAAGTTGTTTATCTCCTCATGCAGGTTCTGCGGATAGCCTCCGGCAAACTGCAGACAGCCCATGTCGTCAACTCCCATATAGTTGAAGTCGGCATAGATATGGTCGCGGAAGCGATAGTAGTCTTCTGCCGTGTGTCCCACCATACGGTCTTTGATGGCATCGTATTGTACGTCGCGCCAAGCTACAGGAACCTGGCTCATGTTGATAATCTTAAGGAATTTCTCCTCGTCACCTGTTGGTTTTGGAAGACAGAATGTGATTTCTGCATCTGGCTGACCTTCTACCATACCTTTTGTGATACCGTAGGAAGCAACTGCAAGACCGCCATAAATCTTAGGTGGAAATTCCCATCCAAACATTATAACTTTCATATTCTTTTGCAAGTACCTTATTCACTCTGAGCACAGCTGCTACGTTCATGGCGAACGAGAGGGCACCGCGTCCGTGGAACGGTGGGTTGCCGTCGAAGAGTTCGGGCAGTGTGCCGATGCAATGGTAGAAGAGTTCCTCCTCAAGTCCGACGAACTGACGGTCAACCCATGAGAGTCCGCTGTGCTTATACACCTTCAGACAGGTCTCAAGATAGAAGCCTGAGAGCCATGGCCAAACGGTACCCTGATGGTAGGCTGCATCGCGCTGCTGCTGACTGCCTGCATATATCGGGTTGTAACCGCCCGACTTAGGCGAGAGCGAACGGATGCCCTTCGGAGTGAGGAGTTCCTTCGTACAGATGTCGAGTATCTTCTTGCGCTCCTGAGTGGAGAGTGGAGAATACTCAAGCGATGAAGCAATGAGCATGTTAGGACGAACGCTCCATGAGATGTATCCGTCGTCAACATAGTCGAGCAGATAGCCGTGATGGTTGAGGAATGTCTGCTTGAAGCTCTCCCCTACCTTATCGGCAAATTGTGCATATTCATCTGCTTCGCCGTTACGTCCCTTACGGTTCAGGACATCGACGCATACTCTGAGGGCATTATACCAGAGAGCGTTTATCTCGACGATATAACCAGTACGTGGTACACACGGATATCCGTTGACCTCTGAGTTCATCCATGTAGCAGGAGTCTTGGTTCCGTCGGTGTAGAGCAGACCGTTGTCGCGTACTTCCAGTTTCGGATGCTCACCCTTCTTGATGAACGACACAATCTTCTCGATCAGCGTACCATACTTCTCTGTTGCAGCCTCGGGCGATATGAGACGTGCATACTGCTGCATGCACCATGTAGCCCAGAGGAGGATATCAGGTTTGTCGAATTCGGATATGTTCACTCCTATCGGCTTTCCTGCTATGTAGTTCAGTATTGCTTTTTCAGCAGTACGCATTGTCTTCTCGAAGTATTCCGGTTCGTCGATTGCGAGGGTCAGACCCGGCAGGGCAACGAACATGTCACGTGCACGGCACTTGAACCAAGGATAGCCGGCAATGATGTATGTCTCGTTGTCTTTCTCATAGTGGAACTGATGAGCTGCATTTACAAGACAGGTCTGGAAACTGTCACGGGCAACATGTACGTCATATTCATGATCGAAGAGTTTCTTCAGTTCGCGT
Source organism: uncultured Bacteroidaceae bacterium (assembly GCA_905233285.1). Taxonomy (GTDB): domain Bacteria; phylum Bacteroidota; class Bacteroidia; order Bacteroidales; family Bacteroidaceae; genus Minthosoma. Next base: position 39,502 of record CAJODY010000015.1, read on the forward strand.
GAATGTAGTTCGCTCACACCAGCTGAGAAGATGACGCTCTCACCCTTCTTGATGTTGAACTCGAAATAGCCCGGAACATAGAGGTCTTCCAGATACTCGTAACCCAGTTCCTGCTCTTTCGGATATTCAAGTCCGCGATACCAGTCAGGAGTATATACGAACTCGTTCTTCTTGTTCAACTGCATGTAGAGTTCGGGATAACCGGAATACATGCGTGTTGAGATACCGTTGTCAACTACATTGTACTCACGATTGGCTATGCCGTTCTCGTGTGTACATGTCTTAACCGAACGGAATGCGAGGAACGGACGCAGACGCAATGTCGTAACCGAATGTGCATCGAGCAGAGTGTAACGGATAAGGATGCGGTTCTCGAAATGCTGGAAAACTCTTTCCTTCTTCAAGACAACACCACCAACACGGTAGATGGTAGTAGGCAGTTTATCCCAATAGAACTCACGGATATATTTATGACCCAACGGACTGTAAGTATTGCCTGAATACTTGTGGAGTCCGAGATTGAACTGAGCACCATGCTGAATCACGGTCTCATCGAGCGACGACAACAACACATGGTTGTCATCATCCATCTCAGGTACAGGTACAACTAACAATCCGTGATATTTACGCGTATTGCAGTCCACGATTGACGAACAGGAATACGCACCCGACTTGTTTGTACGCAAAAGTTCCTTGGGCAAAGACTCTTGCAAATTTGTCATCAGGGGTTTGTCAAAACGTAAATAACTCATAGTTGTATTTTAAGGTTTATAAATTGTGTTTTAAACTTTACCCAACAAAATTAGAGAGAATTATTTTTACAAACAAACTATTGACACTTTTTTGAACCATTTTATATATTTTTTATAAAACAAACGGCAAATACATGTTGAACAACATAAAAATCGAATGAAACATTTGTAAACTTCAAAGTGAATGCATTACATTTGCATTTGAAAAACGATATAAGTTCATGATAAAGCGACAAGACTCTACACATCAAACTGCAATAATGGAAAGTCTGGCTCCCATCACCAACTTACTGACTGAAGAGCAGATTAAAGAACTATTGGAAAATATACGTACAAAGAAATTCAAGAAAAATGAAGTTTTGTACAAGGAAGGTGATGTATCTCAGTATTTCCATTGTCTGATAAATGGAAAAGTAAAAGTTTGCAGGGAAGGAATCGGGGGTCGCAGCCAAATTGTGCGAATCATGAAACCTGTAGAGTTTTTCGGGTATAGAGCATATCTGGCCAATGAGAATTACATCACGTCAGCGGTTGCATTTGAACCCGCTACCCTCTATCTCATTCCTATGCAGATTGTCGATAAATGGATTAAGAACAATCAGCTGCTGGCAAACTATTTTGTACGTCTATTTGCCGTAGAACTGGGAATAAGCGACCGACGTGTGGTCAATCTGACTCAGAAGCATGTGCGCGGCAGACTGGCTGAATCGCTACTGTTCCTGAAAGAGACATACGGACTGGAGGAGGACCACCATACCATTGCTGCACGAATGTCGCGTGAAGACCTTGCCAGTCTTTCAAACATGACTACATCAAACGCCATACGCACTCTCTCTGCATTCAGCAGCGAAGGAATCTTATCGGTAGATGGCAGAAAAATCTGTATTCTCGACGAACAACGATTGAAGAAAGTCAGCAAGATAGGCTGACATCAGATGATAAAACTGAGTGCTTCGTGTACTAACTCAATTTTTACCGGTGTAAAGTCTTTTCCTTTCATGTATTGTCCGTCAATACTGATTGACGCCTTGTCGCAACTCTCAATAATTATTTTCTCAGCCCTGTAAGGATGTACGTTTTTATAGTTTAGGAAACGACCTTTACCGAGAAGCCAGAAACCCTCGAACAGTTGCCACCACTTCGGACGCGTTATAGCTGACATATCCAGAAATCCGTTATATGGAACTGCATTAGGTGTCTGTCCATATCCGGATGCTTTACCAATACAAATCGACATAAACTGCGAATCAACATCTTCCGTATCAACCTTCATCTTGAAATCGAAGAGTTTTCGTTCAAATATCTGCGAAAGGATAATCGGAATAAGTGACAGACGTTTTGAACCGATAAGATGCATAGCGTCGTTCGAAGCTTTTATGAGTCGTGCACCAAGGCCTATATTTATACAGTTGAGGAAATAGTGTTTATGAGGAATACCGTTTTCCTGATAAACACAAACACCCACATCAATCTTTCTGACTCTGCGGGCAATAAGCGCATCGACGGTCTGCCGGTAGTTATCATCAGAAAAACCCCAGAACTTTGCATAGTCGTTTCCTATACCGTTGGGAATGACTCCGACTGCAAAATCCTCCGGCAGCGTTTCGTAATTATTCATCACGGCATTGATTCCGTCGTTCAGTGCACGGTCACCACCCACTATTATCAGTGTATGATATCCATTATTGCACAGCATGTTTGCCAGACGATATACTGAAGCCGAGGACTCCGACTGCACAAAATCATACTGCACACCCTTCTGCTCCATATATGCACGTATATGGTTCCAACGCTTATGAGCCTTGTAATTTCCGGAACGTGAACTATATACTACTCCCCAACGATTTGTTTCTGCCATAATTCCTTTACTGTTTCTATTCTTTCCTGCATAGGGAGCGTGCAGTCAATCCACGTGATGGGAATATTACGCCTCTCCTCCATGCCTCTGAACCAAGTCATCTGTCGCTTTGCAAACTGATGTATTGCTATCTCGAGCAGACGAACCATTTCATCATATTCTAATTTACCTAATATATACAATGTCACATATTTGTACTCCAATCCGTAACGTATCAGAGCATCAGTGGAAACTCCACTTTCTATCAGCCCACGTATCTCATCAACCATTCCCTCTTCCAGTCTTGCACGCAATCGGAGCGAAATCTTTCTGCGTCGTTCCTCCCTGTCAATCTTCAGTCCGATGTTCAGACTGTCCATCTGTGGCAGCTGTCTTCCGTCAAATTCATAACCTCGAATCACACTTTCGATATACAACCCTGTACCACCGCACAGTATCGGAGTCTTTCCCCTCGACAATATGTCGGAATAAGCCTCGTGGAAGTCATGCTGAAACTGATACACGTTGTATCTCGTTCCTGGTTCCGCAATGTCAATCAGGTGATACGGAACCGTCTTGTCACCAACCCTATAGTCTGCCAAGTCCTTACCAGTACCTATATCCATTCTGCGATACACCTGACGACTGTCGGCACTGATAATCTCACCATCAATCTGAGCTGCCAACTGTGCAGCAAACGTAGTCTTGCCGCATGCCGTCGGACCTAATATCGTCAGTATGGGGAGCGGACGCATCAAATCAGTGTGTTAGCCAGAATACTACCATTCCTACAATCCATGCACATAGTACACGCCACGAGTAATGTTTCAGCATCCACCTGAACTTCATGTTCTCCACCTGCAATACAGCCTGACCAGCCAATGTAGATATGAAGAACAGACTGCCACCCATAGCACAAGAGTATGACAAGAGTTGCCAGTAAGCACCATCGACTACAAAATCTGACGGAACCTCTGTGTAGGACACAAGCGGGAACATATTCATACCAGTCATCATGACAGGCACGTTATCCAGCAGACTCGAAATCAGTCCTGTTATTGCTCCATATATATAAATATTGTGGAAACTGTCTTCCAACTGACCACCAATCCAACCCAGAGCTCCACATTCAGTCAAGGCACCGATGCAGAGAGAGATGCCAAGGAAGTAGAGAATCATCCTTATACCTATGAGTTCTGTATTTCTGAAATAGTGTCTCTGAACAAACAGCACATTTCCGTTTCTTTCCAGATTACACAATCCCTCTATTATCCACATCAGAGCAAGCACACACAGTGCTCCAAGGAACGGAGGAAGTTTAGTAATGAAGTGGAACGTCGGAATAAACCACAAGCCACCGATGCCTACAATCAGCAGCAGTATCTTCTGCCACCATGCAAGATACGAATCGTCGCCTGAATATTTATTGAATCTTGAAACTACCTCTACCCTGCCCTGAAGTCTGCGGCTCATCAGCAGGTTAAACACGCAAAGACTGCTTACCGCAGGCAAAAACAATCCAGCATAATAATTTGTAGGAGTCACATATCCTCGAACCCACAGCATAAGTGAAGTCATGTCACCAATTACCGAGAAACAGCCGCCAAGCATAGCTGACACCAGAATCACACTTCCATAGACAATACGCTGTGAATGTGAACTGACAATCTGTGCCACAATACCCATCATCAGTACCACCGTGGTCAGGTTATCGACATTGGCAGAGATAGCAAACGTGAGCAGCGACAGAATCCACAGGAAACGCCGGCTACTGCGCATACGCAGCCAATTCACAAGCGAATCGAACACACCATTGTTGTGCAATACCTCCACAATCGTATTCGTAGCGATGAGGAACAAAATCACAGAACATGCCTCCTCGACATATCTCACCATGATATTCTCTGCTACGAAGAACTTCACCGAATCAGTGCTCGACGTAGTACCGGAGAGAAAGAAACTATACTCTTCCGGATGAACCAGACGGATATAATTCCCCGCATTCAGCATGTAAACCACCCAAACAACAACGCCGCAACACATGGCTACGGCGGCTCTGTTCAGGTGATTAATCTTCTCCGTACTCATCACAAGCAGCGCAAACACAAGTAAGGCTACAATGAATAAAGTAGTAATTAACATGACGTAGTATAAAAAAGATAAGAGCGATAGACGGGACTCGAACCCGCGACCCTCGGCTTGGGAAGCCAATGCTCTACCAACTGAGCCACTATCGCAAACAAATACGAGTCCGACCTTGCAATACATTTAACCAAAAATTCATAACTTTGCCCTAAACTTTCAACTTTCGAAAGAAGTCTTTAACCTTTAACCCGTAAGCTGTAAACTGTAAGCAGTAAGCTATAAAGTCTTTAACCATTAACCCTTAACCCTTAACCATTATAAAGTGATACTACAACATCTCACAATACTCAACTACCGTAACATCGCAGCAGCCGAACTCGACTTCTCAGCCAAGATAAACTGTTTCGTAGGCAGCAACGGAGAAGGCAAGACCAACGTCCTCGATGCCATCCACTTCCTTTCCTTTGCCAAAAGCACCGCATGCAGCATCGACTCTCAGAATATCCGACACGGTGAAGAAGTCATGATGGTACAAGGTATCTACGACCTCAACGGCTCCGTAGAAGAGATATCGTGCGGAATGAAACTGCAACAGAAAAAACACGTAAAGCGCAACAAGAAAGAATACAAGCGGCTCTCCGAACATATCGGACTCCTGCCTCTCATACTCGTATCACCCTCCGACAACGAACTTATCCTCGGAGGCAGCGACCAACGTCGTCGCTTCATGGACCTTGTCATCTCGCAATACGACAACACTTATATTAACGCTCTATTAGCTTACAATAAAGCATTGACAGAGCGCAATGCCATGCTGCGTGCCGAAGCCGAACCCAATCCCGACGTCATCAGCATATACGAAGAGATGATGGCACGCCACGGAGAACAAATATACAAGAAACGCACGCAATTCATTGCCGAATTCACACCCATATTCCAGACTTTCCACAACGCTATCACAGGCAACAAGGAAACCGTCAGCATCAACTATATCAGTCACGGACAACGAGGTGACCTGCTCGATGTCATACAGCGCGACCGAGCCAAAGACCGAATCATGGGCTACTCCCTCCACGGCATACATAAAGACGAACTCGAAATGCAACTCGCTGGCTATCCACTCAAGCGCGAAGGGTCACAGGGACAAAACAAATCCTATCTCATTGCTCTAAAACTCGCGCAGTTCGATTTTCTCAAACGTACAGGCAGCCGTACCACACCCATCATCCTGCTCGATGACATCTTCGACAAACTTGACGCCACACGTGTAGAAAACATCGTAAACCTGATGACCCAACCCGAATTCGGACAGATATTCATCACCGATACCAACCGCGAAAACCTCGACAAAATACTTGCCCGTACCAACGGCGATTATCGAATCTTCCACGTCTCAGGCGGAAACATCTCATAATTCCATGCGTAAAAGCAACACAGAACATATCGGAACCGTCCTTCAGCACTTCCTCCGCGAGGAAGGGCTCGAAACACCCTATAACCAGTTTCGACTCATCAAAGCCCTCGAAGAAGTCCTCGGACACGGTATCTCCCGATACATCGGTAACGCCTTCATCCGCAACCAGACCCTCAACGTCGAAATCAAATCACCGATTCTGCGTCAGGAACTCACCATGCGTCGCACCAAACTCGTTCGAAACCTTAACGCCCAAGTCGGTACCCAGGTAATAACCGACATCCATTTCTATTGATTTAGTTTTCAGAAACAGCGTCGCGTCAATTCACGGCAGGCACATGGTAGAACCGGTGTTTTTTAACGATAGCTATTGCATGGTTTCTTTTTAGTTTGTATATTTGCAACGTAAAACACAAAAGCGAAACTAATATGTTTGAAAAACAGATTTACATTGAGAGAAGAAATGTCTTGAAGCAGAGTGTCGGCTCAGGACTTATCATTCTGATGGGGCATAATGAGGCTCCTTGCAATTACCCGGGAAATACGTACAAGTTCCGACAGGATTCCTGTTTCCTGTATTACATCGGTCTGAAGCGCGACGCGCTGGCTGCAGTCATTGACGTGGACAACGACTGGGAATGTGTGTTCGGAGATGACATCAGCGTGGATACAATGGTATGGACAGGTGTGGTGCCGACGGTCAGCGAACTGGCAGCCACAACTGGAATCAGCCACTCGGCTCCGATGAGCGAACTGAAGAATGTCATCGATGCTGCACGCAAGAAGGGACAGGAGATTCACTATACTCCGCAGTGCCGCTACGACCTGAAGGTGCAACTGGCTGACCTCATGGGGCTGCACCCGCTGGAGGTGGACGGCAAGGCAAGCGTGAAGCTTATAAAGTCGATTGTGGCTCAGCGCACGGTGAAGGCTCCGGAGGAGATTGCAGAACTGAAGAAGGCTGGAGAAATCGGCTACGAGATGCACATGACGGCTATGAGGGAATGTCGCGAGGGTGTGACAGAGACTTGTATCGCCGGTAAGGTGGACGGTGTGGCGCACTCGATGGGTGCCATGAATTCGTTCCCAACTATCCTGACTATGCACGGCGAGATTATGCACGGTATGCCGAAGAACGTGCCGCTGCAGGCCGGAAGGCTGATGCTGTGCGATGCCGGTGGTGAGACTTTCGAGCATTACTGCTCCGACCATACACGTACTACTCCGGTGTCGAGAAAGTTCACGGAGCAGCAGAGGGAAATCTACCGCATCGTGGAGACGGCTCACGACTGGATTATAGAGCATGCGAAGATTGACGTGATGTGGAAGGATATGCAGATTGGTGCCTGCAAGGTGATTACACAGCATCTGAAGGATATGGGTATCATGAAGGGCAATGTGGATGACGCCGTATATTCAGGTGCTCATGCTGCGTTCCTGCCCTGCGGTATAGGTCACCACATGGGACTGGACGTGCACGATCTGGAGGGTCTGGGACAGAAGTATGTGGGATTTGACGATGAGCATCCGCAGTCGAAGCAGTTCGGTATGAAGTATCTCCGCTACGGCATCGAACTGAAGAAGAACTTCATCATGACGGTAGAACCGGGTGTGTATTTCATCAACCACCTGCTCGACGACTGGAGAGCGAAGGGACTGCACAAAGATTTCATCAACTACGAGGCTTGCGATAAGTATCGCGACTTCGGAGGTATACGTATCGAGAACGATGTCATCATCACGGAGAAGGGTGCCGAGTTCTATTGCGACAAGATTGCACCTTACCACCTGAAGGACATGGAAGAGTTTTTGGGTTAGCTTACGGGTTACAGCTTACCGCTTAAAGTAAATGGTAAATGACATTACACATTATTAATATATAAGGACATGACGAAATATCTATTGTTATCTGCTCTGATTTCGTTGGCGGCTATGCCTGTGATGGCAGAGGACGACAGCGAGAAGAAGGAGGAGGAAGAGGGTTTCACGTTTACGGTAGTGAAGGAAAATCCCATCACAAGTACGAAGAACCAGAACCGCTCGGGTACGTGCTGGGCTTATTCGTCGCTCGGATTTTTCGAGGCTGAACTGCTGCGCCTGGGTAAGGGCGAGGTGGACCTGAGCGAGGCTTATCTGACCCACAAGACATACGAGGACCGCGCAAAGGCTTCGGTACGCATGCACGGAGACATCAGTTTTACGCAGGGCGGTGCGTTCTACGACTGCGTATATTGCATGAAGCATTACGGAATGATGCCTGAGTCGGCTATGCCGGAACCGGGTACGCTCTACGGTGACACGCTGCCTAACTTCAGCGAGTTTTTCGCTATGCTGGAGCCACAGGTGAATGCCATAGCAAAGAGCGAGATGAAGAAGCTGTCGCCGATATGGTTCAAGTCAATAAACTCGACGCTGGACAACTACATCGGTGAGGTACCTGCCGAATTTACTTACGAGGGCAAGAAATATACGGCGCAGTCGTATATGGAGTCGCTGGGACTGAAGATTGACGACTATGTGAGTCTGACTTCGTTCACCCACCACCCTTTCTACGACAAGTTCATAATCGAGGTGCAGGACAACTGGCGATGGGGTCAGTCGTACAATATTCCGCTCGACGAGCTGATGGAGACCATCAAGTATGCCGTTGAGAACGGATACACTATGGCATGGGCTTCGGACGTGAGCGAACTGGGATTCTCGCGCGAAGGTATTGCTGTATGTCCCGACTTAGACAAGGTGAAGGAGACGAGCGGCTCGGACTATGAGCACTGGTTCGGCAAGGCAAAGACTACGGACGACAAGCGCAAGGCTTATACTGCACGTCCGCTGCCTGAGATTGAGGTGACTCAGGAGAAGCGCCAAGAAGGTTATGACAACTGGGAAACTACAGACGACCACGGAATGATGATCTATGGCATTGCAAAGGACCAGAACGGCAAGCCTTACTATATGGTGAAGAACTCGTGGGGTACAAAGTATAAGTATAAGGGCGTGTGGTACGCTTCGGAGGCTTTCGTGGCTTACAAGACTATCAATATTCTGCTGCACAGAAATGCCATTCCTAAGCATATCGCAAAGAAATTAAAGCTGTAGTGCACAATTTTTTGAATTTTTTTTCGTTGAAAATTTGGTCATAAAAAATAGTTTGCATACTTTTGCATCGTAAACTATGCTTACTATGAAGAAATCTCTACTTAAATCGACCTTTATAACACTGCTTTTATCGCTCTGCTCCCCTATCGCAATGGCTGCAGACTTCAGCGCAGATGCGTTTGCTGAACCAGACGCTGTAGAAAGCGAGATGAACGAAGTGCAGATAATCGTTCACGGAGGCAATACCGTTCAGGTGAAGAATGCCGAGGGACAGATAATCGAAGTATATAGCATCACCGGAGCACAGGTTATGGCTGTGAAGGTGGATAGCAACTCGAAGGTGTATGAAATTACCACCCTGCAGAAAGGCTGCTACATCGTGAAGGTGGGCAAGGTAACACGCAAGATATTCATCAAGGACTATTAATCCAAGATCGAGTTCATACGAAAAATAATAAATGAGGTAATCCGGGTATGTAAAAGATGCTCGGATTTTTTTGTCCCCTATTTTAAACCTTTGAATTTCCAATCAGTCATACAATCAAACAACTTCCGGAAAGATGAGCAAATATGATGAAACAGAAATAATACAACTACTGCACAATGAGGCAACGAAGCGGAGAGCTTTTGCCGAAGTTGTGAATCATTACAGCAGGACATTGTATTGGCAAATCCGGCATATAGTTATGAACCATGATGATGCAGACGACGTGTTGCAGAACACTTTTCTGAAAGCATGGAGGAGCATAGACGGATTTGAAGGGAACGCACAACTCTCGACCTGGCTCTACAGAATAGCATACAACGAAAGCATGACGCTGCTAAACCAGAAGAAGGAGACGTTCTCGATAGACGAAGGAGGTGACGACGATGATGATGGCGGAGGAACGGCAATGCAGATTGAAAGTGACGAATATATTGACGGCGACAAAACACAGATGATGCTGCAGGAGGCTTTGACGATGTTGCCCGCAAAACAAAAGGCTGTGTTCACGATGAAGTATTTCAATGACATGAAATATGAGGAGATTGCAGAAGTGACAGGAACATCGGTCGGAGCACTGAAGGCCTCATACCACATAGCGGTGGAGAAAATTACAAAGTATATAAAGGAACGTACAATATAAAACTTATCGGAATTATGAATAAGAACATGAACATAGACAACGACGACAGAATGCTGAAGGAACTGGGCTTGACAAAGGAGAGTCCGATGAAGGTTCCCGAGGGGTATTTCGACAATCTGTCCAGTCGCATAATGGACAGGATTGCAGAGGAAGAGGAGCAAGGCGAAAAGACTGCAACGGTCGTAAGCATGAACAGAGGCGGCACCTCGATATGGAAGTATGCAGTGAGATGGACTGTGGCAGCTGCGGCCTGCGTGGCTCTGGTATTCCTGGGGGTAAATTACTACGAGGACAAGACTGACGCACTGGCTCAGAGCGATACAATGACAGAAGAGTATGACGACGAATACGGAGAGGACATGATGTCGTACTCGATGATGGACGAGCAGGATGTGTATTGCTATCTGGCAGGAATTGAGTGAGTATTTTGTTTACAGTTTACTGTTTAGAGTTTAGAGTTTATAGTTGAAAGTTTAAAAGATAAAAGTTATGAAACGAATTGCATTTACATTAGTTTGCATCATGTTTGCAGCAGGCGTGATGGCACAGGAACCGAACGACAAGGGAGCAAGGAAGCACAACCAGTTCTCACCTGAGAAGTATTACAAGCACATGGAGGAGTACATCACGAAGGAGGCAAACCTGACGGATGAGGAAAAGACGAAGTTCTTCCCTGTGTTCAAGGAAATGCTGGAGGCTCAGCGTAAGATTGTAGAGCAGGAACGCGAGATGATGAAGTCGTACAGGACTGCAAAGACGGAGTCGGATTTTCAGAAGCTAATTGAAAAGACTACCGAACTGCAGGTTGAGAACAAAAAGATTGAACAGACTTACTACAAGAAGTTCGGAAAGGTGCTGACATGGGAGAAGGTATGCAAGGTGCGCATAGCACAGACGAAGTTCAACATGCACGCACTGAGACGGTTCTCACCAAAGCAGGGAAATCACGGAAGAGGACATTTCGACAAACACGGAAAAGGCAAAAAGGACGGAAAACAGCACAATCCTAACGCCTAAGAAAGTAAGAACGTATTAACCACATGAGCGACTCCGTCGGCTTCGTTACTCAAAGTAATGTAGTCGGCGGATTGCTTTACCTGGTCGTTTGCGTTCTCCATAGCCACACCGAGTCCGGCATAACGAATCATGGAAATGTCGTTATAGCCATCGCCACAGGCAATCAGCGAACTGCGGTCAAGACCCAGATGCGACAGTATGACCTGGAGACACGCAGCCTTGTCGATACCAGCAGGAACGACTTCGAGGTAGAACGGCTCGCTGCGGTAGGCTACTGCCCTACCCTCCAATGCGGCATTGAGTCGGGGTTCGAACTCCTGCAAACGCTCAGGTTCACCGACTATCATACATTTGAATATGGGATATCGGATGCCCTGAAGAAATGAAGGTACGACGGTGAGCTGCATCCGATTACGCTTGGAAGAGAGAAGGATGTAGTGATTATTTTTCGTTTCGGTAATGATTTCGGAACCGCAGTAGGTCATGACATCGACTCCGGCACGGCGGCATGCCTCGTAAATAACTGGTATGGATTCGTCAGGAAGAGGTTTTTCGTATATCCTCGACTTTGTCTGCCAATCCCATATCTCTCCACCGTTGTATGCAAGGACGTAGCCTCCGTAGTCGGCAAGACGGAGCTGATCGGCTATAGGACTTATGCCGAAAGCAGGACGCCCGGATGCTATAACAATCCGAATGCCCTGCTTCTGTGCCTGAATCAGCGTCTGCTGAGTATATTCTGAGATGGAACGGTCGTTGCGTGCCAGTGTCCCATCAATATCGAGTGCAAGTATTCTGTATTTATCCTGCATGCTGATGGTTTATGCAGATGCCTTTGAGATACCACTCATAGAGACGGTGGATGCCCTCGTCGATTTCAATCTTATGATGCCAGCCAAGACGATGGAGTTTGGTCGGGTCGGTAAGTTTCTTCATAGTTCCATCTGGTTTACTACGATCCCAACGGAGTTCACCCTTAAATCCGATTTCTACCATTATCTTCTCGGCTACTTCACGGATGGAAATTTCTTTTCCGGTACCTACGTTGATGTGGCAGTTGCGTATTTCCTTTATTCCGTCACGGTTGTTGACGAAGGTCTGGTTTTCGATAATGTCGTTGAAATCAACGTTGAGAAGACAATAGACAGAGGCATCTGCCATCTCTTCGCTCCAAAGGAAGTCGCGCATCGGAGCACCGCTGCCCCACAGGGTGACCGCTTCGGGTGTGATGCCATAGTGGCGCAGAACCTGAAGAATGGTGTATTCATCGCTCATGGCAGTAGCCATAATGGTCTGCGTAGCCTTGGAGAGGTCGGCAGAGGGTGCTCCCTGGCCATCTACCATACGAGGCACTTTCATGCTGACGGGACGGAGTCCGAGATCTTTGCGAACAGCATCCCAGTCGCCTTCGTTCAGACATTTTGCAAGGTATATCTTACGAATCATGGCAGGCAGTACGTGACTATTCTCGAGATGAAAATTATCGTTCGGACCGTAAAGATTGGTAGGCATGACTGCTATGTAGTTGGTGCCATACTGGAGATTGAATGATTCGCACATCTTCATACCTGCTATCTTGGCGATGGCATAGGGTTCGTTGGTATATTCCAGAGGTGATGTAAGCAGGCAGTCCTCGGGCATCGGCTGTGGAGCCTCTCCTGGATATATACATGTGGAGCCAAGGAAGAGGAGTTTCTTTACTCCGTGTTTCCATGCCTCACCTATCACGTTCTGCTGAATCTGTAGGTTCTGATATATGAAATCGGCACGATACTGAAGGTTTGCCATGATACCGCCGACATGAGCCGCAGCAAGGACTACTGCATCGGGACGCACGGTATCGAAAAACTCCTTTACTGCAACAGGGTCAAGTAGGTCGAGTTCGCTATGCGACTTACCTACGAGATTATTATATCCTTTGTCCTTGAGATTGTTCCATATGGCTGAACCCACCAATCCGCGGTGACCGGCTATGAATATCTTACTCTCTTTGTCTAACATTTCAAAAAAAACTGGAATGGAGCGGTTATCTTAGTCTGTCAAGTGAACGCACGAGTGCTTCATCCTTGCGTATGCCGTGAATTGCAAGGCCGTTCAGTATGAAGCAAAGCACGGGAAAGAGTGTCGCAAAACGGATATGAAACGACAATGGTGCTGATGGTTGAACGAGTTGCAGATTTTCGTTGTAGAAATATGCAAACAGGATGTATGTGGCGATGTAGCCAAACAGCATGATGTTGCTGATGATGACAAGACGCAGCTGACGCATACGTTTGCGGAAAAGCATGATGCTGAGGAGACTGAGCAGGATGACAATAATCAGCAATACTCCCAAAGCATAAGGGCCTACACTGGAGTAAGCGGAGTAGGCTCCAAATGAGGAGAATGCAAAATTACTGAAGGATGCAACAGTCTCGTCGTTGCTTGTGTAATACCCTATCTGAGATACGAGACAGACGAACGAAAGTATGACTACAAGCAGGAGATATACTGTTTGGATACGTTGTATCATATCATCTCTCTTTCTTTGCTGGGATTGCGATAGTACACCTTGCCTTCAAGAAATTCCTGAGTTGCAATGAGTGTAGGCTTTGGCAGACGCTCGTAGTAACGCGAAATCTGAATCTGCTCTTCGTTCTCGAATATCTCTTCGAGATTGTCCTGAGACGAACCGAATTCCTGCAGTTTGCGAGTCAGTTCCTCTTTCATGGCAGTGGAGATCTGATTTGCACGTTTACCAAGAATTGCAACTGTTTCATAGATGTTGCCAGTGTCCTTACATAAATCCATCAAATCACGTGTAACTGTGTTTGTTGGTGCATTTGTTTTCTTAAAATCCATATTTAATCTTATAAGTTTGTTTGCTGTTTATCAATTGATTTCCTTATCCTTTACCGGGTTGCGAGCTACAGAGTATTTGTATATCTTGTTTGCTTCGTTGATATATTTGCTCTCTGGGAATTCGTTTTTGAAACCGAAATATTCATCAATCGTCTCTCTGTATCGCTCTTCTTTCTTGGATGCCACACTCTTGTTTGCAAGGCGATAACGGGCACGCAGTATCATCATCATCAAATCTTCACGATGCTTAGTGTAAGGATAAGTCTTCAGAGTATTCTCTGCCGTGATGATGCATGCTTCGTAATTGCTGCCACCGTTGACACAGTTTCCTGTATAGGAACCGAGATTATAGTATAGCAAAGCAGACTGGTATTCTTTCTCTGCCAGTCGGTTACGCAACTCCTCAAGCATTGCGTACACCTCGTCACGTTTGTTGCTGTAAGGATAGAAGTCGAGAAATTCGAGAAGTGTATTGATGGCAGTAATTGTAGGAGTCTGGTCGAGACGTATATCGGGCGACTCCATATAAGAGGCCTTACCACTAAAGAATCGTGCCAGTTCGGTATATGTTCCCTTTGTGTATGTTTTGTAATAACGGTCAAGATACAACGTAGCTGTCTCATAATCGCCCATATTGTAGAAACACATGCCTAGCATAAAAAGCGATTCCTCACCTTTTTCGGTACCTTTGAGCAGCATCACCATGTCTTCAAGCAACTGACTACATTTTCCATAACTACCCGATGCGTAATATTCCTTAGCAGCCTCGTATTTATAATCGTAGTCCATACTTTTTACCACTTCATTGTAGGATGTCTTACACGAAACAAATAAAACAGCCGAAATCGCAAAAATTATACTCTTAAACTTCATAGTGCCTAAAAAATCGTGCAAATGTACACATTATTATATACAAAAGCAACCTGGAAGAGATAAAACCTGATTTTTTTTCAAAATTTTCAAACTTGTATCGCTCAGTAACGACAAAAAGCGTAATTTTGCAGACATATTATGGAATTCAAGCTCACATCGAAATACAAACCTACAGGTGACCAACCAGAGGCAATAAAACAACTCACGGAAAGTGTACGTGAGGGGGACGATGCCATGGTGCTGCTGGGAGTGACAGGTTCTGGTAAAACATTTACTATTGCCAATGTGATTCAGAACGTGGGACGCCCTACCCTTATTCTCAGCCACAACAAGACCCTGGCACATCAGCTATATACGGAGATGAAGAATTTCTTTCCAGACAATGCCGTAGAGTATTATGTGAGCTACTATGATTACTACCAGCCTGAAGCATATATTCCCTCGACAGATACATACATAGAGAAAGATCTGGCAATAAACGAAGAGGTGGACAGGCTGCGACTGGCTGCTACATCGTCGCTACTGTCAGGAAGACGTGATGTCATAGTCGTATCATCTGTTTCGTGCATCTATGGCATGGGTTCCCCGATGGACTTCAGCGAGAACATTATCGACATCCGCATAGGACAACGGACGGAGCTGAACAGTTTCCTGCGACGACTGGTTGACAGCCTTTATGTCAGAAACGATATAGAGCTGTCGAGAGGTCACTTCAGAGTGCATGGAGAGACTGTTGACATTGCACTTGCATACGACGAAAAAATTGTTCGGATAAACTTTGCTTGGGACGAGATTGAAAGTATTAAAGAAGTAGATAAAGAAACTGGCGCAACTATCACATCTTTTGAGGATTATAGAGTATATCCTGCGAACATATTTATGACGTCTAAAGAGAAAACACTACGTGCAATTCACATGATTGAAGACGACCTACATGAGCGGATAAAATTCTATGAATCGATAGGTGATACAGCCAAGGCGCAACTGATAGAAATGAGGGTGACCAACGACCTGGAAATGATACGAGAACTGGGGCATTGTTCAGGTATTGAAAATTATTCGAGATATTTCGACGGACGCAACGCGGGAGAACGCCCTTATTGTCTGCTCGACTTCTTCCCGAAGGATTTCCTGCTTGTAGTGGATGAAAGCCATGAGTCGATACCTCAGATTCGTGCCATGTATGGAGGCGACCGAAAACGTAAGACTACACTCGTAGAATACGGCTACCGACTGCCGGCTGCATTGGATAACCGACCACTGCAGTTTGACGAATTCGAATCGATGACTCCGCAGACAATCTATGTCAGTGCAACACCGGCTGAATATGAACTGGAACGAGCCGGAGGTGTCGTGGTAGAACAGCTGATACGTCCGACCGGACTACTCGACCCCAAGATTGAGGTTCGACCCACTCAGAATCAAGTGGATGACCTCATGGAGGAGATACAGGTAAGAATAGAACGGGGTGAACGGACGCTCGTCACTACCCTGACGAAACGAATGGCGGAAGAATTATCGGAATACCTGTTGGACAATGGTGTGAGTTGTAGTTACATACACAGCGACGTGGACACTTTTGAGCGAGTGGAGATATTGGAAAAACTGCGTAGCGGAGATTTCGACGTGGTGGTTGGAGTAAACCTGCTGAGAGAAGGACTTGACTTACCGGAAGTGTCGCTAGTTGCAATACTCGATGCCGACAAAGAAGGATTTTTGCGAAGCCACCGAAGTCTGACCCAGACCATAGGACGTGCAGCACGTAATATAAACGGAATGGCAATACTGTATGGCGACAAGATAACGGAAAGCATGCGACTGACCATAGAGGAGACTAACCGACGAAGGGAGAAGCAAATGGCTTACAACGAGGAACACGGCATCACACCGACTCAGATTAAGAAAGCATATACGGCTATCCGCAATCACAAACCTGTCGAATACATCGGCAACGCTTATATCGAAGAGAATAATATCATGGCCGCAGAAGACCCTGTTCGTCAGGTTATGAGCGAAGATCAGATAAAACAATCGATTGAAAAGACCAGGAGATTGATGCAGGAAGCTGCGAAGAAACTTGATTTTCAGCAGGCTGCTCTGTATCGTGACGAAATGCTCCAACTCATGAAACTGGCAGAACAATGAGAGCATCGCTGACACTTCCGATAGCAATCATTACTGGCATAATCAGCTATTTTGCTTATGTCAGCATCCATGCTTTGGACTACACCCATCAGGCTGTAAGTCAAATCATTGCATATCTGCAACCGGCATTACTATTCGTCATGCTTTTTGTCTCTTTTTGCAAAGTATCTCCCAAAGAACTCCGTCCCAAACGATGGATGCTCAAGATGCTGGGATTTCAAATAATCAGTTTCTCGCTATTGGGAACTCTGATAATCTGTATACAGGACATAGCAGGGAAGGCTGTGATAGAATCGCTGATGATTTGTCTGATATGCCCTACTGCCACAGCGGCATCAGTGGTAACTACAAAACTGAAAGGAAACCCTTCGACCGTCGTCAGCTATACATGTCTTATAAATCTTGCAGCTGCAATTGCGATACCTTCAGTGGTTTCATTTATCCATGAAAAAAACATGGAATATGACTTCATCACTTCCTTCACTCTCATTATCGGCAAAGTTTTCCCCCTACTTATACTCCCTCTTCTGCTTGCGTGGCTTGTCAAATATATGTTTCCCAATATCCACCGCAGGATAGTAAGTTACAAAGATTTGGCTTTCAATCTTTGGGCTGTTGCTTTAACTTTAGCAATTGCTATTACGATGAAAGCCATAACCCACACCGACAAATCTTTTATAGAGCTGACTTGTATTGCCTTGGCATCACTCTTATCGTGCTGCATACAATTCTATATCGGACGTAGAATAGGGAAACAACATAACGAGCCCATAGCCGGAGCACAGAGTTTGGGACAAAAGAACACCATTTTTGCTATTTGGGTGGGTTATACTTTTCTTGACCCTGTCACAGCAATGGCTGGCGGGTTCTACTCCGTATGGCACAATGTCATAAATTCATGGCAACTATATAAGACTGGCAAGAATAATTATTAAATTTCAACCCTGTTTTTGCCATGTTAATCTTGCAATAACAGCATTCTTTCAGAGTGATGGAGTTGTGTGTGCGGCAACAAAAGAAAAAACACATAAGAAACCATCATTTTTTATGCAATTACTTTTCGTATTTTCTAAGTAAAACTGTACCTTTGCGAGGTTATATGTGGAAAGCACAGTAATAATTCACAATACTAAAATCTTTTTTATGAGAAACATTAAGAAAATTATGTTAGGAAGTGCTGCAACGGTAGCTCTTCTATGTTCGTGTTGTCAGCAGCCTGCTCCCGTAGCACCGGAACTGACAAAGTCGGGTATTAATCCTGCAGATTATGACACTATTATTGCAGTGGCATATGACTATGAGAACAATCAGTTTGTACCCGATACAGCTAATGCGAAGCCTGTATCGCTCTACACCCTGACAAACAAGAATGGCATGGAGGTATGCATCACCAATTTCGGTGGACGTATAGTCAGCATCATGGTTCCGGACAAAGACGGGAAGTTTGTCGACGTAGCATGCGGATTTGACAAAGTAGAAAATTATTTCCCATGGAACTTCGAAACAGACTTCGGTTGTTCAGTAGGTCGATATGCCAATCGTATCGACGGTGGAAAATTCACCCTGCCAGGGCAGGACGAGCCGATTGTACTTGACAAGAACAACAATGGTTTCCATTCTCTTCACGGAGGTTACACCGGATGGCAATATCAGGTTTATGACGTTGTTGAGTCAAGTGAAAACTCACTCACTCTCAAACGCATCTCTCCCGATGGCGACAACAACTTCCCAGGTAACGTAGAAGCAGTCGTTAAGTTTGAACTGACGGACAACAACGAAATCGTCATTAACTACGATGCTACTACTGATGCTCCGACAATCATCAACATGACAAACCACACTTACTTCAATCTGAGCGGTGACTTCAACAACACAATCGATGAGTCAATACTACAGGTAAATGCAGATTACTACACTCCTGCCGACGACACTTACATGCCAACAGGTGCTGTTAAGGAAGTGGCTGGAACTGTATTTGACTTCCGTGCTCCGAAGGCTATCGGCACAAACTTCAACGATGGTGATGCAGAGATTGAAGCTGCAGGAGGCGGTTACGATCACAACTGGTGTTTGAACACAAAGGGCAATCAGGAAGAAATCTGTGCAACCATGTATGACCCACGTAGCGGAATCAAACTGGATATGTACACTAACGAACCGGGAGTACAGTGCTATACTGCAAACTTCCAAGACGGCACACGTCCGGGTAAAGGTGGCATAATGTATCAGAAGCACTGTGCCATCTGTCTTGAGAGTCAGAAATATCCTGATTCTCCTAACAAGTACAAACTGTTGGGATGGGAACTCTCTGATGCCATCATCACTCCAGAGAAACCTTACCACAGCTATTGTAAATATGCTTTCTCAGTCGAGAAATAAAGAAAGAATTATTCAAAACATCATAAAACAAATTGAATTATAAACTTCTAAACAACTAAACTTATGAATTGGAATTCACATGAATTTATCTGGCTCGACTGGGCAGTACTTGCAATTGGTGTATGTGGCGTAGTATGGGCTGTTTACCACGCTATCGTCAAGGACAAAAAAGCGCAGAAGGGCGAAGACTCTTCTGCATACCTCTTCGGAAAAGGTGAACCCTGGTATGTAATCGGTATGGCAATCTTTGCTGCCAACATCGGTTCAGAACACCTCGTAGGTCTTGCCGGTACAGGAGCAAAGAGCGGTGTCGGTATGGCACACTGGGAGATGCAGGGATGGATGATTCTCATCCTCGGATGGTTATTCGTACCATTTTATCAGCTCATGATTAACAAGATGGGGAAAATCATCACTATGCCCGACTTCCTTAAATTCCGTTACACACAACGTACTGGATCATGGCTCTCAATCATCACACTTGTAGCTTACATCCTCACAAAGGTTAGCGTTACAGCACTTACAGGAGGAATCTTCTTTAAGTATCTCTGGGGACTCAACTTCTGGGTTGGTGCAATCGGTCTGATTTTAGTAACTGCAATCTTTACCGTATTCGGTGGTATGAAGGGTGTGATGACACTTTCCACAATTCAGACTCCAATCCTCATAATCGGTTCGTTCCTCGTACTTTTCCTCGGTCTTGCAGCACTGGGTAGTGGCAACATCGCAGAAGGTTGGAGCAGCATGATGGAATACTGTGGTCAGTTGAACAATGGTTATGGAACCACTCACATGTTCCACTGGGAAGAAGGTGACTCTATGTATCAGGAATATCCTGGATTCGTGGTATTTATCGGAGCATCGATTATCGGTTTCTGGTACTGGTGTACAGACCAGCACATTGTTCAGCGTGTACTCGGTCAGGTTCCAGGCGAAGACAACGCTGAAATTATGAAGCGTGCACGTCGCGGTACTATCGCTGCAGGTTTCTTCAAGGTTCTGCCTTGTTTCATGTTCCTCATCCCAGGTATGATTGCTGCTGCACTTGCACAGAAAGGCACATTCGAACTTGGTGAGACAGACGCTGCATTTGCAATTATGGTTCAGCAGGTATTGCCAGCCGGAGTAAAGGGTATCGTTACTATCGGTTTCATCTGCGCACTCGTTGCTTCTCTTGCAGCATTCTTCAACTCTTGCGCTACCCTCTTCACTGAGGACTTCTACAAGCCACTGAAGAAAGGTATGACAGAGGCTCACTACGTATTCGTTGGTCGTGTAGCAACAGTTGTTGTGGTTATTCTCGGTTTCGCATGGCTTCCTATCATGATGGGTATGGACACATTGTACAATTATCTGCAGGGCATCCAGTCACTGCTGGCTCCTGCAATGGTTGTTATCTTCGCATGTGGTATCCTCAGCAAGAAGGTTACTCCTAAAGCAGGTGAATGGACACTCATCGTAGGTTTCCTCATCGGTATGATTCGTCTGGTTACAAATGTAATTACAGATACCGGTCGTTACTTGACCGATGCACAAGCTGCTGCAAAAACTGCACTTGGAGAGGTTGTTGATCCTAACACCATCATGCAAGGCGCATTCTGGGAGAATACAACATGGTTCTGGCAGACAAACTGGCTCGTTTTCGAATGCTGGCTGCTCGTATTCCTGCTTGTATTCATCTATGCAGTTTCATTCTGCACACCTGCACCGACAAAGGCTCAGGTAGATGCTATCACATTCTCTGCAGATTTCAAGAAGTCAATCAAGGAAAGCTGGGGCGCATTCGATATCATCGGTACACTCATTGTAGTTGGTCTCTGCGCTTGCTTCTATTGGTATTTCTGGTAATTATAAATATGTAATAAGTGGACTGGTCACTCCGACCAATCCACTTATTACGCTAAAATACACGTATTAGTCATGTTAGAAGAACTGAAAGAAAAAGTATTCAAAGCAAATCTCGACCTCGTACGTCAGGGACTTGTCATATTCACTTGGGGAAACGTAAGCGGCATAGACCGTGACAAGGGTCTTGTAGTAATCAAGCCTTCAGGTGTAAGCTATGACGACATGAAAGCCAGCGATATGGTAGTAGTTGACTTGGAAAGTGGTAAAGTAGTAGAAGGTGACCTTAATCCATCAAGCGACACCCCTACCCATCTCGTACTCTATAAGGCATTCCCGAATATCAAAGGTGTAGTACATACTCACTCTACCTATGCTACTGCTTTTGCACAGGCTGGTAAAGATATCCCAAATATTGGAACCACACATGCCGACTATTTCTATAAGAACATACCTTGTACAAGAGACATGACAAAGGAGGAAGTAGAAGGTCAGTATGAATTGGAAACAGGAAACGTTATAGTAGATGAAATACTGAACATACGTAAAATCAATCCTGACCATACTCCTGCAGTTCTTGTAAAGAACCACGGTCCATTCTCTTGGGGCACATCACCTGACAACGCAGTATATAATGCAAAAGTAATGGAACAGTGTGCAAAGATGGCATTCATCGCATATTCTGTCAATCCAAGCCTTACGATGAACCCACTGCTTATCGAGAAGCACTACAATCGTAAGCACGGTCCTAACGCATACTATGGACAGAAGGGACAGCAACATTAAACTAATGTACTTCCCCACCCTCCTTATACATTATATATAATATAGGAGACAAACAAAGGGAATCATAAAACCAAACCAATTAATAACAAACTAAAAGAATTTTATTATGAAAGCATTTGAAAATCTTGAGCTTTGGTGGGTAACCGGAGCACAACTTCTCTACGGAGGCGAAACAGTTAAAATCGTTGACGGTCACTCAAAAGAAATGGTTGACGGTCTGAACAATGGCGGACTTATTCCTATCAAGGTTGTATATAAGGGAACTGCAAACTCTTCAAAGGAAGTAGAGGCAGTCATGAAGGCAGCCAGCAACGATGAGAAGTGCGCAGGTGTAATCACTTGGATGCACACATTCTCTCCTGCAAAGATGTGGATTAAGGGTCTTCAGGCACTTCAGAAGCCACTCCTCCACTTCCACACTCAGTACAACGCTGAAATTCCTTGGAGCGAAATCGACATGGACTTCATGAACCTGAACCAGTCTGCTCACGGTGATATCGAGTTCGGTCACATCTGCACTCGCATGCGTGTTCCACGTAAGGTTGTATGTGGTTACTGGAAGGACGAGCAGGCACAGAAGCAGATTGCAATATGGGCACGTGTAGCAGCCGGTGTAGCTGATGCAAAGAACGTACGCTGTCTGATGTTCGGTATGAACATGAACAACGTAGCAGTAACTGATGGCGACCGCGTTGAATTTGAACAGCGTCTGGGCTACCACGTTGACTACTATCCAGTAAGCTCACTGATGGAATACTTCAAGCAGGTTACAGATGCTGAGGCTGATGCGCTTGTTGAAGAATACAAGAAACTTTACACCATCAAGATTGATGAGAGCGGCGAACAGGTATATTGGGAGAAAGTTAAGAACGCAGCAAAGGCAGAAATCGCACTCCGCCGTGTACTGAAGGATGAAGGTGCTACTGCATTCACAACTAACTTCGACGACCTTGGCGATGCTGACATCAACGATCCAAACTTTGTAGGATTCGACCAGATTCCAGGTCTTGCTTCACAGCGTCTCATGGCTGAGGGTTACGGATTCGGAGCTGAAGGTGACTGGAAGACAGCTTGTCTCTACCGTTCACTCTGGGTTATCCAGCAGGGCATGCCTACAGGTTGCTCATTCCTCGAGGACTACACACTGAACTTCGCTGGTGACCGCAGCTCTTGTCTGCAGAGCCACATGCTCGAAGTTTGTCCACTCATCGCTGTTGACAAACCAACTCTTGAAGTACACTTCCTTGGCATCGGTATCCGCAAGCAGCAGACTGCACGTCTCGTATTCACATCTAAGGTAGGTCGTGGTATCAAGGCTACAGTCGTTGACCTTGGCAACCGCTTCCGTCTCATCTCTCAGGAAGTAGAGTGCATCAAACCGAAGCCAATGCCAAAACTGCCAGTTGCTTCTGCACTCTGGGTTCCGCAGCCGACATTCGAGATTGGTGCTGGTGCATGGATTCTCGCAGGTGGTACACACCACAGCGCATTCTCATACGACATCACAGAAGAGTATTGGGAAGACTTTGCTGAAATGACTGGCATCGAATATGTCAAGATCAACAAGAATACCACCATCAGCGAGTTCAAGCACGACTTGCAGATGAACGAGGTTTACTACATGTTGAATAAAGCATTGAAGTAATACATGCTGGAGCTAAAAGGCTGTGTCATAAACACTCCTTTTAGCTCCAAATTTATCTACTAACAAAAACAAGATAAATCATATGAATGCAAAACAGACAATAGAAGCTGGAAAAGCAGTATTGGGTATTGAATTTGGTTCGACACGTATTAAAGCTGTGCTCATCGACCAGAACAACAACCCAATAGCTCAAGGTAGTCACACATGGGAAAACCAACTCGTCGATGGACTTTGGACCTACTCTACCGAAGCTATCTGGTATGGACTGCAGGACTGCTATGCCGACCTTCGCAAGAATGTTCTCGAACAGTATGAAGTTGAAATTGAGACTCTTGCTGCTATCGGAGTCAGCGCAATGATGCACGGATACATGGCATTCAAAGGCAACGACATCCTTGTTCCTTTCCGCACATGGCGCAACACCAACACAGGAAAAGCTGCTGCTGAACTGTCTCAGCTCTTCAACTATAACATACCTCTCCGTTGGAGTATCTCACATCTATACCAGTGCATACTCGACAACGAAGAACATGTAAAGGATATCGAATTCCTCACTACCCTTGCAGGCTATATCCACTGGCAGATTACAGGTCAGAAAGTACTCGGCGTAGGTGATGCTTCAGGTATGATTCCTGTTGATCCGGCTACAAAGACCTATGATGCAGAGATGGTTGAGAAATTTGACAAGCTCATTGCACCATACAAATTCGGATGGAAACTCCTCGACATACTTCCAAAGTCACTCAATGCAGGTGAGAATGCCGGATTCCTTACTCCTGAAGGAGCAAACAAACTCGACGTTTCAGGTCATCTGAAGGCAGGCATACCAGTATGTCCTCCTGAAGGCGATGCAGGTACAGGAATGGTTGCAACCAACGCTGTTAAACAACGTACAGGTAACGTAAGTGCAGGTACATCGTCATTCTCAATGATAGTGCTTGAAAAGCCACTTTCAAAGCCATACGAGATGATTGACATGGTTACTACTCCTGACGGTTCGCTCGTTGCCATGGTACACTGTAACAACTGTACAAGCGACATCAACGCATGGGTTAAGATGTTCAAGGAATATGCCGAACTGCTTGGAGTACAGCAATCTACCAACGAACTTTACACTAACCTCTTCAACGCAGCACTCAAGGGCGACTCCGATTGTGGTGGCATCATCAGCTACAACTACATATCAGGAGAGCCAGTGACAGGACTGGAAGACGGACGTCCACTCTTCGTTCGCTCTGCAAACGACAAGTTCAGTCTTGCCAACTTCATGCGTGCACACCTCTACGGAGCTATCGGCGTACTCAAACTGGGTAACGACATCCTACTCAACGAAGAGATGGTACGTGTTGACCGCATCATGGGACACGGAGGTTACTTCACCACTCCAATCGTCGGACAGCGCATGCTTGCTGCAGCCCTCAATACACCAATCTCTGTCATGGAGACAGCTGGAGAAGGTGGTGCATGGGGTATCGCACTGCTTGCAGCCTATGTAGTCAACAACAAGGAGAACCGTAACCTTGCCGACTGGCTTGAAGAAGTTGTATTTTCTGGCAATACAGGTAGTGAGGTAGCACCCACTCCCGAAGACGTAGCAGGTTTCAACCGTTATATCGAGAATTACAAAGCATGCCTTGGCATTGAACAGGCAGCCGTTAAATGCAAAAACTAAATTGAACATTATGAACGATATCAAAGTATTAAATCACGCAGCGGATAATATCCGTATCCTTGCTGCCAGTGCAGTAGAGAAAGCAAAATCAGGTCATCCCGGAGGTGCAATGGGTGGAGCAGACTTCATCAATGTCCTCTATTCCGAATACCTGCAATACGATCCCAAGAACCCTGAGTGGGTAGGACGCGACCGTTTCTTCCTCGACCCAGGCCACATGGCACCGATGCTCTACTCTCAACTCTGCCTCATCGGTAAATTCTCACTCGAAGAACTTGCACAACTCCGTCAGTGGGGCTCACCTACTACAGGACATCCAGAGTTCGAAATAGCCAGAGGCATCGAAAATACATCCGGTCCACTCGGACAGGGACATGTCTTCGCTATCGGAGCAGCTATCGCAGCAAAGTTCCTTGCAGCTCACACTGGTAACCCTACATTTGAGAAAGAAACCATCTATGCATACATCTCCGATGGTGGTGTGCAGGAAGAAATCTCACAGGGTGGAGCTCGTATCGCAGCAGTTCTCGGACTCGACAACCTCATCATGTTCTACGACTCTAACGACATCCAGCTCTCTACCGAGACAAAGGAAGTGATGAACGAGAACACAGCAGCTAAATACCGTGCCCTCGGTTGGGAAGTAATCGAGATAGTAGGTAACGACGCAGCTCAGATTCGTAAAGCACTCGATCAGGCTAAAGCTGTCAAGGGTAAGCCAACCCTTATCATCGGTAAGTGTATCATGGGTAAGGGTGCTCTTAAGGCTGACGGCACTTCATACGAAGCAAACTGCAAGACCCACGGTGCACCACTCGGTGGCGACGCATTCATCAATACAATCAAGAACCTCGGCGGCGATCCTGAGAATCCATTCCAGATATTCCCAGATGTTAAGGAACTCTATGCTAATCGTGCCAAGGAACTCGAAACCATCTGTGCAGCTCGTTATGCTGAAGAGAAAGCATGGGCAGCAGCAAATCCAGACAAAGCAGCTCAGCAGGCTGAATGGTTCAGTGGCAAAGCACCAAAGATTGACTGGAGCAAGTGTGTTCAGAAGGACAACGACGCAACACGTTCTGCATCAGCTGCTTGTCTCAGCGTATTGGCAGAACAGGTACCAAATATGATTTGTGCAAGTGCCGACCTCTCTAACTCCGACAAGACAGACGGATTCCTCAAGAAGACACATGCATTCACAAAGGGCGACTTCTCAGGAGCATTCTTCCAGGCAGGTGTTGCCGAACTCACAATGGCATGCTGCTGCATCGGTATGGCACTCCACGGAGGAGTCATCCCGGCTTGTGGTACATTCTTCGTGTTCTCCGACTACATGAAGCCAGCAGTTCGTATGGCAGCTCTTATGGAACTCCCTGTTAAGTTCATCTGGACTCACGACGCATTCCGTGTAGGTGAAGACGGACCTACTCACGAACCTGTTGAGCAAGAGGCGCAAATCCGACTCATGGAGAAACTCCACAACCATCATGGCAAGCCATCAGTACTCGTGCTCCGTCCTGCCGACGCACAGGAGACTACTGCATCATGGGCATTGGCAATGGAAAACATGTCAACACCGACAGCACTCATCCTTTCACGTCAGAACATCAACAACCTGCCGGCAGGCAACGACTACAGCCAGGTAGCAAAGGGTGGTTACGTCGTAGCCGGTTCCGATGCAAATCCTGATGTAATTCTCGTAGCTACAGGTTCAGAGGTTTCTACACTCATCGCCGGAGCCGAACTGCTTCGCAAGGACGGAAAGAAAGTACGCATCGTCAGTGTTCCGTCCGAAGGTCTCTTCCGCGAGCAACCAGTTCAGTACCAGCAGTCTGTACTCCCGGCAGGAGTGAAGAAGTTCGGTATGACAGCAGGTCTCCCAGTCAACCTCATCGGACTTGTTCCTGCATCAGAAGGTACAATCTGGGGTCTCGAGTCATTCGGATTCTCTGCACCTTACAAGGTACTCGACGAGAAACTCGGATACACAGCTGAAAACGTGTACGAACAAGTAAACAAACTATTCTAATGGACATAAAGACAGTGGGGTTGGCGAGCGATCATGCCGCCTACCCCCTCAAACAATTTGTCAAACGCTACCTCGAAGAGCATGGTATCGGGTTTAAGGACTACGGTACCTACTCCGAGGAGTCGTGCAACTATGCAACCTACGGTCATGCCCTTGCTGAAGGCATCGAACGTGGTGAAGTATATCCAGGCATCGCCATGTGCGGTTCGGGCGAAGGCATCTCAATGACACTCAACAAGCACCAGAGCATACGTGCCGGACTTGTGTGGCAGCCTGAGATAGCTCATCTCATCCGCGAACACAACGATGCCAACGTCATAGTCTTCCCCGGTCGTTTCATCAGCGAGGAAGTATGTCGTCAGTGTCTCGATGAATTCTTCCAGACTCCGTTTGCAGGCGGACGCCATCAACAGCGCATCAACGACATACCCGTAAAATAATGAATACATTTGCTGAAGCCATAGTATTATCCGGATTCCAGACCCTCGACTTCATCATTCTGACCGTTTACATCATCCTGATAGTCAGTTTGGGAATGTTTGTAAGTCACGACCGTAAAAAAGAGACATCAGCCAAAGACTACTTCCTTGCCAGCAACACACTGACATGGTGGGCTGTGGGTGCTTCGCTGATAGCTGCAAACATATCTACTGAGCAGTTCATCGGAATGTCTGGAACCAGTTTTGCCAATGGAATAGCTATTGCTGCATACGAATTGATGGCAGCCCTGATACTCATCGTCATAGGCAAATTCCTTCTGCCTACGATGGTTAGTCGCAAAACAAAGACAATACAACAGTTTCTCAGCGAGCGCTACAACGACCGTGTCGGATTAGCCTTTGCCATACTATGGCTCTTCGTCTACGTATTCATCAACCTCACGTCAGTAGCATGGTTAGGAGCACTTGCCATCGAACAGATATTCGGACTTCAGGGTATCCTAATCGATTTAGGCTTCATATCCATAAGCATGCGAACATTCACAGTCTTTGCCCTTTTCGTCGTAGCTGGTTCCTATACCACCTACGGCGGACTGCTGGCAGTAGCCTGGACCGACGTGCTCCAATGTGCCCTTTTCGTCGCCGGCGGATTCATCACCTCATGGGCTATCCTTCAGCAACTGGGTCTTATATTCGACACATCCCCATTTGGGATGCTCAGCAAGATGTACACCGACCTCACCACAGGCAATAACGCCGTCAACGACCATTTCCATCTCATCATCCAGCAGTCACACGACCCAGAAGCCTTCAGCAACGTGCCCGGAATAGCAGCTGTATTCGGAGGCATTCTGCTCACCAACATCGGCTATTGGGGATGTAACCAATACATCATACAGAAAGGACTCGCTGCCAAAGACATCCATGAGGGACAGAAAGGAATGCTTTTCGCAGCCTTCCTCAAACTCCTCATCCCCTTCTTCGTACTTCTCCCAGGACTCTGTGCCTACTACATATTTCAACTCCATCCCGACGTAGTTGATGTACTCAATCTCGACGGATCTATAGACAAGTCAGATAATGCCTATCCGTGGCTTATCCACAACTTCACCCCTACCGGCATCAAGGGATTGGCATTCGTCACCCTCATCGCAGCCATCATCTCTACCCTCTCGTCGCTCATCAACAGCACTGCAACCATCTTCACGGTTGACATCTACAAGAAATACATCAATCCTACAGCCAGCAACGTGCGACTAGTCAACACCGGACGTCTTGCATCGCTCTGTGCACTACTTATAGCCCTCATAGCTACCAACCCGCTTCTTGGCAGTCTCGACCAGGCATTCCAATACATTCAGGAATACTCCAGTTTCATCTATCCCGGCATCGTTACAGTGTTCTGCCTCGGAATGTTCTGGAAACGCGCTTCAACCCAGGCTGCCACTCTGACCGCCATCCTGACCATCCCGCTCGGAGTCCTCTTCAAGGTTCTTCTGCCCGACATGCCGTTCCATATCCGCGGCAGCTACATCTTCATCATACTTGTCTTCATCTTCATTCTGACATCATTATACAACAGAAAAATACGAAGGGCAGACAGCATAAACGAAGACGACCGTCGTAAGATGCACATCTGGGCCATCATACTCGGCAGTGTCGGACTTCTGATTATACTTGCCACAGCCGTCATCGAACTGTGGGCATACCTCTCACCGTCCGACTCCTTCGTTTCATACCTTCACAACATAGGCATCCAGGCATTCTTCTTCTTCGGAGTCCTCGTCGGATGCAATGCCATCTGGCTATGGTCCAATGCCAACGATAACAAATCCGACATCAAAGCCCTGCCCATTGACCTCAAACTATACAACTCATCTCAGAGCTATACATACGGCACGATAATAATAGGAGCATTCACACTGCTCATCTACTTAATCTTCTGGTAGAAACAAAAAAAAGAATGGACACTCAATCCATTCTTTTTTTGTAATCCTCATAGTCATACTGCCTGTACAGTTCGAAACTGCCGTCTTCGTGCAGCATGCCTATCGAAGGGTGACTGATACCGTTAAACATATTCGTCTTCACCGTCGTATAGTGAATCATATCCTCAAACACCACCTCGTCGCCCACCTTCAGTTCCTTGTCAAATTCCCATGCCGACATGAAATCACCCGACAGACACGAATTTCCGCCAAGCCTGTACACCCTCTCCGCATGCAGAGGCGACGCCTCAGCCGTCACAACTCTTGCTCCCACCACCGAGGGGTGATATGGCATCTCCAGACAGTCAGGCATATGACACGTAAAACTCACATTCAGAATAGCAGTTTTGATTCCTTTATTTTCTACTATATCTACAACCTTCGAAACCAGATTACCCGTCTGCCATGCAAACGCACTTCCTGGTTCCATGATAATCTTCAGGTGCGGATACCTACGGTGCAGACCGTTCAGCGTCTCAATCAGCAAATCAATATCATAACCCTCTCGAGTCATCAGATGACCACCTCCCAGATTCAACCACTCAATCTGTCCGAACCACCTACCGAACTTCTTCTCCACATGCTCCAAAGTCCTTGCCAGCGTGTCCGCTCCATTCTCACACAGACAGTGCACATGGAAACCCGTCACACCCTTCGGCAGTCCTTCCTCCAGGCACTCAGCCAACACACCGAACCTGCTTCCTGCTGCACATGGATTATACAGTTCCGTCTCAATCTCCGAATACTCCGGGTTCACCCTCAGTCCACACTTCACTCCCCTAGCTTCTGCCCTTTCGTGAAACCTCTCAAACTGACTCAACGAATTGAACGTGATATGTGACGAACATCTCACTATCTCGTCAAACTCCTCATCTACATACGCCGGAGAATAAGTGTGAGCCTTCGCTCCGAATTCCTCCAACGCCAACCTTGCCTCCGAAAGCGAACTGGCCGTCGTATGCTGAATATACTCCCTGAAAATCGGGAACGACTTCCAAAGCGCAAAAGCCTTGAATGCCAGAATAATCTCAACGTCAGCCCTTCGGCTCACGTCACTTATCAACCTCAGATTTCTCCTCAGTCGTTTTTCCTCAATAATATAACAAGGATTTGGTATCATTAATCTATATCTTTTCCAATTTTGCAAACTTCAGCAGCAGCTGTTTCAGCCCGGCATTCGTAAAACGGATAAAAGCCTTCATATTCTCGCCCGTTCCTTCCACCTTCTCCACTACACCTTCGCCAAACTTCTGATGCAGCACCCTCTGTCCCGCACTCAGTCCACCTCCTACATTGCTTCCACTGTTCACAGATTGTCTGTTTGGGGAAGAGACCGGTCGCATTTGTGGTTGTGGCCGCATCTGCAACTGCTGACTCATACTTCCAAGACCTCCGAATCTACGTGATTCCATAGTTCCAAAACTCCGTCTTTCAGCCATTCCATAATTCCGTGATTCCGTAGTTCCATAGCCACGTGTACTCGTAGCTCCGATTCTCAGAAACCTGCTATCCACATCCCTAAGGAATCGGCTCGGTCTGCCAAACTCCATCTTTCCATATCTGAATCGGCTTTTGGCATACGACAGGAAACAATGGCGTTCGGCTCTGGTCAGAGCCACATAGAAAAGTCGTCTCTCTTCCTCCATCTCTCTCGGACTACCGCTTGCCAGCATACTGGGAAACAGATTCTCCTCCAGTCCCACTACAAATACAGTTGGAAACTCCAGTCCCTTAGCCGAATGAATCGTCATAAGCGAAACCTTCGGTTCGTCACTCTTTCCACCCATATCCGTATCACTCAGAAGCGATGTCTCAGCCAGGTAATCCACCAGCTTCACATTCTCGTTCCCTTCCTCCATGCGTCTGTCCACGAAATCCGTCATGCCGTTCATCAGTTCCTCTATATTCTCCATCTTCGACAATCCTTCTGGAGTCTTGTCCTGATAAATCTCAGCAACAATGCCCGACTTCGTCAGTATCTGTTTTCCTACTTCATCCACACTTTCAGTCTGCGCCATAGTTGCAAATTCATCTATTAGCTGCTTGAAGCCATACAATTTATCCAGCGTACCGTTCGACACCTTCACACCCCATTGCAGAGGCGATTCCAGCACAGTCCACATACTTTGCTCCTGAGTTGCAGCAGCATCGATTACTTTCTGCAGCGTAGTCTGTCCTATGCCTCTTGCCGGATAATTGATGACACGCTTCAGCGCCTCCTCGTCGTTCCTGTTCACAGCCAGTCGCATATATGCCAGCGCATCCTTAATCTCCTTTCGCTGATAGAACGACATACCACCGTAAATCTGATGCGGAATACCGTTCTTAGCCAGTTCTTCCTCGAAGATACGGCTCTGCGCATTCGTCCTGTACAGAATGGCATAGTCAGCATACGTTCCACCCTCCAGCTTCATCATTGTCCTGATTTGCTTCACTACTACCTGTCCTTCCTCCACATCCGAGTAAGCCTCCGTCACCAAAATCTGCTCTCCCCTCTCCTTCTCCGAGAACACCTTCTTGTCAATTCTGTGTTCATTCTTATTTATCAGACTGTTGGCAGCCTCCACAATCGTCTGTGTCGAGCGGTAGTTCTGTTCCAGCTTGAAAAGCTTGCTACCCTTATACAAGTCCTGAAACGTCAGGATATTATCGATATTCGCACCACGGAAACTATATATACTCTGAGCATCATCACCCACCACACATACCTTCTGTCTCTCCTTCGTCAGTTGCCATACAATCCTGTGCTGCGCATAATTAGTGTCTTGATATTCATCTACTAAAACATACTTAAACCTCTCAGCATACCTCAGTCTCACATCCTCGTTTTTCTCTAGCAACAGATAAGTATAAACCAGAATATCATCGAAATCCATTGCGTTCGCACTCCTCAGTCTCTGGCTGTAACGACGGAACACCTCACCCAGTGCAGGCATCTTTGCCCTTGCATCCTCATAAGCATTATTCTGGTTCTGTACATACTCCTCCGCAGTGACCAGCTGATTCTTCGCATTCGAAATCCTTGCCAGCACATTCCCTGGCTTATACTGCTTATCGTCCAGTCCCATCTCCTTCATCACCGACTTCAGCAGGCTCTTCGAATCCGCCGTATCATAAATAGTGAAATTACTCTCAAACCCTATCCTCTCATGCTCCACACGGAGAATCCTCAGAAACACACTGTGGAACGTACCCATCCACACCATCCTTGCTCTCTCCTCACCCACAATCTTCGCTACCCTCTGCTTCATCTCGTCCGCTGCCTTATTCGTAAACGTCAGTGCCAGAATACTCCAAGGCTCATAGCCCAGCCCCATCAGCCACGCCACCTTATACGTCAGCACACGAGTCTTACCCGACCCTGCACCAGCAATCACAAGCGACGGACCGTCACAATACACCACAGCCTCCTTCTGTGCGCTATTAAACCCATTCAGCATCTCTTCCATTGAACCCTTAAACTGTCTTTAAACTTTAAACTGTAAGCGGTAAGCGGTAAACTGTAACCCCTACTCCCTACTCATCACCAGTGGTTTAGGCAGTTTCACATACCTGTTCTTCTCCACCCCCTTCATATACGTACCTCCCACTAGCTTCATCTCCAGTCCAGTATCCGTCATCTTGATTTCCATCTCCTGTGCGTCGGCACCGCGTTCGCTCACCGCCCGCACCACAGCCTTCTTCTCCGTCTTCTCCTTCACCTTCAGCAGATACCATGCCCCGTTCAGCTTGCCCTGAATCCACCCGTAGCAGCTATCCAAGTCTTCCATGCCCGGCACCGGCACATCCATCTTCTCAAGATTCATCTTCATCCTCAGTCCATATTCCATATTATAGAACGTCCCTTTATACTCCGTCTGCGCCACTACAGAGAGCGCCATCAGAGCCATATACACAGTAAAAACAAAAGTCTTCATATCAGTTTCGAATTAAAAATCGTGCGAAGATAAACAAAATAAAAATAAATCGCCACATTTTCTTAACAGAAAACGCAGCGACTTACCTCTAACATTTTATGGTTTACGTAATTCTAAAGAGACTTCGTCCCCAATTCCGAGGTCAAAGTACGTAGTGTCTCACGACACATTATCAAATATATGAGTAAAGACATCACTTTCTTTTGCCGCTGCAAAGGTACAACGAAACAAACACACAAGTCAATACCCAAAACTCAGTATTTTTTTCAAAAAACTGCTTGTAACATTGTAACATTGTAACATTGTAACAATTCTGCTCTTCACTCATGCCTCACCTCCTTAGTCTGGAAGCCCATACTGGTTCTCGGTGATTATCTTTGCGCACTCCTTCATGTCCTTGTAGGTCTGCG
>CAJODY010000016.1 GCA_905233285.1 uncultured Bacteroidaceae bacterium
TGCAGTAATAGCTACTGAGAAAGCCCTCAAGCAACTCAACGAGGAATTGAAGCAGCGCGCTAATAAGATTGCAAAGATTAAGGCTGACGCAGAAGCAGAGGCTGCTAAGTATCAGGGCGTTTCGCTCCAGATCAAGGCAAAGGTTTCTGAAGGTCGTAATATTTATGGTTCTGTAGGTCCGAAGGAAATCGCAGACGCTCTTGCAGCTCAGGGTTTGGAGACAAATCCAAAGATTATCACTATGAAGGCTGCAAAGGCTCTCGGTTCGTACGAGGCTACTATTCACTTCCACAGAGAGATTTCTGCTGTAGTACCTGTTGAGGTAGTATCGGCTGAACCTCTGAAGAAGGCTCCAAAGGCTGCTCCTGCTCCAGTAGTAGAGGAGGCTCCAGCTGTTGAAGAGGAGATCGAAGAGGAAGTAGAAGAAGCTCCAGCAGAATAATTCATCAGATTATAGATATGAGGTGGCTGTCACTCGTGTGATTGCCACCTTTTTTATGTCGATTGTGTGGAAATGTCATTTCTCTTTTATATCTTTGTCGGCAAATTCATGAATTGATGAAAAAGCAGGAACTTTATAACGCTATAGTTGACTATTTCACCCGTGAAATGCCCGATGTGGATACCGAACTGGAGTATGGGAGTCCGTTTCAGTTGCTTGTGGCTGTGATTCTCTCGGCACAATGTACGGACAAGCGTGTGAATATGGTTACCCCTGCTTTGTTCCGTGATTATTCCACGGCTGAGGAAATGGCGGAAGCCACTCCCGAGGTAATATCTGAATATGTGAAGAGTGTCAGTTATCCGAATAATAAGGCAAAACATCTCGTTGGAATGGCACAAATGCTGGTGAATGAGTATGGAGGTGAGGTGCCAAGCGACTTGGACGATTTGGTACGTCTGCCCGGTGTGGGCAGGAAGACTGCCAATGTGGTTCAGGCTGTGGTGTTCGGCAAGTCGGCTATGGCTGTGGATACTCATATTTTCCGTGTGAGTCACAGACTTGGGCTGGTGGGTGATAAAGCGAAGACTCCGTATGCCGTAGAGAAGGAATTGGTAAAGTATTTTCCGGCAGAAATCATTCCAAAGGCTCATCATTGGTTGCTGCTGCATGGGCGGTATGTTTGTCAGGCACGCACTCCGAAGTGCGGAAAGTGTGGTTTGACGGGTTTGTGTAAATATTTCAGAAGCGTATGATTAAGGCTTTGTTTTTTGATATAGACGGTACACTTGTGTCGTTCAATACTCACAAGATACCTCAGAGTACGATTGATGCTGTGAGCGAGGCTCGCAGAAAGGGTATCAAGGTGTATATCGCAACGGGTCGTCCGCGTCCGTATGTAGATAATCTGGGTGAAATGGAGTATGACGGCATAATGTGTGTTAACGGTGCCAGTTGTACCACAAGGGAAGGGGAGGTGATAGTAAGCAAGAATATCCCGAAGGAGGATGTGGCCCGTATGGTGGAATATGTAAACAAATACAAACTGCCGATAGCCATAGCCGACGACGATATGTCGTTTGCCGTGAATATTGACGACTCGTTCCGTGAGGTTTATGCTCTGCTCGATTTGGATATTCCTGAGAACCGTCCTGCTGAGGATGCCCTGAAGATGGATGTGAAGCAGTTTGTGGCATTTTTCCCCGAGGAACTGGACTACGAGATAAAGGGCAAGGTTCTGACCCATTGCAATGTGTTCCGTTGGCATCCTGCCTTTGCCGACTGTATCATAAACAACACGAGCAAGGCTACGGGTATCGATGCCGTGTGCAGGTATTACGGTTTTACGGCTGGCGATGCTATGGCTTTCGGCGATGGGGGTAATGACATCGAGATGCTCCGCCACGTCGGGATAGGTGTAGCTATGGGTAATGCAAAGGACGAAGTGAAGGCATGTGCCGACTATGTCACTACCTCGGTGGATGATGACGGCATAGTGAATGCCCTCAGACATTTTGGTGTAATAAACTAAAAACGCAATATACTATGAGAACACAGTTGACAGTAGGAGATAATGTATTTGTCCTTGAGAAAATGGTATCTGCTTCCAGGACAATCATAACGATTGGCCGGGAAACGGACGAGACATATAACGTGATTACTACAGGTGGGGAAGGAGAGATGTTCCAGTGCCAGCTGACACGTGCCGAAGGCGGATGGCTGTTGCGTAACGGACAATGGCGAACTGAGTGTCCGAAAGGAATACGTTCGCGCCTCCAGCATGCCTGTGCGTTGTGCAGGGGATGCTGTGTGAATGTGCGTACGGCGAATCCGACATATTCGTGGCGTTTCCCTGAAAAGCCGACTCTGCTCAACGGTGAGACTATACCCGAGAAAGGGGTAGTGGTCAAGGAGGGAGATGTGATTTCGGTTGGCTGTTTTCAAATAAAAGTTAGCGTTGAAATGGGCGAATAGGCGGGGTTTTCTTAGTGACATTCAAAATAGGTCTTAAAATTTCTCGTTTTTGTGGTGTTTTGTTTTGTCATGTGAATTAAATTTCGTTTCTTCGCAGTCCGAATAAGTGACATATTATCTAATACAAACAATTTAATTTATCCAATTTATGAAAAAGATCAGTTCTATGCTTGCAACTCTTTTGGTTGCTACAGGTTTGCAGGCACAGACACACACTTTCGATATCAATACATCGAAGGTAGGTGGAGCTATTCCTAGCACTATGTATGGTATTTTCTTCGAGGATATCAACTATGCTGCCGACGGCGGTCTGTATGGTGAACTCGTGAAGAACCGTTCGTTCGAATTTCCTCAGCATTTCATGGGCTGGAAGGCATTCGGAAAGTTTGAGTTGAAGAACGACGGACCATTCGACAAGAATCCGCATTATGTACGTCTGCGTGACGCAGGTCACTCTGATAAGTTTACCGGACTGGAGAACGAAGGCTTCTTCGGCATCGGCTACAAGAAAGATGCCGACTATCGTTTCTCAGTATGGGCACGTAACCCGAACGGTGACGGTGACGTGACTATCCGTGTGTTGCTCTGTAATCCCAATACGATGGGTGAACGTCAGCAGTTCTCAGAGGAGAAGGTTGTCGTTTCAGGCAAGGAATGGAAGAAGTATGAAGTCATCATCAAGTCTAAAGCTACAGTTGACAAGGGTACTCTCCGCTTGATGCTGACACGCAAGTCGAAGACTGTCGATGTAGAGCATATCTCCCTCTTCCCTGTGGATGTTTATAAGGGTGACGAAAATGGTATGCGCAAAGACCTTGCTGAGGCTCTCGAACAGCTGAAGCCTGGTGTGTTCCGTTTCCCAGGTGGATGTATCGTAGAAGGTTGCGACCTTGCATCACGCTATCAGTGGAAGAATTCCGTAGGTCCTGTTGAGAACCGTCCGCTGAACGAAAACCGTTGGCACTATACATTTGACTACCGTTTCTTCCCTGATTACTATCAGAGCTACGGACTGGGATTCTATGAGTATTTCCGTCTGAGCGAGGAGATTGGTGCCGAACCGCTGCCGGTTTTGAGTGTGGGTCTGTCGTGTGAGTTCCAGAACGGTTCGAAGCGTACCGATGCACATGTTCCGGTTGACCAGCTTCAGCCATACATCGACGATGTACTCGACCTGATTGAATTTGCAAATGGCGACCCAGCCAAAAACAGTTGGGCAAAGCTCCGTGCCGACATGGGTCATCCGGCTCCGTTCAACCTGAAATATGTTGCAATAGGTAATGAGCAGTGGGGTGAGATTTATGTTGAAAACCTCAAGCCGTTCGTAGAACAGGTACGTAAAAAATATCCAAACATCAAGATTATCGGTACTTCCGGTCCTGACTCTGAAGGTAAGGAGTTTGAATACCTCTGGCCTAAGATGCGTGAAATCGGTGCCGACCTGGTTGACGAACATTTCTACAGAAACGAATCGTGGTTCCTTGCTACTCCCGATGCAAAAGCTCGCTATGGTAATTGTGGAGCAAACCGCTACGACAGCTATCCACGTGGAAAGAAACAGCCAAAGGTATTTGCAGGTGAATATGCTTGTCACGGAAAGGGAAAGAAGTGGAACCACTTCAATGCAGCCCTCATGGAGGCAGCATTCATGACTGGTCTGGAGCGTAATGCAGATGTAGTCGAGATGGCTACTTATGCTCCTCTGTTTGCTCATGTTGACGGATGGCAGTGGCGTCCGGATGCTATCTGGTATGACAACCTCCGTTCGTTCAATTCCTGCTCTTACTATGTTCAGCAGCTCTACTCCCTGAATAAGGGTACTAATATGCTTAGTCTCACAATGAACAAGAAGGCTGTGGCTGGCAATGAAGATCAGGACGGACTCTTTGCAAGCGCCGTATTTGACAAGAATACAAACGAAGTGATTGTAAAGGTTGTCAATGCCGGTGACAAGGCTCAGCCCATTACTCTTAACCTGAAAGGCATGAAGGGTGACCACAGTGCCCAGCTCATCTCGTTCCATAGCGACAAGCTCACAGATGAGAACACACTCGACGCCCCGAAGAAGATTGTGCCACAGGAGAGCAACATCACCGTCAGTGCACCTTCGTTCAATACAGAGGTTCCAGCACGCACATTCTACATTTACAAGATAAAAAAATAAATCACACACACCTATGGCAAATACTAATTTCTTTGCAGTTGACCTTGGTGCTACAAGTGGACGTACCATCTTAGGGTCAATAGTTAATGGGAAACTGGAGCAGCGTGAGCTTACCCGTTTCCCGAATACAATAATCCAGACCGGAGGGCATTTCTTCTGGGACATATTTGCTCTTTACAACGAGATTATAAAGGGTCTGAAGGTTGTGGCAGAAGAGAAGATTGAGATTGCATCAATCGGTATCGATACATGGGGATGCGACTTCGTACTCATCGGCAAGGACGGTGGAGTGCTCCGCAATCCGTACTGCTATCGCGACCCTCATACAGACAACGCTATGGAGGAGTATTTCAAACTCATTCCGAAGGAGAAGGTATATGAGAAGACTGGTATCCAGTTCATGCAATTCAATTCCCTTTTCCAGTTGTCAACGTTGAAGAAGAACAACGACTCTGCTTTGGAGGGTGCCAATAAGATTCTCTTCATCCCTGATGCACTGATGTATATGTTGACTGGTGAGGCTGTATGTGAATATACAGTTCTTTCGACAAGTCAGTTGCTTGACCCGCGTACCAAGAAAATAGATAAAGAGTTGCTCGATGTCATCGGACTGAAGGAGAGCCAGTTTGGTCGTTATGTCAATCCTTCCGACAAGGTAGGAGTCCTCACCCCAGAGGTACAGAAGATGACAGGACTGGGCGCTGTTCCGGTAGTTGCTGTAGCTGGTCATGACACAGGTGCTGCTGTAGCTGCCGTTCCGGCACAGAACGAGAAGTTCGCATATCTGAGCTGTGGCACCTGGTCGTTGCTCGGTATAGAAACCAAGGATGCCATCATTTCCAACAAGAGTTTTGAATACAACTTCACCAACGAAGGTGGCATCGAAGGAACAACCCGTTTCCTGAAGAATATCTGTGGCATGTGGCTCCTGGAGCGTAGCCGTAAGGAGTTCAAGAATGCTCCTGAAAATGTGAACGTACTGAATGCAAGTGCTATGGAAGCTCCTGCATTCCGCAGTTTCATCTTCCCCGATGCTCCCGACTTTGCCAATCCTGCAAGTATGATTGATGCTATCCAGAACTATTGCAAGAAGACTGGCCAGCCGGTTCCTGAGACACATCAGGAAATAGCACGTTGCATTTTCGAAAGTCTTGCAATGCGTTACCGTCAGGTAATCGGTTATCTGAAAGATCTGGCTCCGTTCCCAATCGAACGGCTCCATGTCATCGGCGGCGGTGTTTGGAACTCGTTCCTCATGCAGTTTGCTGCAAACTCCACAGGTCTGCAGGTTGTCACCGGTCCTATCGAAGGTACTGCTATCGGTAATATCATGCTTCAGGCAAAGGCTGCCGGACTGGTAAGCGATATGTTCGAGATGCGTAAGATTATCGCTAATTCGATAGAGATGAAGACTTACAATCCACAGGACACTGCTGCCTGGAATGCCGCATACGAGAAATATCTCAAAGTAACTAAATCATAATTTTTTTATTAACAAAAAACCCTATTAACTAACATGAAAGAATCACTCGTTAATTCAGCTTATGAAGTAGCAAAAGCACGCTACGCTGAAATTGGTATTGACACAGAAGCTGTTCTCAAGCAACTTCAGGACTTCCACCTCTCTCTCCACTGCTGGCAGGCAGACGACGTACACGGCTTCGAAGTACAGGCCGGAGCTATGTCGGGCGGTATTCAGTCAACTGGTGACTTCCCAGGTGCTGCTCGCAATATCGACGAACTCCGTCAGGACATCTTGAAGGCAAAGAGCCTTATTCCTGGTAACCACCGTCTCAACCTTCACGAAATCTATGGTGACTTCAAGGGTAAGGTAGTTGACCGCGACGAGGTTACAGTTGAATACTTCCAGTCTTGGATTGATTGGGCAAAGGAGAACAACACATATCTCGACTTCAACTCTTCAAGTTTCTCTCATCCGAAGTCAGGCAGCCTGTCACTTGCTAATCCTAATGACAGCATCCGTAAATTCTGGATTGAGCACACAAAGCGTTGCCGTGATATTGCTAACGCAATGGGTGAAGCACAGGGCGACCCATGTATCATGAACCTTTGGGTACACGACGGTTGCAAGGATGTAAGTGTGAACCACGCTCTCTACCGTAACCTCCTGAAGCAGTCGCTCGACGAGATTTTCACTAAGAAGCAGCCTCTGTATCGAAGGTAAGGTATTCGGTATCGGTCTTGAAAGCTTCACAGTAGGTAGCCACGACTTCTATACTGCATACGCAGCTAAGTACGACAAGATTCTGACTATCGATACAGGTCACTATCATCCGACAGAAATGCCAGGTGATAAGGTAAGTGCCGTGCTTCCATTCGTAAAGGAACTCATGCTTCACGTAAGCCGTCCGGTACGTTGGGACTCCGACCACGTAACTATCATGGACGACCCAACTCAGGACCTCTTCTTCGAAATCGTACGTGCCGGTGCTCTCGACCGCGTACACTACGGTCTTGACTTCTTCGACGGAAGCATCAACCGTATCGGTGCATACGTCATCGGTTCACGTTCTGCACAGAAGTGTATGCTCCGTGCTCTCCTTGAGCCACGCGACATCATCTCTAAGTACGAACTTGCTGGTGAAGGCTACAAAGTGCTCGCACTCGTTGAGGAGCAGAAGGCTATGCCTTGGCAGGCTGTTTACGACGAATTCTGTGTTCGCAACAACGTTCCGGTTGGTCAGGACTTCATCAAGGACATCGACAAGTACGTTGCTGATGTGACTAGCAAACGATAAGACTTATGATTCTTCTCGGACTTTTAATCATCGCTATAGGTGCATTCTGCCAGTCCAGCTGTTACGTACCAATCAATAAGATAAAGGATTGGTCGTGGGAGAGTTACTGGATTGTGCAGGGTGTGTTTGCATGCATGGCTTGTGCTACCTTTCCTCGGTGCTTTGCTTGCAGTACCGGCAGACCACTCGTTCTGTGAACTGTTCACCGCTGAGAACTCATTCAACATCTGGATGACTATCTTCTTCGGTGTGCTCTGGGGTGTCGGCGGACTCACATTTGGTCTGTCCATGCGTTACCTCGGTGTGGCACTGGGTCAGAGTATAGCACTCGGAACTTGTGCCGGACTGGGTACTATCATGGGCCCCGTACTGCTCAATATTTTCTTCCCCGAACTGAATGCCTTGGATTCGCTTACCTTTGCCGTTCTCGTTGGTGTGGCAGTCACCCTTCTGGGTATTGCTATCATCGGTGTGGCAGGTTCGATGAAGGCTTCTTCACTCTCTGAGGAGGAAAAGAAAGCAGCCGTGAAGGACTTCAATTTCCCGAAGGGCTTGGCTATTGCGCTGTTGGCAGGTTTTATGAGCGGCTGCTTCAATGTCGGACTTGAGTTTGGTAAGGAGATTAACTTCGGTGAACTGACCGACCCGATGTTCCGCACCCTTCCTGCTACGTTCCTGGTAACGCTCGGTGGATTCGTTACAAATGCCATCTATTGCTTCTACCAGAACCAGAAGAACCGTACTTGGGGCGACTACAGGAAGTGCAGCGTATGGGCTAACAACATCTTGTTCTGTCTCTTGGCAGGTGCCCTCTGGTACAGTCAGTTCTTCGGACTTTCTTTGGGCAAAGGTTTCCTCACAGAATCGCCTACGCTGCTCACACTCTCTTTCTGCATCCTTATGGCACTCAACGTAGTATTCTCCAACGTGTGGGGTATCATCCTTAAGGAATGGAAAGGTTGTAGCAAGCAGACAATCATCGTATTATTGATTGGAATCGTCGTACTTATCGTATCGTCATTCCTTCCACAACTTATTTAACGAAAGAAAAATGAAAAGTATATTAGACGGACGTCCAGGCTTGAAAGCTGTAGTTGACCAGATTGCTGAAGTGACCGGTTACCTTTGGCAGAAGGGCTGGGCAGAACGCAACGGCGGAAATATCACCGTTAACGTTACAGAGTTCATGGATGCAGAGTGCAAGGCTATGCCAGCCATTGCTCCTGTGAAGCAGATTGGTATGGTGCTTCCGCAACTCAAAGGCAAGTATTTCTATTGCAAGGGTACAGGCAAGCGTATGCGTGACCTTGCTAAGTTCCCGATGCAGAACGGTTCTATCGTACGTATCTGCGACGACTGCGCAAGTTATGAGATTATAGCTGACGAACCGGTAGTTCCAACCAGCGAACTTCCTACTCACCTTGCTCTGCAGAACTATCTGCTCGAGACGGGTTCATGCTACAAGGCAACACTCCATACCCACCCAATCGAACTCGTTGCTATGTCCCACATTCAGCGATTCCTTCGTGGCGACGAGATGACACGTGTTCTCTGGTCAATGATTCCTGAGACACTTGCATTCGCTCCGCTCGGCATCGGTATCGTTCCTTACGCATTGCCTTCTTCTGTAGAGTTGGCTGAGGCTACACTCGAGAAGATTAAGAAGCACGACGTCGTTCTTTGGGAGAAGCACGGAACGGTGGCTGTAGGTACAGACATCATGGATGCGTTCGACCAGACCGATGTGCTCTGCAAGGCAGCAAATATATATATGTGTGCCCGTAACATGGGTTCTGAACCAGACGGTATGACAGCTGAGGCAATGAAGGAGGTGCAGGATGTATTCAACCTGCCAAAGACTCGTCCTTGCTAAGCCTTTCTATTATGATAACAGAAACGCCCCGCAGCAATTGCGAGGCGTTTCGTTTGTATATGGTGTTCTGCTTTTATGCGATGTTCTTCGACATCTTCTTCAGGTTGAGCAGGGCATAGCGCATTCTTCCTAGTGCAGTATTGATGCTGCAGTTTGTCTGCTGTGCTATCTCTTTGAACGACATATCCTCGTAGTATCTCATCAGGAGCACCTGACGTTGGCTCTCCGGCAGTTTGGCGATGAGTTCTTTGATGTCGCTTATCATCTGCTCCTTTATCATCTCCTGTTCACGGTTTTCGTTTACTGCGAGCGATGGGTCGTTGAACAAATCCTGTTCGCCTTCGTCGTTCGAGATAACCTTGTCGTCGGTTGCCTTTCTGAAATGGTCGATGACGAGGTTATGTGCCACGCGCATTATCCATGCGTTGAACTTGCCGGTTTCCTGGTATTGACCGTTTCTCAGTCGGACAACGACTTTAACGAATACGTCTTGGAACAGGTCTTCTGCCAGTTCCTGATTCTTTACTGCGTAATAGATGTACGAATAGACTTTGCTTTCGTATCGTTTCATTAAAACATCGAAAGCGATATCATTACCTTTTATATACATGTCAACCAACATCTCGTCGGTTGCAGCATTCAGATTTTTCATTATGCTACTAGTTTAAAGTTTCGCGTAATGTTTCTTCTATAGGCAATGATGTTTTAGATAGTTAAT
The DNA here is from genome assembly GCA_905233285.1 of uncultured Bacteroidaceae bacterium. Lineage (GTDB taxonomy): Bacteria > Bacteroidota > Bacteroidia > Bacteroidales > Bacteroidaceae > Minthosoma. The sequence continues at coordinate 9,931 of CAJODY010000016.1, forward strand.
AATTTAAGTTGTTTTAATGAAATTTTGTCCTCGGAACACAATGTTCTTTGCGCAAAAACGTTGCAAAGAAAGGCGTTTTAGAAGTAACTGCCAAATTTTTTAACAAAAAAATGCGTTTTCGGGCAGTTGCATACCCCTCAAAACGTCTTCTACAGGCATTTTCTTCTTTCCTTCGAGCTGCAAAGTGAGTATATTAAGTGAGCCGTCTGAGGTCTGAACTCGCAGGAATGTCTTGCCGTCCGAAGTTATGGTGCCGGGCTTGTTCTGAGTATTCGGAATATTCTGATTATTCAGATTATTCTGAGATACCTCATATATTTTTACCGACTTGCCTCCGAGCATAGTCCATGCAGCAGGGTAGGGCGACAGACCTCTGACGAAGTCGTATATCCGCTTTGTGGGTTGGTTCCAGTCGATGCGGCATGTGTCGCGGAATATCTTTGGAGCCGGCGTGGGTTCTACGTCCTTGATGTCGTCCTGAGGTGTTGTCTTGAACGTGCCGTCGATGATGCTGTCCACGGTCTTGAGTACTAGCTCGCCGCTAAGTGCCATCAGTTTGTCGTGAACCACTTCCACATTGTCGCTTTCAGCAATAGGTATGCGCACCTGGTCTATGATGTCGCCTGTGTCTATCTCGTGTTTCAGCAGGAAAGTTGTCACTCCTGTCTCTGTCTCTCCGTTTATTACGGCCCAGTTGATGGGTGCGGCACCTCTGTACTTAGGCAGCAGACTGGCATGAGCGTTGATAGTACCGAATCTAGGCATGCTCCACACCACTTCGGGCAGCATCCTGAATGCTACTACTACTTGCAGGTCTGCGTTCAGTCCGCGCAGTTCCTCCACAAACTCCGGGTCTTTCAGTTTCTCCGGCTGCAACACTTTCAGTCCGTGCTCTGTAGCATACTGCTTCACCGGACTTGGTTGCAGCACACTTCCGTGTCTGCCCATCGGTTTGTCCGGCATCGTCACTACAGCTACCACGTTGTATCCTCCTTCTACCAATGCACGCAGACTTTCTACTGCGAAGTCCGGCGTACCCATATATACTATGCGCAAAGTCTCTTTTGTCATTCCTGGCTGAATTCTTTAAGTGTCTGTCTGTATGAGTTGAAAACGAACGACTTACAAATCCCACATATCTCTTTCCCTCGTCAACGATGGGCAGGTTCCATGCTCCTGTATCCTCAAACTTCTTCGTCACGGTCTTCAGAGTGTCGTTGATATTGAGCAGCGCGGGCGGTTCCTTCATGAACGAACTCACCTTGTAGTTGTGGTACAGTTCGCTGCGGAACATGACATTCCTCACGGTGTCGAGCGATACCACACCGAGGAACACACCTGCGCTACTTACTACGGGGAACAGGTTTCGGTGCGATTTCGATATAATCGTCGTGAGTTGTCTCAGGTCCATATCGGGAGTTACCGTCTTATAGTCGCGTTCTACGAGCGATTCCAGACTCAGTACCGTCAGAATGGCTTTATCCTTGTCGTGGGTTATGAGGTCACCTCTGCGTGCCAGTCGCATGGCATAGATGCTGTGAGGCTCAAACATATTGATGACGAGGAAGCTGATTGCCGACACAATCATCAATGGTACGAACAGCTTGTATCCTCCTGTCAGTTCGGCAATGAGGAAGATACCTGTCATCGGGGCATGCATCACCCCCGACATCAGTCCTGCCATACCGTACAGTCCGCAGTTCTTAGCCGATACGAAACAGCTTGAGCCGTACTGAAGTCCCAGCGTCATGTCCCAGATGTGGGCAAATACGAATCCGGCGATACATCCCAGGAAAAGACTCGGAGCAAACGTACCACCACATCCACCTCCTCCGTTCGTCGCACTTGTGGCAAATACCTTGAACACCATCACCAGTCCCAGATAGAGCAGCATGTTCGTTTCGTCGCCGTAGAACAGCGAATGACTCGTTATCTCCAGTGCCGAAGCCTCGTTGATGAGTTGGTTTATCACGTCGTAACCTTCACCATACATGGCAGGGAAGAAGAATATGAGTGTGCTCAGCACCGTAGCTCCCATCAGGAACTTATAGACGGGGTTGTTCAGTCGTCCGAATATTCCCTCGAACCAGTTCATCATCCTGGTGAAATAGAGCGAAAGCAATCCGCAGAAGATACCCAGCACGATACATGCCGGTATGATGTCGATTGAGAATTCCTTTGTCAGGTTGAAGTCGAACTGCGGTGATGTGCCATACAGGGCGTACGACACACATACCGACGTGATGCTCGTAGTGAGCAGAGGCAGGAGCGATGCCATATTCAGTTCGAGCATCAGTACTTCAATCACGAACATAACACCGGCTATCGGAGCCTTGAACACTCCGGCTATGGCTCCGGCAGCACCACAGCCCACGAGCAGCATCATCGTCTTGGGCGGCAGGTGGAAACGCTTTCCGAATTCCGAACCCCAAGCCGAACCTGTCAATACGATAGGTGCCTCGGCTCCTACCGAACCACCGAATCCGATAGTGATGGCGCTGGCTATGATGCTCGACCAGCGGTTGTGCGATTTTATCCTGCTCCGTCCTCTCGACATCGCATACAGAATCTTCGTCACTCCGTGACTGATGTCGCCCCGCACGATATACTTGACGAAGAGCATCGTAATCAGGATACCCACAGCCGGATATACCAGATAGAGCCAGTTGGCTTCGTGTTCCTGGAATCTCGATGTCAGCAACAGCTGAATATTTCTGATTATCCATTTCAGCACGAAGGCTGTCAGACCCGTACACACACCCACAACCACGCTGAGCATCAGCACTACCTGCTGTTGTGTGTGTCCGCCCTTCAGCCATTCCGTTATGGCATTGAACAGTCTTATTTCACGTCTTCTGAAATTCCAAAGCATATACTTCGTATTTATTTCCTTATGATGGTGAACGCTCCGTTCTCGTCAATCTTGATTATGCTCGACGGCTTATGCTTCTCCTTGCAGCGCTGGTTATAGCGTACCACATAATCTACAGCCTCTTTTATCTCGTCTGAAATCTCGTCGAACGTCTGCGGAGTGGGTTCGCCGCTTATGTTTGCACTCGTCGAAACAATAGGTTTCTGAAAGCGGAAGCACAGCTCTTTCGAGAATTCCTCACGGGTGATGCGTATGCCTGCCGACCCGTCCTCGGCAATGAGGTTCGGAGCCAGCCCCGTCACATTATTATATATAACGGTCAGCGGTTTGTCGCTCATCTCTATCAGGTCCCAGGTCACGTCAGCCACCCTCCTCACGTATCTCGACAGTCGTGCCTCGCTGTCTATCAGACAAAGCATGGCTTTCGAGTCCTCACGTCGTTTTATCTCGTAAATCTTCTTCACGGCTTCGGCATTCGTGGCGTCGCATCCGATGCCCCATACCGTATCGGTAGGGTAGAGTATCACTCCTCCTGCCTTCATCACCTCTATGGCTTTCTTTACTTCGTCCTGTAGCATATCCGTTCTGTTTTAGAAATCGCTGTTGAAATGGAACTTTATGTTCTTGAAATCCTGCTGAGCCATCTGGAGCACGTAGTTCGAGTCGGCTAGGAATACATCCCTTCCGTCCTTGTCCTTTGCCATATACTGATACTTGCGCTTCTTGAAAGCCTCGAGTTCTGCCTCGTCGTCGCTCTCCACCCAGCACGCCTTATAGAGCGAAACCGGTTCCCAACGGCACTTGGCATTATACTCGTTCTCCAGTCGGTACTGGATTACCTCAAACTGCAGCTGTCCCACCGTTCCGATGAGTTTCCTGCCGTTGAACTGGTTCACGAACATCTGAGCCACACCCTCGTCCATCAGTTGGTTGATACCCTTTTCCAACTGCTTCGTCTTCATCGGGTCTGCATTCTCGATATACTTGAACATCTCGGGCGAGAACGAAGGCAGTCCTTTGAAATGCAACTGTTCACCCTCGGTCAGCGTGTCGCCAATCTTGAAGATTCCGCTGTCCGGCAGACCTACGATGTCGCCTGCCCATGCCTCGTCGATAGTCGATTTTTTCTGAGCCATAAACTGCGTCGGACTCGAGAAGCGTACTGTCTTTCCGTTTCTTACGTGCAGATACGGAGCGTTCCTTACGAAACGTCCTGAACACACCTTGCAGAAAGCCGTACAACTGCGGTGGTTCGGGTCGATATTGGCTGTAATCTTGAATATGAAGCCTGTGAACTTAGGCTCTTCAGGTTTCACCATTCGTTCTACGGCTGTCGTCGGACGTGGGTTCGGAGCTATCTCCACGAAACAGTCGAGCAGTTCCTGCACTCCGAAGTTGTTCAGAGCCGAACCGAAGAACACAGGAGCTATGTCGGCGTCGAGATACGTCTGCACGTCGAACGGGTCATAAACCCCGTCAATCATCTCCAAGTCCTCGCGCAATTTCTCAGCATCCTCCTTGCCCACCTTCTCGTCCAGTTCCTCCGAGTTTAGGTCCACGTTCACTTTCTCCGTCACCATCTGCTTGTTCGGAGTGAACAGGTTCAGATTATTCTCATAGATGTTATACACGCCCTTGAACCTCGCGCCCTGATTGATGGGCCAGCTGAGCGGACGCACATGAATCTGCAATTCGTTTTCCACCTCGTCCAGCAGGTCGAAAGGGTCCTTACCCTCGCGGTCCATCTTATTGATGAACACTATTACGGGAGTCTTCCTCATTCGGCACACCGTCATCAGTTTCCTCGTCTGAGCCTCCACACCCTTCGCTCCGTCAATCACGATGATAGCCGAATCCACAGCTGTCAGCGTGCGGAACGTATCCTCGGCAAAGTCCTGGTGACCCGGAGTGTCCAGGATGTTCACCTTGTAAGGCAGCTGTCCCTCCTTTGCTGGCGGACAATAGTCGAATTCCATCACCGACGTACTCACAGAGATACCTCTCTGTTTCTCAATCTCCATCCAGTCCGACGTTGCCGTTTTTTTTATCTTGTTCGATTTTACCGCTCCTGCCACTTGAATCTGTCCTCCGAACAGCAGCAACTTCTCCGTCAGCGTCGTCTTTCCTGCGTCCGGGTGTGAAATAATTGCAAAAGTCCTTCTTCTTTCAATCTCGTTCATTCTTTACCTTAATTAATAATGTGTGCAAAGGTAGTGTAAAACAAGCACAATGCCAAATTTATTTTCCCCTTTCCCCTTATCTGCATCTTCATTCCTCAGTAAAGACCTTCTCGCGCCTTAGTTTTGAAATAAAATCGCGTCGGGATTTTTAAAAATCCCCTCGCGATTAATAAAAATCCCTAGGGGATTATTATTATTCCCCTCGCGATTTTTTATTGTTACTGGGACGTGAAAATCAAAAACCTCAGACGTTGCGACTCAATTTCTGCGATATTGCGGCTCAATCTTTGCGACATCGCGACTTTTCTTCTGCGATGTCACTACCTGGCGCCTTAGAAGAGTCTGTCCTTTTCGTGCTTCCATTGTTTTGCAAATAATTGCCGTAAGTGTTGTGCCGAATAATATTGATTCATTATCTTTGCAAACGCAAAAACAAAAGAATAAGCAGAATATGAATGCGATGAAGATAAAGGTTATGCAGGAGATGAAGGATTATTTCTTCATCGCCGTAGGAGTGATGATGTACTCCGTCGGAGTGACTCTGTTCATGTTGCCTTACGGATTGACGACGGGCGGTGTGGCTGGTATTGCCTCGATTGTGTATTATTCGACAGGTGTTGAGGTGCAGGTGACCTATATGGCCATCAATGTGTTGCTTCTGCTGCTGGCTATAAAGGTGCTTGGTGCGAAATTCTGCGTGAAGACCATCTATGCCGTTGCCGTGATGACGTTCGGTCTGTGGCTTATGCAACGACTGATTGAGCAACCTATGCCCGACAATCCTGCAAAGATGTTTCTGCCGAAGGTCCTGGGCGATGAAGTTTTCATGTCCTGTGTATTGGCCGGTATAATCGAGGGTCTGGGATTGGCATTCTGTTTCGAAAACAACGGTTCCACCGGTGGAACGGACATTATTGCACTTATCGTGAATAAGTACCGCCAGATGACGTTGGGTTCTGTCATTTTGGCGTGCGACTGTATAATCATCTCGTCGTGTTATTTCGTATTCCACGACTGGAATCGTGTCATCTGTGGTTTCGTGATGCTCTTCATCTGCTCGATGACGCTCGACTATGCGATACGACGCAGACACCAGTCCGTTCAGTTCATGATTTTCTCACGCAATCCGGAGGCTATAGCCGATGCCATCGTGAGAACACATCATGGTGCCACAATACTCGATGGAACCGGCTGGTTTACGAAGACTAACCGCAAGGTGGTGGTCAGCATCATACGACGCAGGGATCAAAACCTGATACTGAGAATGCTGAAGAATATAGACCCGTATGCTTTCGTCAGCATGACTGATGCCAGCGGAGTGTGGGGCGAGGGATTCGATGCGATGAAGGTGAGGGATAAGAAGAGAAAGGAACGCCGCATTCTGGTGTGTGCTACCAACAACCAGACGAAGATAGAGGCTGCACGTCTGGCGCTTGGTGATGACTACGACGTGCGTTCGCTTTACGACGTAGGATGCGATACGCGTCAGGAGTTCTATTCCGTCGTCCTCGGACAGTCAGGTAGCGCCCGTTGTTCGTTCGTGAAGAAGTTCTTCGGCTTCGACTCTTTCTATATTGACTCGGATGGTGTCATAACCCTTGTACAGGGCAGTTATGACGACGAGGTGTACAAGATAACGGAGTATAAGAGTCTCGAAGAACTGAAGAAGTTCTTGGGCTAAGGCATTGGTGTACTGTCGCGATACCAGTCGGCATACATGGCATAGTGTTTGGCTATGCCGATATTCAGTTCCTTTGCCTGTTCGGGATCAACTTTCTTTATGAATTTTGCAGGAACTCCTCCCCAGAGTTCGCCGGCTCCTATCTGCGTGTTTTTCAGAACGAGAGCCCCAGCTGCTACGATGGCTCCCTCGCCGATGACGGCATCGTCGAGGACGGTGGCTCCCATACCTATGAGTGCGCCTGAATGGACTGTACAGCCGTGAAGGGTCACGTTGTGTCCGATGGTGACGTCGTCGCCAATCTCGATGGGTGCTTTCTTATATAATGTGTGAAGGCAGGAGCCGTCTTGTATGTTGACGCGGTTGCCTATGCGGATGTAGTGGACGTCGCCTCTGACTACGGCGTTGAACCAGACGGTACAGCCATCGCCCATAGTTACGTCGCCTACGATAGTTGCGTTTTCGCTGAAATAGCAGTCCTTGCCCCAGCGTGGGGTGAGACCGAGTACGGATTTGATAAGTGCCATAAAATGTTTTGTTTTTGCAAAAGTACCGTTTTTGCAAAACATAAGTAGCATTAATCGGGGAAAAAGCGAAGGAAAATGTGATTTTGGGAAGATTGTATAATAAAAAGTCCGCGTTAATGTTGCTTGTAATAAAAAAGAAGGATAAATTTGCGGAAGTGTAAAATCTTTTAAAAATCAAAATACTTATGGCACTTACAAACGAAAAACTCGTTATCGTCGGAGCTGCCGGAATGATCGGCTCTAACATGGTTCAGTCTGCATTGATGATGAATCTTACAACTAACATTTGTCTTTATGATGTGTTCTCACCGGAAGGTGTTGCTGAGGAGATGCGTCAGTCAGGTTTCTGCGATGCTAATATCGTAGCTACTACTGATGTGGCTGAGGCATTCAAGGATGCAAAATATATCATCTCTTCGGGTGGTGCACCACGTAAGGCTGGTATGACTCGTGAGGACCTTCTCGCAGGCAACTGTAAGATTGCTCAGGAACTGGGTGAGAACATCAAGAAGTATTGTCCGGACGTAAAGCACGTAGTTATCATCTTCAATCCTGCTGACTTGACAGGTCTGGTTACTCTGCTCTATTCAGGTCTGAAACCAGGACAGGTTACTACTCTCGCAGGCCTTGACTCTACTCGTCTGCAGTCGGCTCTGGCTAAGAAGTTCGGCGTAATGCAGAATCAGGTTACAGGTGCTCACACATTCGGTGGACACGGCGAACAGATGGCTGTATTCGGAAGCGCTGTTAAGATTTCAGGCAAGCCTCTGACTGATTTCATCGGTACTGCTCAGTTCCCTGCTGAAGAATGGGAACAGATGAAGGTTGACGTAACCAAGGGTGGTGCAAAGATTATCGAACTGCGCGGACGCAGCTCATTCCAGAGCCCGTCACTCCTCTCTGTCGAGATGATTGCAAGCGTAATGGGTGGTCCTAAGTTCCAGTATCCTGCTGGTACCTACGTATCAAACGGTAAGTACAACCACATCATGATGGCTATGGATACTACACTCGACAAGAACGGTTGCTCATACGAGATGCCAAAGGGTACAGCTGAGGAACTCGCTAAGCTCGATGCAAGTTATGAGCACCTCTGCAAGATGCGCGACGAGTTGGTTACTCTCAACATCGTTCCGCCAATCAGCGAGTGGAGCAAAATCAATCCAAATCTCTGATGAACAGCAGAAATATGAATCTAAAGAAGTTAAAGGGAAGACACCTTCCCTTTATCTTTCTTTTTATATGTATGATGTCTGTCGTGGGCATCAAGGCTTCGGCTCAGGATAGGGTGCTCGGCGCAGACTTGTCGTTACTACCTGCTTACGAGGCTGCCGGTACAGACTATTATCCGCAAAGCGGTAATAAGGCGATACCCGATGTTTTGGAGCATGTGAAGACTGTGGCAGGACTGAATGCCGTGCGTCTGCGTCTGTTCGTAGAACCGGACGGGAGCGACCCCAGCGTGTGTCAGACCCTAGGCTACGTAAAGGACATGGGCAAGCGGATAAAGGATGCAGGAATGCTGTTCCTGCTCGATTTCCATTATTGCGACACGTGGGCAGACCCCTCAAACCAGTCGATACCTGCCAGTTGGTACAATCTGGACGAAATCGGCGACTTGGATTATCTGACCGATTGGACGGTGGAACAAAAAGTGTATAACTACACGAAGGACTGTCTGAATGAGCTGGTCGATTATGGTGCGGCTCCCGACTTCGTGCAGATCGGTAACGAAATCAGTTATGGTATGCTGTGGAGAAAGGAATATGACAAGGTTTACCCAAAGTTGCCCCAAAGCGAACGCGACTGGCAATGGGAGAGACTTGGAAAATTCTTGAATGCCGGAGCAAAGGCTGTAAGAGAGGTGACGCCGGATGCGAAGATTATCATACATACGGAACGAGTAGCAGAAGAGGATGCAACGGAAAACTTCTATACTTACCTGGAGAATCTGGAAGTAGATTACGACATAATCGGACTGAGTTACTATCCTTTCTATCAGGGGTCGTTGCAACAACTGAGTACCACGCTTGAACGCTTGCAACAGGCTATGCCCCAACGAAAGGTGCATATCGTGGAGACGGCATATAACTATGCATATTATCCTACAGATGCTGAGTACGACTTGCAGGAAACATGGCCTGCAACTGTAGCTGGACAGCAGGCCTACGTGGAAGACCTGACGGAAGAACTGTGGCGCCATAGTAATGTTACGGGACTCTATTGGTGGTTTGCCGAAGAGAACGGTAACGGCAAGAATAAGACAGTCATTACTTCGTGGTTGAACCGTGGACTCTGGAACAACAGTACACACAGGGCTTTGCCGGCACTTTACAAGATGCAGGATTTTCTTAGTGTGCCGACATCGGTGATGGATGTACAGGGGAAAACGAATAATACGACGAAACAGGGTGATTTGTTCGATATGTCCGGCAGAAAGACGCGGAGGAGTGGTTCCGGAATATATGTCGGTGCCGGAGCATCGTTCATTATAAGGTAAAAGGCTCAAAACGGAATGAAACTTAAAGGACGATATAGCGTGTGGGGATGGGTATGGCGCATAGGGTTAACCCTGGTGCTGCTCCCATTAGTTCTGTTAGCTATATTGTCCGTTCTGCTATATATTCCTCCTGTCCAGAAATGGGCAGTTGATACGGCATCCGATGTTCTGAGCGATGAGATGCAGATGGAGGTAAGCATAGAGAAGGTGAGACTGAAATGTCCACTTGACCTCTGTCTGAACGGAATGCTTGCCGTACAGGAGGGTGATACGGTGCTCGATGCAGAGGAACTGGCACTTAGCGTAAGGTTCATCCCCCTGCTGAGTGGAAATGTGGAAGTAGATGATGTTCATCTCACTAATACCAAACTGAATACACGCGAACTCATCGAGGCTTGCAGGATAAAAGGAAAGGTGGGCAAGTTGTCGCTTGTTTCCCACTCGACCAGTCTGACCGACGAACTGGCAGTGGTGAATCGTGCCTTATTGAAAGATGCGGACGTGAGTATATCGATGGCAGACTCCATACCGGAGGATACGACCACGACGGAATCGGAACCTGTGAACTGGCAGATAGACCTGCGAGATGTGCAGTTTGACAATGTAAGGGTAGCGTTCGATATGCCGATGGATACGACTCGTATGTCGGTTTATGCACATATCGGGAAAGCCAAACTGCATGGTCTTGTTGACTTGGGACATGAGCTGTATAGGATTGATGAATTGGATATTTTGGGCTCGGAACTGGGATACGAAGGTATGGTGAGAGCAGAAGATTTGGTTATAGATGTGGATTCGTTCAGCTATCGTGGTACGGGTGACATGTCGCTCATAGTGAACCAGCTGGCTGCAAAGGTTTATCCTATGATGGAGGGAGTTAACGAAGGCTATAGCATACCTGTCATGGAAACCAAGGGTAGGGTGGAGATGGATTCGACATCGCTGAGTATTCCCATGCTGACCCTGAAGACAGAAGAATCTCGCATGAAGGTTAGGATGGATATGGACTTTACGGCTTTCGACTCCATCAATCCTGGACAGATGAGGCTCGACGCAAAGGCGTTGATAGGACGTGGGGATATTCAATCGGCCATATTCGGATTCATGCCTGAACAGGATGCGCGTGACCTGAACGGAACTCTGAACCAATACCTGCCTAACAAACCAATTATAGCTGTGGTTGAGGCTGAGGGAAATATGCAGCACCTTGAGGTGAAGACGATGGATGCTGTGATTGAGGGATTTGCGAAACTGAAATCCTCGGCAACGCTCGACCACGATGACCTGGCTGCAAATGCTGATTTGTCTGTGATGGGTGGAAACGTATCAGCAATAGCCGACTATAACATGGCGAATGATGCATACGACGTGAAAGTCGGAATACGTGATTTGGCTGTCGGAAAACTGGCGAGTCTGGAAGACGACTGTAATGTGACAGGTACTATCGATGCCAAAGGACGTGGATTCGATTTCTTTGAACGCAGCACATTCATGAATGCACGCATAGCCCTCGATGAGGCTAACTTCGGCAAGATTGACCTGAGCAGGATAGTGGCTGATGCCAGTCTGTCGGGCGGTGTGCTGAAGAGTAGGGTGAACTCCGATAACGAACAACTGAAGGCAGACATACAATTGGATGCGAATCTCGGCAATGTGATTCAGAACCGATTGAAGGAGAAGTCGGTAAAGGAAAGTGTTGAAGGTAAGATGGTGCTCGATGTGGATCATGCCGACATAATGGCTATGGGCTTTATCGACACGACACTGGTAGTACGTACCGAGGGCTCTGCCGATTTTTCGTTGGCAGACTGGAGTAGTAAGCATCCTCTGTTTCAGTGCGATGTGGACATACGTGGAGTGGATATACGGACTTATTCCGATTCTCTCACTACCAATGCTTTTATGCTGAAAGCCCTGACTACGGTGGACACTACGGATGTTCAGTTTGGCGCGGGAGATATAAGTGTCGATTTCCGTACTCCTAACAATATCATGACATTCGTTGATCAGTCGATGAAGTGTGCTGATGCGTTTGCGAAACAGTTTAAGGAAAGAAAGGTAAACATTGATGACCTGAAGGAGCATATGCCTGTTTTGTTCGTAGAAGCACAAGCCGGCAAAAACAACCCCGTAACACCCCTATTGAAAGAATACGGGGTGGCATTTTCGGAATTATCGGTCAAGATGCGTACCACACCTGAGCACGGAATCTCCGGACATGGACATCTTTATGCCTTGCAGTATGACACAATCAGGATAGACAGTACATATTTCATAGTTAAACAGGATTCCGACCTGATGACGTTCCGTATGGCAGTCATCACCGACGACCAACCTATGGTGCCCGGATTCAAGGCTTTCCTCGACGGATATACAGCACCGAAGGCTACGGATGCTCATCTGCGTTTCTTCAATAAGCAGAGAGAGCAGGGTATCGACCTTGGACTGCATCTGCAAACGGTTGACAGTGCTATACTGGTGAATTTATACCCAGATGAACCTATACTGGGTTTCAAACGATTCAGACTGAACGATGACAACCATGTGACGATTCAGCTTTTACGCCCCAATCTTAACGAAGCACCTGAGTTTGGACTTGTCAATGCGGATATACAGCTGAATTCGCTTGAAGACAGTTGTAACATCGCGTTGCAGGCACAGCCCAATGAATGGAACGAACAGATGGCTCATGCCATAATCCGGAATCTGAATCTTCAGGAACTGATGAAGGTGATACCTTTTGCTCCACATATGGCAGGATTATTCAATCTGGATGCAACCTATGACGTGCATGACGAGCAATTTAAGGTTCTCGGTGATGTGTCGTTGAAAGATTTTATGTATGAAGATATGGCTGTGGGCAATCTTCACTCCAATCTTGTCTATACTCCGCAGGGAACAGATGTTCATACCGTGGATGCAACCCTAGACTACAACGATATCCCTATCGCAATGATGAAGGGTAGTTACAGTACTCAGACTCCCGAGGGGTATCTCGATACCAATCTGAAACTGGCAGAAGTACCGCTTTCGCTGATATCTCCGTTTGTGCCAGATAAACTGATGGGATTCAGTGGTTACATGACTGGCGACTTGACGGTTAAAGGATCGACTGACAAACTTGCTTTTGACGGCAAGGTTGTTACGACCGATGTGCATGTACTTTCGGAACCGTATTCGCTCGACCTTCGACTGGCGAACGATACGGCATATATAGAGAACAGCCGTATAAAGTTCGACCATTACAAGATTTACGGTGCCGGTGACACCCCGCTCGACTTCGATGGTTATTTCGATTTTGCTGATTTCGACAACATGTATATGTCGCTGTCGCTCTATGGTTACGGATTCAAGTTGATAGAAGCAAAACGTAGCAGGAAAGCCGTACTCTTCGGTGATATATACGGAGATATCATGTTTAGGGTAAACGGTTCGATGACAGACCTCTCGATACGTGGAGCCATCAATATCCTAAGTAAGACGAACATGACTTATATCATGACGGAAACTCCACTTTCGCAGGGTGACCGTCTTGAAGATGTAGTCACATTCGTAGATTTCAATGCCCCTCCTGATACGGTAACGGTAAAACCTAAGGCAATGGGTATAGACATGAGGGTGGCGCTGAGAATTGAGGAAGGTGCGAAGTTCAACTGCGAATTCTCGTCAGATCGTCAGAGTTATATCACTTTGCGTAGTGGAGGTCAGGTAACGATGACTTATACCCCTGAGGGTGTGCTCAGTGTGATAGGACGTATAACGGTGGTGGAGGGTGAAATGAAATATACTCTGCCCATCATCCCTCTTAGGACATTCGTGATTGCTTCAGGCAGTTATATCGATTTCAACGGTGATGTGACGAATCCTGTCCTCAATATAGCTGCGACAGAACGTATGAAAGCGTATGTCAGCGAAGAAGGTGCATCGGCTCGAAGCGTCATCTTCGATGTGGGTGTGAAGATAACAAACTCACTCTCTGATATGGGACTCCAGTTTACGATTGATGCTCCTCAAGATCCGGTGGTAAAAGAAGAACTGTCTGGCTATACAGATGAAGATAAGAATAAACTTGCGGTGGCTTTGATGGCTACGGGTATGTATCTGTCGGCAAGCAATACTTCAAGCACTGCATCGAATGGTGCCCTTAACAGTTTCCTGCAGTCAGAAATCAACTCTCTGACAGGTAAGACACTCGGTTCGGTGGTGGATGTAAGTGTGGGAATAGACAATACGACATATTCCAATGGCGAAACAGGCACGGACTACTCGTTTAAATTCTCGAAACGGTTCTTCAACGAACGTCTTAACGTTGTGATAGGCGGAAAGGTATCGAGCAACAAAAACGCATACCAGCAGTCAAATCAGGGTTCGTTTATAGATGACGTATCGCTCGAATGGCGACTTGACAACAGTGCCACCCGATATGTGCGTATCTTCTATGCAAACGATTATAATAATATAGTGGATGGTGTACTTCAGAAGAGTGGTGCCGGATTGCTTCTACGCAAGAAAGTGGATAAGGTGACCGACCTGTTTATATTCAAACGGAATAGAAAAGAAACCGCTAATGAGAAAAATGAGAAATAAATCATACATATTGATTCTTTCCTTTGCAGCATGTCTGTTTGTCGGGTGCTCCACTACGAGCAACCTGCCGGAGGGGGAGTGCCTTTATACAGGTATCAAAGCTATCAATGTGGATGATAAGCAGAATACTTCGGCTGAGGCAGCGGCACTTGACGAAGTAGAGGCAGCCCTGGCTTATGCTCCCAACAACTCTCTGTTTGGCAGTTCGTCGTTACGTTCTCCTCTCCCCATTGGACTATGGATTTACAACTCGATGGTAAACAAGGAGATGAAAGGATTCCGTAAGTGGTTCTTCAACTCTTTTGCTGCCACTCCTAGGACTATTACATCAGCTTCACCCGAAACACGAGTGATGGTGGCGAAGAACCTATTGCAGAACTACGGCTATTTCGGGGCTGACGTGAAGTATAAACTTATCAGCGGAAAGAATCCCCGGAAACAGAAAATAGAGTATGATATACATCTGGGTAAAGCATATATGTGGGATTCCATCGTATATATCTTTCCTACGATTGAGGACAGTATTATAAAGGCAACTCAGGATGCCAGTATGCTGCATCAGGGAAACCAGTTCTCGGTATTGGACCTCCAGAACGAGAAGATTCGACTGAACAAGGAATTCCATAATAACGGTCTGTATTATTTCCGTACCGAGTATATCGATTATCTTGCCGATTCGATTAATAATCCGGGTAAGGTAAAACTGCTTGTCGCAGCTGACAGACAACTGCCAGAACGTGCCAAAAGACAGTGGACTATAGGAAAGCGCGATGTCTTCATTCGCGACAATAAGATAAGGGGTGTTCCAGCAGGGGGCAACCGGCAACGTATGATGAACTACGACGACACCCTTTCATTCCGCAATCTGACAATAGCTTATCAGGGGAAACGTCTTCCCGTGTCGCCGCGTGTTATATACCGTGGACTGAAGTTCCGTACAGGTCAGATGTATAACGAAGAAAGAGTGTCGCAAACTCTCAATTCCCTGTCGAGTATGAACATATTCTCCAACGTTCAGCTCTCGTTCACCCCACGCGACACAACAGACACATGTACTGTACTCGATTCGCGTATCAACCTGACGATGGATAAACTCATCGATGCCGCACTTGAATTCAACCTGTCGTACAAGAGTAATACACAGTTTGGTCCAGATATGGCGCTCACTCTCTCGAAGCGTAACGCATTCCATCGTGGCGAGACATTGTCGATGACTTTGCGCGGACTCTACTACTGGCGACTCTCCGGAAGTGAAGGAGTTGACGTTAATCGCCGTAATACCTACGAATATGGTGTGGACCTCGGTTATACTATACCTTGGATTGGTTTTCCTGGGCTTGCAAACCGTCGTTACCGCTATCCTACATCTACGAAATTCTCGGCTGGGTTTACACGCTCGAATGTGGCAAACGTATATCGTTATAACCGTCTGCAGTTCGGTATCGACTATTCGTTCCAGACCTCTAAATACATAACTCATACCTTTACTCCAATCGGTATCGACCTGCTCGATGTGCGGGATATTTCAGATGATTATATAAAGTCAGCTAATATAATTACGGTACTCTCACAGGCATTTGCCGACCGATACACACCATCGATGCAGTATGTATTCTGTTATGATAATTCATCAAATCATTTCAACCCTGTTTCGACCCACTTCACGGCAACGGTAAAGGAGGGTGGAAACCTAATAGCTACGGCACAGGCTATTGCAGGAAAGTCGTGGAACGAAAAGGAGAAGAATTTTATATTTGAAAATTACAGTCAGTTTCTGAAGGTTATCCTCGAATTGCGTAACCGTTTCCGTCTTACTCCACGTAGCGAACTCGCTACACGTGCTTATCTGGGTTTCTGCCGTCCGTATGGCAACTCAGATGTCACTCCTATTACAGAATGGTTTTATGTGGGCGGTGCGAATAGTATCCGTGCATTCGGTACCCGCTCTATCGGACCTGGTGGATTCTATACCGAAAAGTACAACCACTACCTGATTCATAGTGGAGACATACGTATCGAGATGAATGCCGAGTACCGTTTCCCAATGTTCGGAAACCTCTACGGAGCTTTGTTTGTTGATGCCGGAAACGTATGGGGCTGGAAAAACTCAGACTCTGACGGTACACCATTCGCAATAACGGAGTTGCGTTCCGATACATTCTTCAAACAGATTGCCCTCGGTACTGGCTTCGGTATCCGCTATGACTTGGAATTCCTCGTACTCCGTTTCGATGTGGGTGTGGCCATACATGCTCCATACGAAACAAGTAAATCGGGCTACTATAACATTGAAAATTTCTGGAAAGACGGTGTGGCAGTCCATTTCGCCGTCGGATATCCGTTCTAATCTCTTAACTTTCAACTATCAACACTTATAAATGCTATATCCTCTCCTATTCGAACCAAATCTCCATCCTACAGTATGGGGTGGCAACCAGATAGAACCGTACAAACAGCTGCAACCCTCCCGTCAGCCGATAGGTGAGAGTTGGGAAATCAGTGTTGTCCCTTCATCAGTCAGCGTCATCAGCAACGGAGCTTTTCGAGGTCGTCGGTTTGATGATGTGGTAAAGGAGTTTGGGGCAGACCTGTTGGGCAAGAGTGTATTTGAGAAGTATAACGGGGAATTTCCTCTGCTTATTAAGTTTATCGATGCAGCAGCCGACCTCAGCATACAGGTACACCCTGACGATGAGATGGCTCAGCGCGAAGAGGGCAAGAACGGAAAGACTGAATGTTGGTACATCATCGATGCTAAGCCTGGTTCCTTCCTCTATGCTGGAATGAAAGAAAGGATTTCCTTGGAAGAGTATGTGCGTAGGGTAGAGGACGGTACAATTTGCGACGTATTGGCGAAACATGAGGTAAAAACCGGTGACGTGTTCTATCTCCCTGCAGGTCGTGTTCATGCCATCTGCGGAGGCATACTTCTTGCCGAGGTGCAGCAGAACAGCGATATCACATATCGCATATTCGACTACAACCGGCCTGGTCTTGACGGCAAGCCTCGCCAACTGCATACAGCTCAGGCTATGCGTGCCATCGATTTCAATGTGCAGGACGAATACCGTACTATATATAATAATGAGAAGGAACGTGCCAATCCCTGTATCGAATCCCCGTACTTTACTGTTCGTATCGTGGAGACGGCCCGTGCCTTCCATCGCAATCTGCTGAAGTACGACTCCTTCATCGTCACCATGTGTCTTGAGGGGGACTGTCAGATACAGATTCGTTCCACCGGCGACAGCATCACCCTCCGTCAGGGATATACCTGTCTCATTCCTGCCAGCATAGCCGACTACGATGTTATACCTCAGAACCCAGCAGGGAAGACCCGTCTTCTCGATGCTTTTATCAACAACAAAAATAAGAACCTTGTCAATATAGTAACAAGGTTCTTGAAGATAACTGACAAATAAACATTGTCAGTTTTTTATTGCTTATTTAGAATGTGACATTGAAACCAAGGTTCAGGTTTGCGCGTCCTGAGAGGGGCAGACCCTGTTTAGCCAGTTTGCCAAGTGTGTGGTCCATACCGATGAAGAAATTGAATCCGTAAGGATGCACATTGATTACCCATCCGAAGCTTGTGCCGAATGTGGTGAATGCAAGGTTTGCAGATGCTGAGAATGCTTTAGTTGGAGCTACGTTTGCAGAGAAACGGAAATCCGTCCAGCTATACTTGCCAGCAATGCGTGTAGTGTTCAGGAAGCCGAACTTCAGTTTGTCGTAGAACTTAGTCTTGTATTCAGCACCCCAGCTCCAGGTTGCTCCAAGAGCACGTGAACGACCGCCTGTGTCACCCTTATCCTTCAGTTCGTATAGTGATGCCAGCTCTGCTGTGAAGTCGTCCATTTCATCGGAGAAAGACTTCGTGTTGTCTCCGTCTGAAAGGTTGAATCTGTGGCTGTCAGATTCAACTTGGTGCTCACCATCAGTCGATGCTACGAAGTTCTTACTCCAGCTAATCCATCCGAGGTCAACCAACGACATCGAAACCTTCCAGTTTTCATTAATCGTGTACTCAGCACCGAGGTCGAATGCCATACCGAATCCGCAGACACCCCACTTCGTCTTGTCAATACCTGACACATAATCGTGTTGCTGCTCGTTTCCTTCCGAACCACGCATCTTCGAATCAATCTTGTATTGTACGTCCTTGAGGCTGGTCTGTACAATAGCGTCGCTTACACCGATGAAATTATCGTTAAGCAGCTGAAGCTGACCTTTGTTTACGTTTGCATCGATGTTTCCGATACCGAACAGGAACTTAATTTTAGCACCTACACGCCATTTCTCGTCAAGCTGACGGCTGTGACCGAATGCCATCTCAACATATGCATCAGCATGTGCGTTTAAGTTCGACAAATCATAGGTCTGGTTCTCGACTCCCTGCTTTGCAACTCTTATCAGGTCGCCGGGGACATTTGCATATACGTTTTCTCTGGCATTGAGCTCAAAGGTGTTATAGCCGCCCCATGCTTTGAAGCCTGCACCCAGAATTTGCATTCTCAGGTTTTGTGTTATGCGATGTTTGTCCTTTATATTGTCAAGCACTTCGCCTGGATCTACCATTGGGTTTGTAAACAGCACGGTCTTTCCGCCACGGTTAAACAGGATGTGTTTTACTTTCAAGTTGCTGTTCATGTTAATATCCAGATTACCTATTACTGGTATCGACACATAATTTCTATCGTTTCCTATGGCAGGGTTTATATCGTGACGGTACAGATTCCCTTCCGTATAGTAGCCCGAAAGTAGGTTTTGTGCTGTTGCAGTTGTAGCTATGCAAAGAACTGCAACCATATATATTATTCTTTTCATACTTTTCTGTGTTTTAAAGGTTAATGGTTAGAGTTCTTTTTCGTAGTAGCCGGTTATGGTAGCCTTGCTGTTTTTGAGTTTAAGCTCCATGTTCGGGTTGAGGATGGCATTCGGGTCACTATTGATTATTCTAGCTTCCAATATGATGCCGTCGAGATGTTTGAATGGTGTTACCGAGCCGTCAAGTACAATCTGAATCTTCTGACCCTGTGCCAGAGCCTTGATGGTTTCCGGGTCAGATTTCTTTCCTATTGGTTTTGCATCTAATCCTATAGGCTGTATTTGCAACGCAACAGGGAATGAAACATCTGACGTAACTTCCATGGTTATTGTCAGATTTGTAATTGTCATGGCATCTACGTCTTCGTCATTCCATCCGTCAACAGTATCGTTGTAGCAGATTTGTGTTCCTGCTGAAAGTTGCAGCGGAGAATAGAATGTGTAGCGTCCTTCAACCTTACCGAGGTCTGTACCGAGAGTGAACTTGGAAACATCCTGTGCTGGCAGTTCCGGTTCAGCTTTCACTTCAATCTTCGTCGGAATACCATCAACTACGGGGTCTTGCAGGACATCCTTCAAACCCGTATATTTCACATATGTGAACGGCAGTCCTGATGGGTTGTTAAATCCTTGATAGTATTTGGGTTTCGGGTCAGTTGGAGCCATTACGAACAGCTGTTCTGCGGTTGTTCCACCTGGAACCTCGAATATACCTGGAGGATCAAGTACATAATCAGAGCCGATATGGAGATTACCATTTTTGTCCTCGCGTTGCGGTGTCATCTTGAAAGTGCTTTGCAGATATACATAATCGTTAGGGCCGTATGTCTGTAAGTGGAAATTACCTACCGGGTTGTTCAGTCCGAGATAAATCTGTGGATTCTCCAGTCCCAGTTTTGTTCCTTCCTGATTCAGGAAGTCAGGCAGATTGCTAAGGTCGATTGGGTCTATATTGAAATCTTTAACCTTGTAGTTGACCTTTCCAGTGAAAGTCTCTACTACGAGGTCGTCCATCGTCGGAGCAATGTTGAAGTTGATGCTTGAAGGGAATGAACCACCTGCATTGTAAAGTTCAATTGTACCAGACTGAATCTTTACTTGGTCAGAAATTGTAAGAGTTCCTGCCAATGGGTCGAAATCGATGTTCTGTGTATTGTCACTCTTCGTAACAGTATAATAATCTGTTATGTTCAGTGTAATTTCAATTTTTCCGCTGGAATTAGGTTTAAGATCCACTGTGCTCAGGTCAAGCAGACTGTAGTCCTTCATCGTAGGATTTGTCTCAATGAATTTACCTTGTGTTGTAGTACATTTCATACCTGCAGGGAATTCAATTTTGAGTCCTTTTATTGTAACGGCACTTGCCCATGCAATACTACCTGAAGCTGTCAAAGTGATGGTAGTTTTCAGAGTACTGTTCACTCCCAATGTGTCTATTTCTTTAATTGACTCATCGATGTCTGTTGCATTTGCTGTGAAAATAGTTGGTGCCACTCCTATAATGGCAAATTCCGCAGTCAAACCACCTGGCAGTGTACCCGTCTGTGAGAGTACAGCCGAACTTGATCCAATCGATGGATGTGCAGTAATCTTATCGACATTGATTTCGCTTGAGTTGAACGTGCCTTCTTTCTTTACTACGTAAATTTCCTTGCCATCGACAACTTCCTTTTTGATTTCGCTGTTCTCGTCCAAATCCAATACTTGGCTGAATGTCAGTGCGTTCAGGTTAATGGGCACAGTCAGTTTATTTGCTTGGAATCTTGCTGTCGTGTCAACATTGTTCAGGTCGTAGCTGCTGTCTGTACATGATGACACCACGATTAACGATAGGGTCGCAAGTCCGCCTATCAGAAAATGTTTGGTTTTCATAGTGTTTTTTAGAATGTTTTGGTTATTAAAAGTTGGTTGTTAACACTTCTTATCTGCGAAGATATATATTTATAACATATATTTGCAAAAGAAAAAAGGCAAAAATTAACCCCAAGAGGAAAATTCTTAACTTGTGAATGCTTTATAGGCAAAAATGAGAATGATATTTGCTGATTTTGCAATCTTGATGCGCTAATTCTTGAATGTAGTAATCGAACGTGCTTTCAGCGTTACTCCTTTGCCGTCGGTCACTCCCACATTCTTTAGGTTTTCGCCTTCTGTGTCTGATGTCCTATACATGGTGGTTTTTCCGGAATTACCCATTCCATCGATGTTTACTTCTACATCCTTGTTTGAGTAGTTGATAGCTACCACTACTGTGCTGCCGTCCTCGTTCCTGTATGCTGACACCATCACGCCGTATGGGTCGCCGTCGTTGCCTTCCACTTCCAGTCGTACGGCTCCGGGACGTACGAAACGGCTGTAGTTACCTACCGACCACAGCAGCTTTGAGTCTCTAACCCTGTATCCCTGTCTGCCCCTGCCGCTGCCCATCAGCAGTCCGTCGCGATAGTTGCCGCCCAGGGCTCTCCACCATTGCCAGCTGCAGGCATTGGCTGCCGTCAGGTCGTAGTGCATCACTCGAGCTACGTAAAGTGCCGTTTTCATCGTGAAGTCGTATGGTGTTCCTCCGCCAATCTCATGGTCGTTCCCCATGATGCAGAGTTCCGACATCCAGAACTTCACACCCACCTCTTTCATTGCCTTGTCCAGTCGTTTCCTTATTCCGTACAGTCCTCGCCGTTCATATCCTCTGTCCTTCGGTTTCAGCACAGGGGTATTCGTCCAGTACGAATGTCCTGCCATGATATGTGCCACGTTGGGCAGATTACCTACATAAGTATCGGTGGAATCGCTGTTCCAGAATGCCTGAATCTCGTTGCCGCGTTGCCAATCTGTGTCGTGAATGCCCAGCATACAGCGTATGTCGCTCGATTCGTTCACCATAATCTGAGTGGTCAGGCCGCGCTGCGAAAACTCCTTACTCATCTCCCGGGTAATCCTTGCTATCTCTCGGTTCGTAGCCGGAGTGCCTTCCTGCTTCGGCCCCTGCCAGTTCCAACTGCCGTCGGGTTCGTTCACCGGACACAGATAGTCGAACTTCACGCCGTCTTCCCGTTCTATCGTTTCTACCATGTCGGCAGCATAGCGGGCAAAGTCGTCGTACATATCCTCCTTCAGGTTGAACGTACCTCCGCGTCCTGTGTTGGTGCCCAGTCCGTTTATCGTCATGCTTACAGGCGGACTGTTGAAGAATGCCAGCATCACGGGCACACCTCTCTCCTTTGCCATCTTCAGGAAGAGTCGCTGACCCGTCTGGTTCTGGTAATACTCCGTTCGGGTGTCGCGGTTTATCTTGGCTGAGTCGCCCTGAGTGGCACTTCCTGCTCCGGCATTGAATCGCCAAATCGACAGTCCTATGCCCTTGGGGTTGCCGTCCTTGTCTGTCTCGCTCGAAAACAGCCAGTCGGCAATCTGGGTGCGCAGCGAGTCCGACCACCACGTGGCTCTCCACATGCTCCATGCGTCGCTCGCGCCGAATCCGTCAATCCGTTGCCGCTCCTCCTGTGTGATTCTGAACGTTTGGGTGTCCTTCTTCTTTGCTGTCGCAAAACTGCCTGTCAGCAAAGCAAATACAATAATAACCGATATTCTTTTCATAACTCTTAGAATTTAAGGTGCTACAAAGATAGAGTATATTTTTCATTATTTGATTAATTATGTGTCCCTTTTAATTAATAATGTGTAACTTTGCGCATCAAAAATTTTTCTCATGGCAAAAGAGTATATCGTAATCAGTCGTCAGGACGGAGTGACCAGCAAGGGTTCGCCCTTCGTTTCCCTCAAATGTGCAAACCTCGACGGAGTGGAGAACATCAGCGTGTGGGACGTACCCAAGACTTCCGGTCCCAAGGTCGGACAGCTCATCACCTTCATCAATATCCGCGACTACCAAGGGAAGAAGTCTGCCGGACAGCTCGACATCGTCCTCGGCAAATTTCCTACCGAAGACCACCCGCTCTATCCGCTCATTCCGCGTCCTATCAAGCGCAGCCAGTGGGATGCAACCATCAGCCGTCTGCTTGAGTTCTGCACCGATGAGGCGCTGATTGCCATCATCCGGAAATACGCAGCCGAACTCTTCGACCCCTACAGCAAATACCCTGCTGCCACCAGCGTACACCACGCCTTCCCGGGCGGACTCCTCAACCACACGTGGCAGATGCTCCATATGTTCGAAGGGCTCTATCCCGTCTATCCCTATCAGGAAGAGATAAAACCCGAACGCATCATCGTCTCCATCCTCTTCCACGACTGGGGCAAGCTCTGCGAATACAATACCGAAGGCGAAAGCCAGGAGAACATGTACCTGCTCGGACACATATACATGTCGGCAAACTACCTCAACGGCATACTCCGCGAGGCAGGCATCGACAAACGTGAAATCAACTTCATCATCCATTGCGTACTGGCACACCACGGCGAACTGGAATTCGGCTCGCCCGTTACCCCATGCATACCCGAGGCATCGCTCGTCAACTTCCTCGACAACATCTCAGCCAAGGCCGACGTCTTCAAGACCACCGGCAACATGGAGAAAGCCTTCGCACTCGGAACCCACGTAGTGAAATTCTAAAAACTAACAACTAAAAACAAAATACAACTATGGCAAAGAAAGCACTTCTTATGATTCTCGACGGATGGGGAATCGGCGACAAGGGAAAAGGTGACGTCATCTATCAGACTCCCACTCCCTACATGGACTATCTCAACGCAACCTACCCACACTCCGAACTCCAGGCCAGTGGTGAAAACGTGGGCCTGCCCGACGGACAGATGGGTAACTCCGAAGTCGGACACCTCAACATCGGTGCCGGACGCATCGTTTATCAGGACCTCGTAAAGATTAACCGCGCATGTGCCGACAACAGCATCCTCAAGAACCCCGAAATCCAGTCGGCATACGGCTATGCTCAGAAGACCGGACACTCCGTCCACCTCATGGGACTCACCTCTACCGGTGGCGTACACTCCAGCTTCGACCACATCCTCAAACTCGTTGACATAGCAAAGGAATACGGAGTGAAGAACTGCTTCGTCCACTGCTTCATGGACGGACGCGACACCGACCCCAAGTCGGGTAAGGGATTCATCGCCGACCTCCAGCGCCACATCGACGAGGTAGGCGTAGGAGCCATCGCTTCCATCATCGGACGTTTCTATGCAATGGATCGCGACAAGCGTTGGGACCGCATCAAGGTAGCCTACGACCAGCTCATCGAGGGCAAGGGTCGCAAGTGTACCGATATGGTCGAAGGCGTTCAGTCGTGCTACGACTCCCACACCGAGGAGCACAAGAACACCGACGAGTTCATGGAGCCACTCGTAAACGCAAATGTTGACGGACGCATCAAAGAGGGCGACGTAGTCATCTTCTACAACTACCGCAACGACCGCGCCAAGGAACTCACCATCGTGCTCACCCAGCAGGACATGCCGGAACAGGGCATGAAGACCATTCCGGGTCTCCAGTACTACTGCATGACTCCTTACGACGCCAGCTTCAAGGGCGTACACATACTCTTCCCGAAAGAGAACGTTGATAACACACTTGGCGAATACATCTCAAGCCTCGGACTCAAGCAGCTCCACACGGCAGAGACAGAGAAATACGCACACGTCACCTTCTTCTTCAACGGCGGACGCGAAGCTCCGTTCGAGGGCGAAGACCGCATCCTCGTCAACTCTCCTAAGGTGGCAACCTACGACCTCAAACCCGAGATGTCAGCCTTCGAAGTAAAGGACAAGCTCTGCGAAGCCATCAAGACTGGCAAATACGACTGGATAGTCGTTAACTTCGCCAACGGCGACATGGTAGGCCACACAGGCGTATATCCTGCAATCGAGAAGGCCGTCGTAGCCATCGACCAGTGTGTACACGACGTAGTCGAGACAGCAAAGCAGATGGACTACGAGACCATCATCATCGCCGACCACGGAAATGCAGACAACGCACTCAACCCCGACGGCACTCCGAATACAGCCCACTCCCTCAACGCCGTTCCGTTCATCTACGTAACAGAGAACAAGAACGCCCGCGTAAAGAACGGAGTGCTTGCCGACGTCGCACCTTCCATCCTCCACATTATGGGACTTCCACAGCCCAAGGAGATGACAGGCAACGACCTCATCGAAGATTAAATCATTGACCATTGAACATTGACCATTGATGGTCTTATAGAGTGACTTCAGAACGAAGTCACTCTTTTTGTTATTTCATACTTTATGCTCATGTTTATGTTATTGTATATGCAAGTTTTTAATTAAATTAAAAAGTATTTGACATAATAATTTGGAATATAAAAAACAAACATGTACTTTTGTAGCGCATTAAGTTTTAAATTAATGCATTTTGCTCAATCGCTCTCGAATCACCACCTCGAAATGATGCGAGCAAAAGAATATACATTGGGAACGTGCCGTATATGGCGCGGACTTAACCCATAGTATATTCGGCTTGTGGTGAGCCAGAGAGCGTATGGCGAGGGTCTGCGCTTTTGTTATTTAAGGCAGTTGCGCAGAAAAAATGCAATATTGTACAACAACTTAAATAATAGTGATTATGAAAACAAAACTTTTATTTTTAATACTGGCTTTTACTGTTATGAGTATGAGTAGTATAGCTCAATCTATTGTAAACTTTCATGTAACTGAAGATGGAACATTTAAAACGAGCGATGGTGCAGACTTTGTTATTGTAACATATGAAGGAAAAGATGCCCATCAGATATTTCAAGAACTTGCTGCAAATGTGGGGTCGATTTATAACAATCCATCAAAAGTGATGTCTGTCGTTGATGATATTTCTATCAAAATCCGGGCATTAGATGATTTTCTTACAAATAGTACGATGGGAATTCCCGTTGGGACGTGGCGAGGTTACTACCAACTTGAATTTAGAATAAAAGATGGACGTGTCCGCGTTGAAGCACCTCTTATAGAGCCGTATTTCCATGATTCCAACTATACAAAACCAAATAAAAGTTATACAAAATATGCAAAAGGACTTTTCAAGAATGGCGAAGTTAAAGACAACAAGAAGAAAGAATATTATAGGCTTAATTATATGATGAATAGCACAATCAACGCAATACTTGGAAGTACAAAGACCAAAGAAGAAATAGATTGGTAAACACCTGTAAATAATTTATCCTTATGTTTTTTATTAATGGTCTCATCGGGTGTAAGTCACTTCGACGAAGTCTGTACGTTTCGCCTCCTATGCTTTATTGTTTTTACATATCAGCCTTAATATAAAATCGCGAGGGGAATAAAAATAATCCCTATGGGATTTTTATTAATCGCTATGGGATTATTAAAAATACCTACGGGATTATTTCTTCCTACTGGGACGTGAGAAAGTATTATGTGTGAAGGGGGGGGACTACCGGAATACAAAACACTCGCATCGGGAACCTACCTGGTGCGAGTGTTGTATATATAAATAATGTGTAGGGCGAGAATGGGTGTTTAGACGTTGAAATACTGCCCGTTGATGTGATTGTTGGTGATATCTTTTTCGACAAGTATTCTTACCAACTGATAGAGATCTTCTTCAACCTCGGGGGCAAATAAAACCTGTTTCATTGGAATAGGCTCTTGATTCTCGGACGTAAACGATTAAGTAGTTCATCTCCTGTGATGGCACGATTAATATCATTTCTGTTATTCATGACATTCATGATTAAAGGCTCGTTTGCCATCATGGATTCGTTTTCCTCTAATGGTTTGTCGTACGTCTTCATTTCATTTGGATTATGATTTGCAAAGGTACGAATAAATGAGTGAAAACCAAACTTGTTTGAACTTTTCCAAATGTGCGGTTGAAAATTATGCATATTTCTATAGTTTTGCTTTATATTGGCGAGAAAACGACGGTCTTATTTCAATACAAAATCACTCGCATCGGGAACATCCTGGTGCGAGTGCTGTATATATAGATAATGTGTATTATTCCGCTATAGCTAAGGCGAGGATACTGACGCGGACGGAGGAACGGATGTTGAGTCCGTCGTCGGTATAGTCGCCGAGGGCACGGAGGATGGAGAGGGCGCAGGAAGTGGTGGTGGCTCCGGTGGTGATGACGTCGTCGATGATGAGGATGTGTTTACCTCGTAGGCGTTCGGGATGGGTGCAGCGGAAGATGTCTTGTACGTTACGCTGGCGCTCTTCGTGGGTGAGGTGGGTCTGACTTTCGTTGTCGATGACGCGACGGACGACTCCTGTGAGGATGGGCAGATGAGTCACCTTACGGATGCCGCGGGCTATGTAGTAACACTGGTTGTAGCCGCGATGGAGCTGACGATGCCAATGGAGGGGGAGGGGGATGATGCAGTCGATGTCGGAGAAGAATGTGGAGGCGTCCTTGATTTCCTGTGCTGCGAGACTGCCGAAGTATTCACCGATAGTTGTGTTGCCATCGTATTTGAGGGAGTGGATGATGCGCTTGAAACTTTCGGTGTATTTCATAAGCGCGGCAGCTCGGACGATGGGTATTTTGCCCCAGTAGTTCTTTTCCAGACGACTATGCTCGTCAATGTGGTAGAGGGTACGGGGCATGTCCATGAAGCAGCGGATGCAGACGTGCTGTTCGCTCCGATGGAGAACTGTTCCGCATACTGCACAATGGCGTGGAAAGAGAAAATCAAGGACATTGAACATTTAGCTTACAGCTTACGGCTTACAGTTAGGGTTAACGTTATCGTTAAGGTTATTTTCTTTTCTTGCCTTTCTTTTTCTTTTCTTTCTTTCCCTTCGGTTTCTTGCTGGGGGCATTGGTATAGAAGGCAGGACGGATAGTGGCTGCGTCGTCTTTATCGTCGGTTAGCTTGCGCACGAATTCGTAGTCGAGTTGCTTGCGGAAGAGGTTTGCTGCTGCGACACGGATGCGGATGGGGTCGCCGAGGGTGAAGCGGTGATGACTCTGACGACCGATGAGTGTGTAGTTGCTGTCGTCGTAGTCGAAGGCTTCATCGCCCAGATTACGCACGGAGATAAGTCCTTCGCATTTGTTGTCGTCTATCTCGGCATAGACTCCGAATTCACTCACGCCACTGATATGTGCATCGAATTCTTCTCCCAGTTTGTCTGCCATGAATTCAACCTGCTTGTATTTGATGCTGGCACGTTCGGCCTGAGCAGCCAACTGCTCCATGTCGGAGCTGTGGGTGCAGAGGTCTTCGTAGTATTTCTGACTGACGTTCTTCTCGGGGTTGTCTTCGTAGAGGGTGAGCAGACGATGGACCATGAGGTCGGGATAGCGACGGATAGGGCTGGTGAAGTGGGTGTAGTAGTCGAAGGCAAGTCCGTAGTGCCCGATGTTGAAGGTGGAGTAACGGGCTTTCTGCATGGCACGCAGGGATACGTTCTCGACGAGGTTTTCCCAACGCTCACCCCTGACGTCGTGGAGCAGGCGGTTGAGGCTCTTTGCCACTTCGACCCTGCTGCCCTGGGTGATGAGGACATGACCCAGACGACTGGCCATAACTGCGAGGTTGTCGAGTTTTGTTGGGTCGGGCAGGTCGTGAATACGGTAGGGGAGCACTTTGGCTTTCTCGCCTTTCTTTACTTTTCCGATGCTCTCGGCTACGGTGCGGTTGGCAAGCAGCATGAATTCCTCAACGAGTTTATTTGCGTCTTTTGCACGTTTGAAATAGACGCTGAGGGGTTTGCCGTCCTTGTCTATCTCGAAGCGCACTTCTTCGCGGTCGAAGTTGATGGCTCCTTCCTTGAACCGCTGTTCGCGCAGGCGACGTGCAAAGCGGTTGAGGGTGATGAGTTCGTCGGCAAAGGTCTCGGCATCGGGCTGCACGGTGCCGTCGCTGCAGAGGCACTGGCCTTGGGCGTTTACCGTCACCTCTTGTGCGAGGACGGGTTCGGTGGGTTTCATCTCGCCCTTGCGGATGGCTTCGCATTCGGTGGCTTCGCCATGGGCTTCGAGCACAGCCTGCACCTCTTCGTAGGTGAAGCGGCGACGACTCTTGATGACGGTGTGGCGGATGCGGCTGTCGAGCACTTCGGCGTTGTCGTTCATGTCGAAGACGACGGAGAAGGTGAGTTTCTCTTCGCCCGGACGAAGGGAGCAGATGCCGTTGCAGAGGTGCTCGGGCAGCATGGGGATGGTGCGGTCGACGAGGTAGATGCTGGTGGCACGTTTTTCGGCTTCCTGATCGATGAGTCCGTCTTTTACGACGTAATGGCTCACGTCGGCTATGTGGACTCCGATTTCCCAGACTTTGGAGCCGTCGGAACGGCTGTATTTCGAAGATACGTCGCGAATGGATATGGCGTCGTCGAAGTCTTTGGCATCGCGAGGGTCGATGGTCATGGTCAGGACATCGCGGAAGTCCTCGCGCTTGGCTATCTCTGTCTTTGTGATGCCGGCGTCGATGAGGTCGGCTGCCTCTTCCACTTCCTTGGGATAGGAGTAGGGGAGTCCGAACTCTGCCAGTATGGCGTGCATCTCGGTTTCGTTCTCTCCTTCCTTACCCAGTACCTGAACAACTTCGCCGATAGGATTGCGTGAGGTGACAGGCCATTCCACTATGCGCACTACTACTTTGTCGCCGTTGACTCCGCCGCCGAGCATACGCTGCGGTATGAGTATGTCCTGCGGCAGGACGCTGGAGGGATTGATGAGGAAAGCGGTATCGTGTTGTATCTGAAGGGTGCCGACAAAGGGACGTTCGGAGTGTTGTAGAATCTCGGTGACCTGTCCGCGAATTCTGTTGCTGTCGCGACGCTTTGCCAGTACGCTCACTCTGACCCTGTCGCCCGGAAGGGCATGGAGTGTGTCTTCATCATAAACGGATATGCCTACGCCATCGTCGGTATCGACAAAGTTTCTGCCTCCGCTGGTGCGATAGAATGTGCCTTCGGCTATGTGTGCCACTTTCTCTACGTAGTAGTCGTCGCGGTCGTCTTCGAGGATGGTGCCGAGCACATCGACGCACATCATGCGTACGGGATGGGAGGAGTAATGGAGCTCCTGGAAGATTCGCTTCATGGAGAACTTGAACCCGGCATTGGCTTCAAGGAGTTCGATGACCTGACGGGTGAGTTCTTTTTTGTTTATATTGGCTTTTGTGAGTCCTTTTTTCATTTTAGTTTACGGTTTACAGTTTAGCGTTTACAGTTTTGGGTTTTACCAGATTTTCACGCGCTTATCGGATGGGACGTAGAGTGGGTCGGAGGGTGTGATATGGAAGGCATCGTACCAGGAGTCGATGAGGGGGAGTGCTCCGTTGACTCGCCATTCGCCGAGGGAGTGGGGGTCCATGGTGGTGCGACGACGTATTTCGGCTTCGGTGATGTTCTGTGCCCATACTCCGGCATAGGCAAGGAAGAAGCGCTGCTCGGGGGTGAAGCCTTCCTTGACGCTGAGGGGGCGGGTCTTCATGGCGTTCTGCAGGGCTGCATAGGCGAATTTCAGTCCGCCGTGGTCGCCAAGGTTTTCTCCGCAGCAGAGGTCGCCGTTACCGTTGAGGTCGGGCAGTACCTTTATGGCTGAGAAGAAATCCTTTATGACTTGTGCCCGTTCCTTATATTGTGCTGCGTCTTCGGGTGTCCACCAGTCGCGGAAGTTACCCTCCTTGTCGAACTGGCGACCCTGGTCGTCGAAGCCGTGAGACATCTCATGTCCGATGACTACGCCTATGGCTCCGTAGTTGAAGGCATCGTCGGCTTCCATGTCGAAGAAAGGATACTGGAGTATGCCGGCAGGGAAGCAGATTTCGTTGGTGGTGGGGTTGTAGTAGGCGTTGACAGTCTGCGGTGTCATGTGCCACTCGGTAGGGTCAACGGGTTGTTTCCAGCGACGCTTCACGTAGTCGTTGTGTGCCCAGATGCGTATCTGCTTCATGTTGTCGTAGAGCGACTTGTGAGGGTCTATGTCGAGTGCAGAGTAGTCACGCCATTTGTCGGGATAGCCTACCTTGACGGTGAAGGCATCCAACTTTTCGTGGGCTGCACGTTTGGTCTCGGCACTCATCCATTCCTGTGCGTCGATGCGTTCGCCGAGTGCGGTCTGGAGGTTGCGTATCATCTCGAGCATTCGCTCTTTGTTGGCTGCAGGGAAGTATTTCTCGACGTAGAGCTGTCCGACGGCCTCGCCGAGGATGCCGTTGACGGAAGATACGGAACGCTGCCAGCGCGGTTTGGGCTCCTGTGCTCCTGTCATTTTACGACCGTAGAAGTCGAATACCTCGGCATATACCTCGTCGCCGAGGAGGTTGCCAGAACTGTCGAGTACCTGCCATTCGGTGAGGTCTTTCAGAGCCTCTACATCGGTTTCGGCTATGACACGGAGGGCTTCATGGGTAGCTTCGGGCTGACCCACATCTATGCTGTCGATGTCGGTGTAGCCGAGGTTGGTGAAGTATGTGGTCCAGTCGAATCCGGGGTAGTCGCGTAGGAAGTCGGCATAGGTCATCTTATGGTAGTTGGATGCGGGGTCGCGACGCTCGGCATTGCTTTTGGCTATCTTTGCCATGCGGCTTTCGATGGCGAGTATGTTCTGCATCTTCTGTTCTGCCACGGTTTTCTTATAGCCTACGAGCTGGAGCATGTTGACGATGTGCTGACGGTAGTAGTCGAGTATCTGACGGTTGGCGTCGTCGTCTTTGACGTAGTAGTCGCGCTGTATGCTGAATCCGCCTTGGGTGATGTGGAGGATGTTCTGACGGGAGTTCATCATGTCGGCACTTACACCGCAGCCCCATAGTTCGCCGAAGCTGATGCCGGAGGCGTTGAGGGTGTTGAGGAGACGGAACCACTGCTCTTTGTTCTTAACCTTGGAAATGAGCTTCAACTCCTTCATGATGGGTTTCACCCCTTCGCGGTTGAGACGAGTGGAGTCCATGCGGAGAGTGTAGAGGTCGCCGATTTTCTGTGCCAGCGAGCCGCGTTCGTTTTTCTGACGGGAGAATCCCTCAATGATTTCACGGATGCGGCGGTCGTTCTCTTCATCGACGATGTCGAAGGAGCCGTAGCGTGCGTATTCGGGTTTGAGGGGGTTGGCCTTTATCCATCCACCGCAGGCGTAGCGGTAGAAGTCGGTACCCGGCTGCTGTGTTGTGTCCATGTTGGCAAGTTTGAATCCGATGCCCTGTGCGGAGGCTGTGAGGGAAAGTGCCATAGTGAGTGATGGTAGGATGATGTGTTTAATGTTCATTATATGTCTGTTTTTGTTTTGTATATGTAGCATGCAGGAAATGGAGGAGTGCGGGCAGGAGGAGGTAGCCTATGTAGATGAGTGTGGTCCAGCTGACAGCCAGATAGACTATCATGCCCACTCCGAGGAGTTCGAAGAGGTAGATGGCTCCATCGACGATGTCGAAGTTGTGGTACACCTCGTCGATGACTGCCAGGAAGGTGATGATAAGTAACCATACGAGCAGGACGAGGAGCGCCATGACGGGAGGGAGAACGAGGGGATTGAGCGAGGGATGGAAGTAGTATTCCTGCCAGTATTCGGGTATGAAGTTCTGGACGAAGGAATAGAGGGCTGCCATGAGGGCGATGAGTGCCAGCAGCATGTTGGGATAGGGCGACTGCATCTGGTCCCAGCGTACCAGACGGAGTTTGCGGTTTTTGCCTCGACGTATGAAGAAGGCTCCCAGTCCGATAGCTGCAAAGATGGACATCCATATGCCTCTGGAACCGGAAAGGGCATAGAGTATCTCGGAGATGGGGTCGTCGGGGGATGTATGTCGCAGCAGTTCGTTCTCAGGGATCCATCCCATGGTGTTCTGGTCGTGTGCCACCTTTATCCAGATAGTGTCCATACGGTCGGTGATGGCTGCTACGGCTATGAGGCTGCCTTCACGGACGTAGCAGGTGTCGATGGCGACATCGCCCTCACGGGGTATGAGCATAATGGAGTCGGCTTTGACGACGAAGTTGGAGTTGATGGTGTAGTGGTGGGAGAGCCGGAAGATGAGTGAGTCGCGCTGCCATGGGGTAAGACTAAAGAGTGTGCTGTCGGCCTCGATGGTGGTAGTGGTATCGACGATGGTCACGATGGTGTCGGCTGTGGGCTGACTTTCGGTCACGCTGCCTCCCACACAGGCTGTCACGGTGAGCAGCAGAAGGGGCATGAGGAGCCAGAGGCTGCGCAGCACTTTCATGGTGCATTGCCTGCAGTCGAAGTCGAGCAGCAGACGTTTGCCGTTGGCAAGGCGCAGGGCCAGGTTACGTCGTACGGCTCCGGGGCTTTTCAGACACATGCCTAACTGACGCCGCAGACAGTATTTCGTAATCATGAGAGGTTCGGATTTGTCGTGTGTCTCTTCGTATGGCTGTTCCCTCTCCACCTGGATGGGGCGGTGGATGTGTGTCTCTCTCGGATATGCGGCTTCACGTTTCTCGTCCATCATCGCGACCAGTGCCCTGCGGCACGAGGAGAGTGACTTTGCCGGAATGAAGAGGGTGTCGGCGAAGTGGAAGTCGATACGTACGGCTTTGTATATACTGTCGCCAAGACGGCTGAGGTTGGTCTTTATGGTTTCGTGTTGAGGGGTCTTGGCCGGTTCGCTCTCAATCGGCATGCTTACCTGTATGCCTTCGCTGTCGCTCATCTCAATATGGTCGGAATAGACATCGAAGGAAACTGGGATGCGGCGCTGGGCAGTGGGATGTGTCAGCATCTTCTCCCATTCCACGTCTTTGTTGCGGAAGTATTGTATGCCTTTGACGGGACGGAAGGCGGCAGCATTGTCGAGCTGCATGCCGCAGAGTTTGCTGTCTTGTATGTAGCAGATGCCGTCACCGTTGTGGAGTGTGCTGAACGAGGTGATGGGTTCGCCCATGGACTTCGGGGTAAGCACGTTGGCATCGGGATGGGACACATCGGTGACGAATCCACGGTTGAAGCTTTTCCTCACGTCGGGAGTAAAGTTGTATTCCACATCACCTTCGGATTCGCGGCAATAGTCGTTGGGATGAGCGGCTATGAAACGGTTGAGAGCCTGAGAGTAGGCTGCGGTAACGTTCTTGACGTAGTCGGCTCCTTTCAGACGGCCTTCAATCTTGAACGATGTGGCTCCAGCAGCGATGAGAGTGTCGAGGTTCTGCAGCTGGCAGTTATCTTTGAGCGAAAGGAGGTGCTGCTTGGAAACGAGTAACTGGTCGTTATCGCTGTCGATGAGGTCGAACTCCATGCGGCATACTTGTGCACACTCGCCTCGATTGGCACTGCGCGAGAAGAGGTATTCGCTGGCATTGCAGCGTCCGCTCAGACTGACACAGAGTGCTCCGTGAACGAACACTTCGAGCCGGACATCGGGTACGGCACGATGAATAGCTGCAATCTCATCGGTTGACAGTTCACGAGCCAGGACTACCTGATTGAAACCTAGTTCTTTCAGTCGTGCAACCTTTTCGGTTGTGCGGTTGTCCATCTGAGTGGAGGCATGGAGCGGAATGGGGGGAAAGTCGAAACTCAGGAGTCGGAGGTCTTGTACGATGAGTGCGTCGCATCCTACTTCGTAGAGTTCACGGCACAGACGCTCCACCCGTTCACGTTCGTCGTCGAATATTATTGTATTTACGGTGACATAGACCTTTGCCTTGTAACTGTGGGCAAACCTAATCAGTCTGGCTATGTCGGCTACCGCATTACCGGCAGCAGCTCTGGCTCCAAACTCCTCCGCACCAATATATACTGCATCGGCCCCGTGGCGGATGGCTTCGATTCCGATGTCAGCGTTTTTTGCAGGTGCAAGCAGTTCAAGCCTCGTCATTCTATTTCGTTGATGTTGTAAGGTGTTTCCTGGTAAACGTAGTAATTGAGCCAGTTGGTGTAGAGCAGGTTGGCTGCAGCCCTCCACCGCACTATTGGGTGGTTCTTGGGGTTGTCGTCGGGGTAGTAGTTCTTAGGGATGTTTATCGGTTTCCCTTTGGCTACGTCGCGCCAATATTCATCGTTAAGGGTCATCGGCGAGTATTCGAGGTGGCATGTGATGAAGAACTCTCTTCCGTTACGTCCCTCGACAATGGTTACTCCTGCCTCGTCGCTTTCGGCAATTATCTGCAGGTTTTGGGACGACATTTTCAGTATGTCCTCACGGTCAACATCGAAGTAGCGGCTGTGAGGAGCGAAGAACTCGTCGTCGAATCCGCGGAAGATAGGCAGTTCGGGTGCCAGCATCTTATGGTTGAAGACACCGAAGACCTTTCCGTCGGTATTACGTTTGGGTACGCCGTAGAAGTGGTAGAGAGCAGCACAGGCAGCCCAGCATACGTAGATGGTACTGGTTACGTTGTGGTGAGCCCAGTCGAACACTTCTCTCAATTCGTTCCAATAGGTTACGTCTTCAAAGTTGATGAATTCGAGTGGTGCTCCTGTCACTATCAGTCCGTCGTATTTCTCCTTCTTCATGTCCTCGAAGGTACGGTAGAATGCCAGCATGTGCTCGATGGGTGTATTCTTCGATGTGTGCGACTTTATCTTCATGAATTCAACCTGAATCTGAAGGGCTGAGTTGGACAGAATTCGTATGAAGTCGGTCTCGGTGGTTATCTTCAGTGGCATCAGGTTGAGCACGGCAAGGCGCAGCGGACGTATCTGCTGGCTGTCGGCACGTTTGTAGCCCATCGTGAATATGTTCTCCTGCTTCAGTGTGTTGATGGCAGGCAGTTGGTCTGGCAATATAAGTGGCATCTTCTCTTATCTTTCAACTTTAAACTATCAACTATCAACTTTCCATCACGGTTCTATAATGTTCAGCATCTTTATGGTTGCCTTGATTGCAGCCTCCGTCTGGTCAGCATCGAGAGCACGGGTTCGGTATGACTTGTCGTTGTAGGTCCAAGTGATGTTTGTCTGTACGAGTGCATCGGTGCGTCCGCCTGGTGGTATGCTGACCTGGTAGTTGCTGAGCCATGGGAACGGACGTTGGAGTTTATTCTTATAGATGTGGCGTACGGCACGCACGAAAGCATCGTATTGTCCGTCGCCCATTGCACTCTCTTCATACAGTTCGCCGTTTATTTCCAGTTTGACGGATGCCATAGGTTTCAGTCCGTAGGCGGTGGAAACCATATATGATATGAGTTTCACTTTGTCGTCGGGGGCCGTATGCTTCAGTACGTCGCTGATGATATACGGCAGATCTTCCTGTGTAACAAGCTGTTTCTTGTCGCCCAGTTCGATGATTCGGTCTGTCACTCTGCGAGTCTGTTCCGGTGTGAGTTCCAGTCCCAATTCTTCAAGGTTCTTCAGTATGTTTGCTTTTCCTGAGTTCTTACCGAGTGCATATTCGCGTTTTCTTCCGAAGCGTTCGGGAAGGAGTTCGTTGCAATAAAGGTTGTTTTTATTGTCGCCGTCGGCATGTACTCCTGCCACTTGTGTAAATACGCTGTCGCCGATGATGGGTTTGTTTGGTGGCACGGCAATGCCTGAGAGGTTTTCCACCAGTTTGCTTGCTTCGCCCAGCATGGCTTCGTTTATGTTGGTCGTGACGTGAAGATGATCTTTCAGAATAGCCTGAATGCTTGAGAGCGGAGCGTTACCGGCTCTTTCGCCGAGTCCGTTGAGTGATGTGTGGACTCCCCGTGCTCCGTTGTTTACGGCTGCCAGTACGTTGCTTGTAGCAAGGTCATAGTCGTTGTGGGCATGAAAGTCGAAGTGAATATCGGGCCACCGCTCTGTCATAACTTTGAAATACTCGGCAGTGAGCATGGGGTTCAGGATGCCAAGTGTGTCGGGCAGCATGAATCGTTCGATGCTTTCGTCTTTGAGTGAATCGACAAACTGGAATACGTATTCGGGGGAGTCTTTCATGCCGTTAGACCAGTCCTCCATATACACGTTTACATTGATGCCTAGTTTCTTTGCATATGCTATCGACTGACGTATGTCGGCAATGTGCTCTTCCGGTGTCTTCTTCAGTTGGAAGCGGCAGTGTTTCTCCGAACCTTTGCACAACAGGTTTATCACTCTGCATCCTGTGTCGTTTATCCAATCGAGCGAAGTAGTTCCATCGATGAATCCCAACACTTCCACACTATCCAGACGACCAGCCTGCTTTGCCCAGCGACATATCATTGTAACGGCTTCTTTCTCGCCTTCGCTTACTCGTGCACTTGCCACTTCTATGCGATCTACGTTGAGTTGCTGCAACAGCATGCGTGCAATGAGCAGTTTCTCGTGTGGCACGAAGCTCACTCCGTTTGTCTGCTCACCGTCGCGGAGCGTGGTGTCCATTATTTCTACACTCTTCACTTCCATTAACTCCTAACTATCAACTTTTAACTCTTCTTGATATAATCAACAATCCAGGCTCCGACTTCCTTTGTGCCGTACTTCTTGCCACCTTCAACCTGAATTTCAGGGGTACGTACGTTTTGGTCGAGACTTGCATTGACTGCCTTGCGTATCAGTGCTCCTTCTTCCTTCAGTCCGAAGTATTCATAGAGCATTGCAACTGAAAGAATCTGAGCCAACGGGTTTGCTATATTCAGACCCTTAGCCTGCGGCCAGCTTCCGTGGATAGGTTCGAATACCGGGGTGTGTTCTCCGGTAGAAGCCGATGGCAGCAGACCCATTGAACCGGTGATGCATGAACCTTCGTCTGTCAGGATGTCGCCGAATGTGTTTTCTGTCACCATAACATCAAAGAATGTAGGTTCCTGAATCATACGCATTGAAGCGTTGTCAACATACATGAAGTCTGTCTTTACGTCAGGATATTTCGGAGCCATCTCCTGTGCTACTGCTCTCCACAGACGGCTTGATGCCAGCACGTTTGCCTTATCTACTACGGTAAGGTGCTTCTTGCGCTGCTGGGCATACTGATATGCAACCTTCAAGATTCGTTCCACTTCGGCACGACTGTATGCATTTGTGTCGTAGGCATAGTCGGTACCTTCTTTCTTCTCACCGAAATACATACCACCTGTCAGTTCTCGAATACAGATAAAATCGGCACCTTTTACCAGTTCATCCTTCAGCGGTGACTTGTGGATAAGGCAGTCGAATGTGGTAACAGGACGTACGTTGGCAAACAATCCCAGTTTCTTTCTCATAGCCAGCAGACCCTGCTCGGGACGTACCTTAGCGTTAGGGTTGTTGTCAAATTTCGGATCACCTACGCTGGCAAAAAGCACAGCGTCAGACTCCATACATGTCTTGAATGTATCTTCAGGGAATGGGTCGCCAACCTCATCAATGGCATGAGCACCACAAATAGCTTCCTTGTAACTTACTGTGTGACCGAACTTCTCAGCTACTGCGCTACACACAGCCACACCTTGTTCCATAATTTCGGGACCGATACCATCGCCCGCTAAAACTGCAATTTTCAGATTCATAACTAATACATATTTTATAATTTCCGCGCGAAGGTACGATATTTAATTGAATATAGAACATTGAACATTGAACATTTTAACCAATCAAAGGAAAAAATGCCTGTCTGCGATACAAGTTGGTATCGTTGAAACTATGTTCTTAAGCTTTAATCGCGGCGGAAGATGTCTCGAGTATATACTTTATTTTGGACGTCGTCGAGGACGGTGTCGTAACGGTTGGCAATGATAGCATTGCTTTGGCGCTTGAAGTCGCAGAGGTTATTGACAACGGGTGAACCGAAGAATGTGGTGCCGTCTTCAAGGGTGGGTTCGTAAATGATGATGTTAGCTCCTTTTGCCTTGATACGTTTCATGATGCCCTGAATGGAGGACTGACGGAAGTTGT
This sequence comes from uncultured Bacteroidaceae bacterium, assembly GCA_905233285.1. Taxonomy (GTDB): domain Bacteria; phylum Bacteroidota; class Bacteroidia; order Bacteroidales; family Bacteroidaceae; genus Minthosoma. The sequence goes on from CAJODY010000016.1 coordinate 48,795, forward strand.
CGGAGTTGGACTTCATGGTGAGACGATAGACTCCGATGGTGACCTGGCGCTCCTGCTGCTGGTTCCAGTGGGTGCGGTTAGTATAACTGTAGTAGCCTGCCATCTGGAGTACACGGTCGGCGATGAAGTCTTTGCGAGTACGGTTGGAATCGACGATGGCTGACATCATGGTCTGGGGCACGTCCTGATAGTTAGCAAGCAGCTGCTTGGTGTCTTTCGGCAGACAGTAGCCTCCGTAACCGAATGATGGGTTGTTGTAATGAGTGCCGATACGAGGGTCGAGTCCGACTCCTTGGATTATGGCTTCGGTGTCGAGTCCTTTGACTTCGGCATATGTGTCTAGTTCGTTGAAGTAGCTGACACGCAGGGCTAAATAGGTATTGGCGAAGAGTTTTACAGCTTCAGCCTCTTTAGTACCCATGAAAAGGGTAGGGATGTCCTGTTTGAGTGCTCCTTCCTGCAGAAGTGCCGCAAATTCATGTGCTGCTTCTTCGAGGTGCTCACCGCAGATGGCGAGTATAGTCTGGTTTTCTGTCTCGTTCTCTTTACCTTTAATCAGTCTGGGATATCCCACGATGATACGGCTGGGGTAGAGGTTGTCGTAGAGCGCTTTCGACTCACGCAAGAATTCGGGTGAGAAAAGGAGGTTGAATTTTTTGCCTGCCAGCGAAGGAGTAGTCATGAATTTAATGGCATAGCGGCAATACAGACTGCGACAATAGCCTACTGGAATGGTACTTTTTATGACCATGACGGCGTTGGGGTTGACTTCTAGAACGAGGTCGATAACTTCTTCGACGTGGCTCGTGTCGAAGTAGTTTTTGACGGGGTCGTAGTTGGTGGGTGCCGCAATGACAACGAAATCTGCATCACGGTAAGCAGACTTGCCATCGAGTGTAGCTGTGAGGTTAAGTTCTTTCTCGGATAGGTATTTTTCGATGTATTCGTCTTGGATAGGCGAACGGTGATTGTTGATGAGGTCAACTTTCTCCTTTACGACATCGACTGCAACGACTTCGTTGTGCTGCGCCAAAAGGGTGGCGATACTGAGACCGACATATCCTGTGCCGGCTACTGCAATTTTTTTCATGTTGTTATTTGTTGTTTGCTTTAATTCTAATTACTGCGAATGAATAGGCAGGAAGACTGACTTTGAACGACTTGCCTATGCTGATTGTCTTCGTTTCGTTCTGACTCCACATGTTGGCACGGTTCGGGTCACCATTCTCGCTGAGTAGGAGCATCGATGCCTCCGATTGGTACTGTGTAGGATTGAAGTCGGAGGAGAAATTGATGCAGACTTCGTTGTCTTTGCCTAGCAGACTGACTATCTTTATGATGAGGTCGCCGGACTTGGAATCGCTGACTACAGATGTGCGTACCCGAAGGTCAATATCGCCGCGGTCGATTCGCTTGTCGCTGACGGGCGATGCTTTAGTTGTTGAGTATATATAATGGTCGCCGGCATTCTGTCCGAAGGCACGATGTACGAAATAGTTGGCTGTGGGGTCAGCCTTGGTCTCGTTGAAATATATCATGTCGGGGTTCCAATTCTTGTGGTCGTAATGACAGAGCAGAGGCGCGTAGCTTGACATGCATACTACGTCGGCATTACGTTCAACATTAGTGAGGTAGAGTGCTTCAACTAGTGCGTTGGTGACACGATTTCCTTTAGATGCCCATTCACCCAGATATACCTTAGTGCCTTGACGGCTGTAATTATCATAGAAGTCCTGATGGTGGAAGTACCAACCCGGAGAGTTGTAATAGTGTTCATCAACTATTTCTATGCCGTGTTGCCGTGCTGCTGTCCATCCGTATTCGTAGTCGCTGCCTTCCCAGAATGGACCTACGGTTCCGACGATAGTGATTTCAGGATGTACTCGTTTTACACCCTCGATGAGGAAGAGGTAACGACGCATGAAAGTGTCGCTGATGAGGTCTTCGTTACCTATGCCAAGATATTTGAGGTTGAATGGTTTCGGATGACCTGCCTTGGCACGCATAGCTGCGAGAGGACTGGTCTTGGCATCGCCATTAGCCCACTCGATGAGGTCGAGCAGTTCCAGAAGGTAGGACTCCATGGTGAGCGGTTTGCCGTTATAAGTATAGGGTGACGGCTTGCCTGCGAGTTCCTTTTCGAATGGTATGCCACCCTGCTGTCCGTTGCCTCCACGTTGTGAGTTCTGACAGGGGACACCGGCAGCCAGTACGGGTAGAGGTTCGGCACCCATGTCCTCGCAGAAGAGGAAATACTCATAGAAACCGAGTCCGCGACTCTGATGATAGTGCCAGATGTTCATGTCGGGCTGTCGTTCCCAGAGTTCGCCTATGGTTGCCTGCCAATGGTAGATATTGTCAATCCCCTGTCCGTGGGATGCACAACCGCCAGGGAAACGCACGAAACGCGGGTGAAGGTCGGCGATTAGTTCGGCAAGATCGCGACGCAGTCCGTTCTTATGTCCTTTATATGTATCCTGTGGGAAGAGGCTGACGAAGTCGATATCGAGCCATCCACGCTGCAGTGATTCGATGACAAGTTGTGCCTTATCAGCAGATGTCGATGGAATGAGAACGGCTTTAGACTGGCGCCATTCTTTCTTGGCAGAGAGTGTGGTAGATGCCAGTGTCTGTCCGTTGGCTACGAGGCTGACGCGAACTTTACCTGCTCCACGAACGAATGCAGAGAAATCGTACTTTGCCTTTGCCTTAACTGCTATGCCGTTCCAACCCTCATTAATGAGTTTAGTACCGATTTCATCGGAGGTTAGAGTTATGTAATGGGGATTGTTAGGATGGAGTGGAGCGTCGGTTTTAATAGTCCAGTCTCCCTTACCTTCAAATCGCCATGCAGTCTTGGAATTCCATCCTCCGTGGTCGTCAGCTGTGTATTCGAAATCGCGGTTCTGAAGTAGTTCGGCATAAAGTCCACCGTCGGCTGCATAGCTTATGTCCTCAAAGAATACTCCAAAGAGGAGTGGTGAAATGTCTTTCCTGTCGTTGAAATCGATGTCTATATCGGTACGGAACGACTCTGCGCTGTTGGCCAGAGCTTCGCCGCTACGTATGATATTCTCTGCTTCGTTTCTTGCATTGGCAGCAGCCAGTTTAGCACGATTCTGCAGGCGCTTGATGTCACGATAGGGAACACGCAATATATTCTCTTTGCTCTGAGCAGCGAGTTCGTTGCACTTAGCTTCGAATGCTGAAGCAGACAGACGTGGGTAGTCTTGTGGTTTCCAAAGTACAAGGTCGGCACTTTCGGTGACGCCTATCTGTGGATTTTTAGGACTTGGGATGAACTCGGCATAGTATTTTGTGCCGTCGTAACGCAACACTACGTCGTGGAGTTTCTTCTCGCTTCCCCATGCTCCATAGTCGCTACTGAAGATGGCATAGTCTATGAGTGTCCAGTGATGTCCGTCGATGGAGTATTCAATCTTACAGGGCGAGGTGCCATTCTTGTATGAAGGTCGTATGAACACCGAATCGGGATTCATGTCACCGGCCCAAGCAATCATATGGACTGCAAAGAGGAGAAGAGAAAAGAACTTTTTCATAGCTATTCTGTGTATTTATTTGTAATGATAATTTGGTCGCCTTTTAAAGTAATGACAACAGTAATCGTGGTGTTGTTTCCTTTCTGCGGACAGAGGAAAGAATAGCTGGTTACATCGCCCGCAACAAGGCCTGTAAGGAATTTTTTCCAACTTTCTGTGGTGTCTACGTCAGCAAGATGCCCATATGTAGCCATTGCGGTAGTGGGGTCGTATACATCGCTTAGATATTCTTCAACAGTTCCGAGCGTGAAGAGTGAGTTAGCTTGTTTCTGTACTTGGCCTGCGTCTTCATTTGTGATTTCAGCACTTATGATGTTGCCGTTATCATCTCTGGTAATACCGTTAAGAGTATAACCGTAGATGTCATCTACTTGTTTCAGATGATTTCCGCTGAACTTATACAATATCTGATGAGTGAATCCGTCGGAAGTAGTAGAGATTTCTGAAGTTTTGCCCTCGGAATCGAAACCGGAATCGGTAATGGTGACATCGCTTACGGTGAGGTAGGTCGCTACCATTTCGCGACTGTCGCCGAAGTTGGCATTTATGGCACCAGCCTGGATAACTCTGATGGTAGTCTGTTTGGTGAGTGGTGGGAAGTAAATTGCTTCGCCTTCCTTGCTTGTACTGCTCTTGTTGATGGATGGTGTACGTAAAGTCAGTTGGTAAGTGCCGGGAGTGAGTGGCAGAACTATTTGAAAGGAGAAATCGTGAGGTATGACACCTCCTGTCTGATCGACAGGTATGTTGATTGTTTCGCTGTAGCCATTTCTATCACTGATTGTACAGGTAAAAGATGCTGAAGAAGCAAAATAGACGTGTTCGCCAAGGTTGGAGAATGTGACGTTTACTATAGCTTTCTGTCCGGTGTGGAGTTTTGCGGGTGAAACGGACAATGTGCCAAGCTCTGGACTTGTAGATGACGCATCCTTGTCCGAACAATTTGTGAAGAGTAATACTGTCAGTGCAGCAAAAATAATGAGTTGAAGTGAAGTTTTCATAAGTCAAATATACATATTTGGCACAAAGTTATAATATAATTTGATAATTTTCCATATCTTTGCCACGAAAATGTAAATTTGGAGAATTATGTTTAGTGGAATAGTTGAAGAAACTGCAATTGTAGTTGGCATAGAGCGTGAATTGGAGAATATTCATCTGACGCTGACCTGTTCGTTTGTAGGAGAACTGAAGATTGACCAAAGCGTGGCTCACAATGGTGTATGCTTGACAGTGGTGCGTCTCAAGGATGATACATATACGGTGACTGCGATGAAAGAAACTCTAGATAAGTCGAACCTCGGTCTTCTGAAGGTGGGTGATAAAGTGAACGTAGAACGCTCAATGATGATGAACGGCAGACTGGACGGCCATATCGTTCAGGGACATGTTGATCAGACGGCTGTGTGCGTGTCGAAGAAAGACCAGCAGGGTAGTTGGACGTTCCGTTTCTCATATAATTTCGACCGTGACATGGCACGCAAGGGCTATTTCACGGTGGATAAAGGCAGTGTGACTGTGAACGGAGTGAGTCTGACGGTATGCAACAGCACAAACAACTCGTTTGAGGTGAATATCATTCCTTATACTTTCGATAATACCAATTTCAGCCAGATAGAGGTGGGCAGTACGGTAAACCTCGAATTTGACATCATCGGAAAATATATAGCAAGATTATCACAACTGACTCAATAGAATTATCACCACTTATGAAAAAACTGTTATCTATCTTTAGCCTTATGCTTATTGCTGTAGCTGTGACGGCTCAGCAGAAAATAAGTGTTAAATGGGAACTGAGCGATGCTACTAATCTCAAAGCAACCATTATTACAGGCGACACAGAAGGCGTGTTGTCAACAAATTATCTGAATGGTACAAATATTGCATCTGCCGAGCCTATGGCTTCTGGTAATGCGGAATCTGGTTATACAGTTCCAGTGTACGACCCTGTGTTCATGAAGTTCAATGTGAAAACAAAGGTAACAGGAAAGACTGCTGGACACAATATTGCAATGAGTGTAGGTCCTGCAACTGGACATACTTTTAAACCTACAAAGATTTCGTTCGACGCTGCTAAGTGTGGTACTGACGGTGGAAACTTCGACGTGTATATCAAAGGAGGTGCCGTGACTTCAGAAAAAGCTTTGGCTACTAATGTATCACCTCTGCGTAACAGGACAGGACAGAGTAACCCTAATGGCTATTCACACCACGAATATGTAGTGAGCGACATTCTTGTAGAGAGCGGAAACTTCGTGCTTTTCCTGTATATCTACAACATAAACGGTGTTGACGATGCTAATCCAAAACAGATTGCTTTCAGAAATGTAGTAATCGAAGGCGTGCTCGACGAACCGATTTACGATGTAAGTCACTATGCCACTGCTGTTGCATGCAAGACTGCTGGAGGCGAAGATGTCAATCTGTATGATATTACGAAAAAT
>CAJODY010000017.1 GCA_905233285.1 uncultured Bacteroidaceae bacterium
TCGAAGAAAGTCTGACTGCCGCCGTTCATCTTCTGTTTCCAGCCTGCGAACTTGTAGCCGGCAGGAGCTTCGGCACGGAGGGTTATAGGCAGGAAGAGTTCTCCGTTGAACTTGCCCGTCGGCACTTCCTGGTCGTTCAGCATTATGCGCCCCTCCTCGATATTGCTTGAGAGCGAAGCTTGGAAACGGTCAGAACTGTTAAGTTTGAAGTATGACTGAAGGTGGTTGATAAGACCTGTCTGACGACCTGACAAATTATAGTAAACATTGCTTGCCGTGCTCCAAGGATTGACATAATCACCCTGAGAGAGTTCATTGGCACGATCCATAACCACTTCGTAAGTCAATTCTGGAGTGAATACCGAACCGGCTACAAGACAGTAGGCATCGATAAACTTCTTGAAGAACTCTTCGTTCTGAATCATGTTCTTGAAGATAGTAACGAACTTAATCTCCTTCTTCAGACGTGTACCCGATATGCTCTCGTTGGTAGCATAGTTGTAACCATAGAGGTTGTCGAAGGTGTAGTTCTCTTTGCTGAAGAATTCAGTGAACGGTGCAGAAGTCGAGAGTGCTCCATCAAGGTCAAAGATGACGAAACGGAACTTGCCGTCCTCCAGACTGCGGAATCCCTTCACGTTGTTCTGTGGCCAGTCCCAGTTACCCATATAGAGTTCGATAGCCATGTAATTTATATAATTGTCGATATCTACAAGTTTGCATATCTCTTTGTACGATTCCTTGTCAGCTGCATTCTTAGCCAGTTCATACCACTGGAGGAAACTTTCCTCCGTACCACGCATCTGGACATAACCCGAGTCGGGCGAAATCTCAAACTGATCCATAAGGTCGGAGTCGATTCCGTAGTTGCTGTAAGCATAGTCCTTATTGTTCGGTTCGCGCATATTGAGTACGGCATAATCCCATCCGTTGATATACACATGAACAGGTTTCCACGACTGGCACTCGGCATAAATACCGCTACGTTCTATGATACCCTGGATGGCACCGTCCTTAATACGGCAATAATTGTCATTTCCTCCGTTACGTATCTGAAGGGTCTTATGCTTCAGGTAAGGCTTGTTGTCGAAGAACTGATAGTCGAACGTGTTCTGCAAGTCGTAGGTCTTCTTTGCCTTCAGCTTGAAAGCATGAGGATTGAACGCACGACTCCATCCTCCACACATCGATAAGTCACACTCCTGACTGACTACACATTCACCTTCGGTAGTAATATAGTCGAAGTGTACCGGACGGTCCCAGTCCATATTCCAGTTGCACGACTCAGACTGTCCGTTGCCGGGACGTCCGAGGCTCGACCTGCTGAACACTCCGTAATCACCATATATATTATTGTAGTCGGTAACGATTGAGATGATAGGGAACGGCTCGTCGCGGTTGCCTTCATCTTCGCGGATGTCTATATATGAACGTGTAACCACAGGGCTGGGGAGCATACCGTCTTTGAACAAACGGAAACGATAGCAGCTTGAAGAATCAATATAAAACTTTCCGTTTTCCGATTCCCATCCGTTCGTAAGTGTAGGAGCCGTACCGTCGATGGTATAGAGCAGGGTTGTACCGGCAGGGATAGTCACCTGTATATTGAACGGACTGTCGAAGAGTCGGGAAGGGACGTCAACCTCAGGAGCCGGAAGCTGTTCCGTAGCAAACGTACTGGTAGCGTTGCTCTCGCCTGGAGTCGGTTCGCCGGTATAACCCCAATCGTCACTGTCCAGCGACTTGCGAGCCCACGACATACGACTGATAGCCTCAGGATAGTCCTGCTGAGCCAGTATCGTTTTTCCGTCCGACAGGATGATCGTACCACCCTTGGCTTTCAGGTCATCGTCAATCTGACGGAAGCTTGCCTTCTTCCATACCTCGAAGTGGTCGAAGTTCAGGATGGCATAGCCTTTGGCCGGAATAACTCCGTAATCTTCTATCAACTTATGTTTAGTCAAGTTGGCTGGGTCATCCGTAACATAGAGTCCACCGAGCGAGAGAGTCACATCGGTCGGGTTGTATATTTCCACCCACGGACCGTAGTTATACGAAGGATCGAGATACACATCCACATTGTGAGCCATAATCTCGTTTATCACCAAATCGCCTGTCTTAACCTCAGCATTTATAACCGTAACGCGACATGTGGCACTCTTGCCCGAGCAGTCAGTAGCCCAAGCGGTAATCTCGGCAGTACCCATGCCTTGGGCTACTACCAGTCCGTTCTGGTCAACCGTTGCCACACTCTCGTCAGACGATGTCCACAGGATTTTCCTGTAGATGGCGTCGGTTGGCAGCACGGTGGCATCGAGCTGCAGGCTTTCGCTCTTCACCAGCTTGGCCTCAGTCTGCGACAGAGTGATGTCGGTCACGAGCTTCACCGGTCCGTAGTATTCCAGCGTCCAGTTGTCGAGACAGGTCCAGTCTTCACTCCACATCTGATCCTTGTAAATACCAATCTGGAGGAGTCCGTCCTCGCCCACCTCGCATTCGAGCGTATCCCTGTAGTAGCCGGCATTAAACCACGCATCGGCTGCGTACATATTGTTAGGTACATAATAATACATTCCATCTTCGGCATTATAGAAGGAATTAACGTTGCCTCCGTAATATTCCTTTGACAGACCTGACGAGAGCGGCTTGAGAGGTACGTCATATTTCTCGTTAACCGACGACGAAGCAATGAGCAGACCATACTGGGCATCTGCGTAGTCTCCACTCTGATAGAGATTATAGTCGTTGGACGAAGAACCCATACGGTAGAAGGCATTCAGGCTGAGACGATACTGACCCGGTACCAGCCCGTTAAGCGATTGATAAGTGAAATATGTCTTATTGAAATGCTCTGCATTATTCTGTGCATCGGCTCCGGACAGCTGAGTACCCTCCCAACCTGTGGTGAAGTCGTTATTGTCGTAGCGAGGGTTGATAATAAAGTCGTCGGTAACGTCAACCCATTCGACATCTGTATCGTTCTTACTATATACGGTTATAAGACAGCTGGCAGAAAGGCCGGACATATCGGTAGTAGTAGCCGTAATGACGGTTTTGCCCGGCTTTTTGCCTTTTACCAGTCCGTTTTGACTTACTGTTGCCACACTTTCGTCAGACGATGTCCAATTAAGCTTCTTGTTGGTTGCATTGTCGGGTAAGATCGTCTTACTGATTGTATATGAACGTCCGTTAGCAACAGCGTGGCTCGCCGTGCCGAGTTTCAACTCCTCGATGCGTATCACATCCTCTTCCTCGTAGTATTCCAGTTTCCAGTTGTCGAGACAAGTCCAGTCCTGAGAATATGTAGTGTTCTTGTAAATACCAATAATCAATACTCCGTCATCCCCTACCTCGCACTCTACCGAGTTCTTGTAGTATCCGGCACTGAACCATGCATCAGCTGCCGTCATATTGTTAGGAATGTACAATCCGTCGCCAACGACACTTGTCGTACCACCCAACGACTGCTTAAGAGCAGCACTCGACGCACAGGCAATCGGAGTTTCCCAGTAGCCGGCTCCAGACGCACTAGCATAGAGCTTTGCAAACTGATACTCCTCATAGTTGCCGCTGGAGTAAAGCGAGTAATCGCTGCCTGAAGCACCCATACGATAGAAAGCACTCAGACTGACACGATACTTGCCGGCAGACAAACCGGTCAGCCGCTGATATGTGTCATAACTCTTCTCGTAGTGCTCAGCATTGTTCTTTGCACCATTACCACTCAGAGGTGTTCCCTCCCAGTAGGCATAACTATTTCCGTCGAAACTCGGATTCTTTACGAAAGCTTCCGTCACATCGACCCATTTGGCAGCTGAAATCATCAGCGTCTGAAACAGGAAAAGCAGCAAGAGCATACCTCTTCCTGTCCCAAAAATCGAAACACATGGATTATTCTTCATAGTGTTGTAGTATTTACGATTAGTTATTATCGCGCCAAATTTACGCATAAAGATTGTATTAAGCACAAAAAAAACACAGAAATGTGTCGAAGAGAGTCATATTTACCCGATGCTTCACCACGCGGGTGCGATGACTTGACGCGGCGCCCGAGCTGTCAGAAAGCGGCGCCCGAGCGGAATAGGGCATCGCTGGGACGGGGTAAAACCGTCGTCCGGGACACATGCCCGAATGTTGGAAAACAGACAAAAAAAAGAATGCCCAGCGTGATGCTGAGCATTCAAAGTATCTAATCTAAATCTGTTTATTAGAAGTTGTAGTATACACCGAACTTGATAGCTGTGTTGTCAACACCAAGATCGAATACATTGAACTTGCCAGCCTTCTCAGATGCGAAAGTATAACCAAGAGCACCGATTGAAGCTACGAAGTCAACCTTCTCAGAAGCTGAAAGCTTAACACCTGGACGAACGCTGATGTTCCAAACGTTACCACCGTCGTTGTTGTAGAATGATGCAGCGAAACCACCATCTACGAAGAATGAAGCGATACCAGTCTTAGCGAAAGTGTAACGAGCGTATGGAGCGAAAGAGAAACAGCTAGCGCTCTTAGCAAACTTTGTACCAGACATTGGAATACCTTCAACTGGTTCATTAGTAACAGGATTAGCTCCGTAGAAAGAACCATTCTGAGTAGTGAAACCAATAGCGATACCTACAGCAAACTTCTCGTTGATGTTGTAACCGATTTCAGGAGCGATAGTAAATTTCATTGTGTTGTCTGCACCGTCACCAGCCTTACCTGTTGCGAAACCGAGCTGACCACCTACATAAACCTGAGCGCTTGCGCTGAGTGAAGCAACTGCTACGAGAGCAGCAAGAATAACCTTCTTCATAATCTAAATAATTTTAAAAAAGTTAATAATTAAGTTTGTTAATAATTTACTTGTTTAAACTAAGGCTTTTACACCTATTTGTTTTAATTTCTGACGCAAAGGTAAGGGGTTTTGAATATACCCGCCAAATTTTTAACAAAAAAAAATCAATGTGCGCGTACATATTTGCACTTTTAAGGAATTTTGATAACACAATAATCCTTTTGATGTCGTTTTAGGACTATAATTTAAACGTTTTTTCATTTTCTTTATATGAACGATTGGTGACAACAGGAACGGTCGCCTCGCGCGTACATTATTTATTATATAGGCGCTCTGCTCTACAGCCTTTCACCACAATGTTTGCAATAATTGGCGTTAAGATCTGTCTTCTGGTTGCAGCGAGGGCAACGACCGTTGACACCCTTCTTCTTTGTTTCGTCTATCATCGTGGCACTCACGATACCCGTCGGCACAGCGATAATGGTGTAACCCAAAATCATAACCAATCCTGAAAGAAGGCGACCGACGACGGTTACTGGAGTGATGTCGCCGTATCCGACAGTAGTCAGCGTGACTATAGCCCAGTAGATGCTCGAAGGTATGTCGGTAAACTGAGTGCCAGGCTGACCACCTTCAACCATAAACATAAGGGTACCGATTATGGTAACGAGCACGATGACGAAGAGGAAATAGACTAGTATCTTGTTCATACTGCGTTTTATGCTCTCCATGAGCAGGTAGCCCTCGTTAATGAATACGAACAATTTCAGCACACGGAATATGCGGATAAGACGGAACGTACGCAAGATGAACATATATTTTGCCGAAGGCAGCAGGAAAGAGAGATAGAGCGGAAGCGTGGCGAGAAGGTCGATGATGCCGAAGAAACTCAGGATGTAGTCCTTCTTCACGGGCGAACAATATACACGCAGAAGGTATTCGATGGTGAAGAATGCCGTCAGAGTGTATTCCATAATAGTCAGAATGTCCTTGTATATGCCTGCCACACGGGGCATGCTCTCGACAAAGGCAACAATCAGACTAAGCACGATGGCAATCATGACAGTCAGGTCGAATGCTCGTGATGGCGGGTCGTCCGATTCGAATATGATATGCCACAAACGCGGCTTATCCTTCAAGAGTGCAATCAGTTTCTTCATAGACTAATGTTTGTGTCGGCAAAAATAGGAATAATCAATCAGAAAGTCGTACATTTATCAGACAAAAATAAACAAAAAAGGTGTTTTTGTTGGCTATAAAGCAAAAAGTGCGTACCTTCGCACCCGCTTTGCCCCGGTGGCGGAATTGGTAGACGCGTTGGTCTCAAACACCAATATCGCAAGATGTGCCGGTTCGAGCCCGGCCCGGGGTACAAGAAAAAACGTAGCCAGATGATTATCTCACGACAATCGTCTGGCTACTTCCATTATTATTACAAAACTAAACTTATTTCCTTGTTACTACGTATTTTACGCCGTCCTTGATGTAGATGCCGGTGGTAGGCTCAATAACTTCACGACCGCTGAGGTCGTAGATCTTACCATTACCAACGAACTTAGCCGATGCACTAGTCTTCACGTCCTGAATCTCAGTCACCAATGGGATGGAAATGTATGGAAGTTTATCAGTTCTTAATCTTTGATTAACAAGTACTGAATCGAGAACATATTTCCGAAACTCCATCGCATCCTTTTTGGAGATTGAAGAAGGATTTGAAGTTTTACCCATCCGAGTATAGAAATCCTCCAAGGGATGCGTTATCGACATTCATGATTGAAGCCACACATTTTACGTGGACCTGCACAGAGGGTCTCAGCTGATGCGGACATGATGCCGGTCATCAAGAATACGAAAATAAGAAGATGTTTCGGTTTTATAATATAATATGTGTGTTTAGTTTGTAATATTTTCCGAGTGCAAAATTAGTATGTTTCTATCATTACAAACGGCAAAAATCGTACCAAAAAGTACGACTTTTGTAACATATTATATGAACAGCTGCTTATTTCCTGAAATCTTTGGGTAGTACGCCGTACTTATTCTTGAAACATGTAGAGAAGTAACGCGACGATGAGAACCCAACACGCTCAGATATATCAACCACCGAGTAATTGGTCGATTGCAACAACTTTGCCGCCTTATCCAGTCGGTATGAACGAATGAGGTCGGAAGGAGTCTGACCCGATACAGAATATATCTTTCTATACAGCGTCATACGGCTCATACACATATCACTGGCGAATTCATCGACTGAATAGTTTTCGTTTGATATATTTTTTTCAATCATCGATATAGCTTGTTCCAACAATTCGCTATCAAAAATCGAAAGTTGAGACTGATTATCATCCATTTCGTCGGCAGATTCACCGTCACATTCCTTTTCTGACGTTGTGTCCGTCTGTTGAACTTTACGTTCAAGTTCGCTGTAGCGACTAAGCAGACTTTCAAATCGCAGACGACGTTCGTGCATATCACGGTTGAAGCGCCAGATACCATAAAGAAGTAGAAGGAGCAGGAGGATATAGATGGTGTAGGCCCACCAACTCTCCCACCATGCAGGCAGACGCTCAATGGTCATCAGCTCACAAGGTTCGCCCCACTTGCCGAATCCATCGGTAGCCATCACCATGATTCTATATGTGCCTTTGCCAAGGCTCTGAATCTGGATTTCATTTTCACCACGTTTGAGGGTGACCCAATCACGACTGAGTCCTTCTATCTTGACCTTAAACTCGTTGTTAGCAGCTTTCAGGTAGTCGAAGTTAGTCAGACTGACAGTTACAAAGTCAGATAAATCGGCAGGAATAACGATTCTGTCCTGTCCGTAGCCCACAATAAAACGCTTGCCGCCATAAGAGTATTCGCTGATGGCCATACGTACTCCACGGCTAGCTTCACGCAGGTTGGAAGAAGAGCGGATACGAGCTATGCCTCCTACTCCAGCAACTGTGACTCCACCCTCAGAGGCAGTCAGCCCCTCGAAAGTCTGCATGCCCAATTGATTGTCCGTAGCATAAATGGTACGCATGGCACCGGTAGCTACATCGATTTCGCGTACGAACGACTTTGACAACAGCCAAAGGTGATCCAGTTCGTCGAAAGTCATCCGTAACACAGATTCGCCGTTAGGGGATTCAAATTCAGGACATTCCACAGCTTGATCATCTACTATCTTATAGAGCTTACCAAGGTAGCTCGATACCCACAGGGAACCTGAGGCAGAAACGGCTATATCACTGAACTTATAATCGTTGGGGGCGAGAATGGTTGTTTCAAGTGTGGTCTTGTCAATGCGCATCACACCCTTTATGTATGACAGAGCATAAAGGGAGCGCATATCAACCGACTCGCACACCTTGAATATCCACCCCAGCGAATCGAGCAGTATGGTGGGATTCTGACCTCTCCTTGCCGCAGCCAGACGTCCGTTCTTACCACCTACATACAACACTCTGTCGCTGGCGGAATACACCATGGAGTTGGCGTTGAAGTTGAGATGGCCCCACGTTTCCTGTTCGTAGCCTACGTATTTCTTGCTGATGAGCCATATGTTGCGGTCTTTGTTCACTACGAAGACCCTTCCGTCGGAAGCCGGAGCGACGACAGCCGTATCGGAACAGAATTCGAGTTTTTCTCCTTCGTCTTTCTTGGAGTCATAATACACCACTCCGCCACTCTCGCGCAGGAGCCAAGCATGGGTGCCCGCATCGACTACATCTGTAATAACAGGCATGCCGAAAGAGTTTCTGTTTGCATATATCTTTCGGGAGTCAATTTGATTGTTAGAGTAGCAGATGGCAAAAGTATTGACGGAATAGCCCGGAACCCACGGATTGGAGAAACGGTCGCTGATTATGTTGCCTGTGACCATAGGCATGTGGAGTTGCTCGTCGAAACGGGTGTGCAGTTCATAAAGGTCATCATTGAAACGGGAATAGCAGCGTACACCCTGATTATAGGTCGTAGCCCACAAAATGTTACGACGGCTGTCAACAAGGAGGCTCGAGAAACAGCCATCATCAATGGAGGTTGGTATGACTTTCTTCATATCGGGTTCAATACGGTAAATACCATATCCCCATGTACCAATATAATAGCAACCACTGACTGTATCCTGTGCAACATAAAATGCGTCAAGTCCTTTCAAGCCCTCCACAATCTTAAATTCTTCTTCGCCGGCTTTCTTCAGAAGCAAGTCTCCTTTCCATTGAGCCACCCACACGTTATCATCCTTATCGACAAAGATATCGTTAGTGGTGCGTGCAGAACCGTTGTGCATGGAGTCGTATAAGCCGAGCAGTTCGCCAGACTGCGACAGATGGGCAATACGGGCGCTGGCTATAACCCATATAGAGTTGTCGGAAGCCTTTGCCAGCCGGACAATACGCAAGTGGTCAACTTCGTCGATTGTCTTACTTATAGTGTATGTACGTTTGTCGAGAATATAAAGACCTTCGCGAGTTCCGAACCATATACGCTGATCACCACCATCGAGGATGCAGAGTACGTCGGAGTTGTGCATGATGTCGGGAGCCGCATTATAGCCAAACGACACGACCTGATAACCGTCGTCACGACAGAGTCCGGCATCGTTAGTGCCATACCACATATAACCTTCATCGTCTTGCATCAGACAGTTTACGCCCGAAACGGGAAGACGTTCGGATGACGATACAGACGTAATGGTAAACTGCTGGGCGCTAACGTTTGCACTTACAAACACCATGCAGGCAAACAAAAAGAACAATCGTATATTATCTTTTATGTTTTTCATTGTGTATTTTGGTTCGTATATCCTACAATTTGGTTTCACCCTCTACATAGTTCTCAACTAAAAGATGTTCGCCGTCCCACTCGGCATAGGTAAATAGCGACATCCATTCGCCCAGTATGACGAGTCGGCAGTCGTGGCTGAGAAGGAGGTCGAGGTCGATGTGACGATGACCGAAAAGGAAATAGTTAATAGCGGGATGAGACTGCAAATAATCTTTTGCATATAGTACAAGCCCCTCCTTGTCCTCACCCATGTAGGGTGTCTCTTCAAAGTCGAAGCTCTCGTAGCCAACGGGATTCTTCACGTCACCCTCAAATTGAGGAACGTCAGACTTTATTCGTTTCATACGCGAATGCTTGGCCCAGTTACGTCCGAACGGCACAAAAAGGTCGGGGTGCCACAGTGTGGCGAGCTTGCGCATAGATTCGCTATGGAAGAAAGCAAAGAGCAGGCGCGTCTTCCAGTTTCTATCACGATAGTCGAGTCCGTCGCCATGAGCAAGATAGAAAATCTTGCCGTTGAGTTCGATGGTTTCAGGGTGGCGATGGATGATGACTCCGCATTCGGTGCTGAGGTAGTCAAGCAGCCACATATCGTGATTACCCGTGAAATAGTGTACTTCGACTCCGTTGTCGGTCAGTTCGGAGAGTTTTCCAAGGAAACGGGTGTAACCTCGGGGAACTACAGACTTGTATTCGAACCAGAAGTCGAACATATCGCCAAGCATGTAGATAGCTTCGGCCTTTTTCTTTACCTGGTCGAGAAAATTGACAAGGCGGCGTTCCTGGGTGCGGCTGTGCTTCAGGGCAAGCGAACCGAGATGGGCATCGGAGAGAAAGTAGATATTCTTCATAGGCTACATAAATCCAAGGTCGAGTTTTGCTTCTTCTGTCATCATATCTTTTGTCCATTCAGGTTCGAATACCACTTCAACGTTTACATTTTTCACTCCATGTATAGAACCGAGTTTCTGATTTATATCCTCGATGATGAAGTCGGCAGCAGGGCAGTTCGGAGCCGTAAACGTCATGTCGATGTTTATGTCGAAGACGTTTTCACCCTCTGGTTCGGCTGTGTCAACGACATCAATCTTGTATATCATGCCAAGATCATATACGTTCACAGGAATCTCAGGGTCGAATACACTCTTCAGCATCTCAACCGTACTGTCTTCAATACTCGCTTTCGTTATTTCAGATTTTTCCATTTTCAGCGTAACTATAATAATCGCCATCAGTAAGGATGACGTGATCAACCATTCGGATATTCATTGTGTCACCTGCCCGCTTCACCCGTTGCGTGAGTTCGTTGTCAATATTGCTGGGACGTACGGAGCCACTAGGATGATTGTGGACCAATATGAAACATGTGGCACCGGCAAGCAAGGCATGTTTCATTATCTGTCGGGCATCTACAGCTGTCTCACTAATTCCTCCCCTGCTCAGATTGACGCAACGTATCAGACGCATACTGTTATTCAGCAGCAAAGCCCAACTCTGTTCGTGGTCTAGGTCTTGTATCTTCGACTGCATGTAGTCGTAGATTACCTTACTGCTGGTGAACGTCTGCTTGTCGGACACCCTCTCATCCAGGCGTCGGCGTCCTATCTCAGCTGCTGCCACTATGCTTAGGGCACGAGCTTCGCCTATGCCCTTATATTGCATCAGGTCTCCTATGGTCATACGACTGAGGTTCACCAGGCTGTCTTCGCAGTCGGACATTATATTGCGCATCAGCTCGACAGCAGTCTGTGTAGCCGTTCCTCCTCCGATGATGACAGCCAGTAGCTCGGACACGGTCAGAGCAGCGGCACCTTTCTCGAGCAACTTCTCGCGAGGACGGTCCTCTGCCGACATATCCTTTATCTTGATGTGGCGGCGACGTGCCTCCATCACCATATTGCCATTGTCTGTCCTATCGTCAGTCATAGAAATTCTTTTCAAATGCGGTGAATTCATCTTTTCCCAGCACACAACGTAACCACCATGCCTTCAGGAATCCAAAGCCGTAGCCCATGAGTTGAAGGAAGGAGGCGATGACGGCGTAGTAACCTATCACTAGACTGCGTGTCCGTATGGTGGAATCGCAGAATATGAGCAGTATGAACAGCATGATAGGTATGAGCGGTATCATGAACCACCCCTCGTCGGGGATGAGGAAACGTAACAGGAGGGCACACACAATCAGTCCGAGAACTCCGACGGTGAACACCATCGGGAGCATATGTACTAGTTTCATTGTACCCGGATGACGTTTCTCCAGGTTTATACGTGCTATACCAGAGTTGAATACCTGCTTGAAGAACTTGTCGAAGTCGGTACGGCGTTTGTGCCATACCCATGCCTCGGGAAACAAACGGCTTGTGTATCCAGCCTCCACTATACGATAGCTGAAATCGATGTCTTCGCCGAAACGCATCTTCGAAAAACCACCCAATTCATCGTAAACAGCACGACGTATGCCCATATTGAACGAACGTGGGAAGAACTTATCCATTTTCTTCTTTCCACCACGGATGCCACCCGTAGTGAAGAACGAAGTCATCGAGTAGTTGATAGCTTTCTGGATGGAAGTAAACGATTCGTTGGCTGCGTCAGGACCACCAAAGGCATCGCACGGATTCTTTCCTAGTTCTGCGTCGATGGCAGCAAGATAACCTTCGGGCAGCACGCAGTCGCTGTCGAGAATGATTACGTAGTCGCCCTTGGCATGTGCCACACCATAGTTACGGGCAGGACCAGGACCACCGTTCTCCTGCTCCAGATATTTCACATCCAGACGACTGGAATATCTGTCAACCACATCCTTGCAGGGCACACTTGAACCGTCTTCAACTACAACAACCTCAAAACCGCTCAAAGTCTGTCGGCACAGACTCCCGAGCAGTTCGTCAGCCTCATCCGGGCGATTATATACGGGTATGATAATGCTGTATTTCATTTGCAATCACTCGAAATATAGGGTAAACACAATCATCTTGCTCCGCCCTTTATCGACCGACTCTGTGAATATCAACTGAGAGGCGTCGGTCATGTCGTCACGGTTTTTGTCTATTATATTGAACAGTCCGTAGCAGAACTTTATCTCAGGAATAAACTTGAACCAAGGCCAATAGAAGTCGCATCCGAAACCTGCTTCAAGGTAGCAGTCGAACTTCTTCAGAAGCAGCTGTTGCTGACGCTTGACGGTAAGGTCGAGCATAGGATTCACACCCACCATAGCATAAGGGCGGTAGTTGTTGAATCGTTCGGCTGAGAATTTTATGTCAATCGGAAGCGATATATATGTCGATTTTATAGACTGATATTGCCGTTCGTTGTTCTTCGCATTGCGATACGTCATATTCTTAGTTCCGAAATGCATCGTGGGTATCAATCGCAGCGCCAGATGCTTCGTCAGATAGAATTCGCCGAGTATTCCGACCGAGAAACCGGGTTCATAGTTCGGAGCCTCAGCAAACCACTGGTTGCCCGAGGCGTCCTTGTATCCGTTCTGCTGCAACTCTATATCCTGCAGGTTCAGTCCGGCAAGGAAACCATAGTGGAAACGTCGCTGGTCAATGTAGGGACGGTTCATCACCTTGCGGGTCTGTGCCGATGCCGTATTCTGACTGAAAACGGACATAACCAGCACCATGCAAAGAACATATATTTTATAATGTGTAAACTTCATTTCCGTGCAAAGGTAACATCTTCTAAGTATTAGAAACGCATAAAACGTCAAAAAATTGTTTTTTTGAGTTTATACCCGTAACTTCGCAGCCAAATATCAAAAACAGCACGAAATTATGAAACTGACAGTTATCGGTGCCGGCAATATGGGCGGCGCACTTATCAAAGGCTGGGCAAAGTCGGGCAAGGTGGCAAGCATCACCATTGCCGACAAGAACGAAAAGCTGCTCAACCAGTTCAAAACTGAATACCCGAGTATCAACACTACTACCGACAACATCGCAGCCGTGAAGGGTGCCGACGTCGTCGTACTCGTCGTGAAGCCTTGGCTCATGAAGCTGGTGCTCGACGAGGTACGTCCGGTTCTCGACCTCAAGAAGCAGATTATTGTAAGCGATGCAGCCAATTTCACCACAGGCATGCTCGAGGAACAACTCGCTCAGAGCGGACAGTTCTTCTACGTCATCCCTAACATCGCAGCCGAATTCGGAGCAAGCATGAGCTTTATCGCCAAGGGCAAGGACACTACGGACGAGAGCGTGAAGACACTCGAAGAGCTATATGCTCTCGTGGGCGACACACTCGTAGTGGAAGAACGCCTCGTAGGTCCGGGAATGATGATGGCAAGCTGCGGCATAGCTTACGTCATGCGCTACATACGTGCCCAGATGGAAGGCGGATGCGAGATGGGATTCTATCCGGCCCAGGCAAAGCAGATTGCCCTGCAGACCATGCAAGGAGCCGTTTCCCTGCTGAAAGCCACAGGATGGCACCCCGAAGAGGCCATCGACAAAGTGACCACCCCGGGCGGAGTAACCATCAAGGGACTCAACGAACTCGACCACTCAGGATTCAACTCGGCAGTAATCCGAAGCCTGAAAGCAGGACTGAAATAGTTTACGGTTTACAGTTTATCGTTTATAACATCATTGCGCACCCTTTTTTAGGGTGTGCATTTTTTTTGCCCGATTATTGCACATTCAGAAAAATTATGTGTAAAACACTAAAAATAAAGCGTTTTTATTTGTTCCTATTGGGAAAATGTCACTACTTTTGACAACATTTTTATTATGAATGAGTGAAAGTGTGCAATTTCGCGTTGCGTACAATTACGACAAAACAAGCTACAAAAAGAACATATCCGACTATGCTAGAGAGATTCCTGAAACAGACGACCTTCGAGTCATACGAAGACTTCCTAAAGAACTTCAGCATCATAGTGCCCGAGGACTTCAACTTCGCCTACGACGTCATGGACGCATGGGCAAAGGAAGCGCCCGAGCGCACAGCTATGATATGGACCAACGACCAGGGCGAGGAACGTCGATTCACCTTCGCCGACCTCAAGTCGATGTCCGACAAAGCTGCCGGTTTCTTCTCCTCTCTCGGCATCACCAAAGGTAGCATGGTAATGCTCATCCTGAAACGCCGCTGGCAATTCTGGATTACCATGCTCGCACTCCACAAGATAGGTGCCGTACCTATTCCGGCCACCTACCTCCTCACAAAGAAGGATATCATCTACCGCGTGAAATGTGCCGACATCAAGAACATCATCTGTTGTGGCGACAAAGAAATACTGAAACACGTCAACGACGCACAGCACGACTGGCCGGCATTCGTCAACCGCATCAGCATCGGCCCCGTAGTGCCCGAAGGTTGGGAAGACTTCAACGCAGGAATGGAAAAGGCAGAGCCCTTCAAACGCACCATACGATACAAGAAGCGCACATCCGACCCGCTGCTCATGTACTTCACAAGCGGCACAAGCGGACAGCCAAAGATGGTGCTCCACGACCAGACCTACGCCCTCGGACATATCGGCACTGCAGCCTACTGGCACGACCTCAGACCCGACTCGCTCCACCTTACCGTCTCCGACTCCGGATGGGGCAAAGCCGCATGGGGCAAACTCTACGGACAATGGATTGTAGGTTCCACAGTATTCACCTACGACCACGAAAAATTCACACCAGCCGACATACTGCACAAGATAGAGCAGTACCACATCACCAGCTTCTGTGCTCCTCCAACCATCTACCGCTTCATGATTCGTGAGGACCTCACCAAATTCGACCTCTCATCCCTCCGTCATGCCAACACAGCCGGCGAGGCACTCAACGCAGCCGTATATGACAAATTCTTCCAGCTTACCGGACTCCACATCAAGGAAGGCTACGGACAGACCGAAACAACCTGTATGATAGCCACCCTGCCCTGGACAGCCGTAAAACCCGGAGCCATGGGAGTCCCGATGCCACAATACGACGTGCGTCTCGTAAAGAAAGACGGCACCATGGTGACCACACCGGGCGAACACGGACAGATAGCCATCTGCACGAAGAAAGGACGTCCCGTCGGACTCTTCGTCGAATACTACAAGGACATCGAGCTTACCAACCAGGCTTGGCACGACGACCTCTACTTCACAGGCGACGTGGCATACTTCGACGAAGACGGCTACTACTGGTACGTAGGTCGTGCCGACGACGTCATCAAGAGTTCAGGCTACAAAATCGGCCCCTTCGAGGTTGAGAGTGCCCTGATGACCCACCCGGCCGTAGTCGAATGCGCCATCACAGGCGTACCCGACGAAATTCGTGGACAAATCATCAAAGCCACCATCGTCCTTGGCAAGGAATGGAAAGACAAGGCCGGCGAAGCCCTGATAAAGGAACTTCAGGACCATGTGAAGAACACCACAGCCCCCTACAAATATCCTCGTGTCATCGAGTTCGTAGATGAGCTGCCCAAAACCCATTCAGGCAAAATCCGCCACGTCGAAATCCGCGAACGCGACGAAAAGAAAATGAAATGCTAAGGGGCTCCCCTTTAGCATTTCAGCAACAACCTTTCCACATCAAAGGAAAATTCTTTTTACTTCCAAGGGACTCTGCTTCCGCTCCCAAGGAACTTCCTTTTCGCGTCCCAGCGACAAGAAAAAATCCCTAGGGGAATAAAAATAATCCCTAGGGGATTTTTATTAATCGCGACGGGATTTTTATTAATCCCCTCGCGATTTTCTTTTGCGCCTTAGACATGCCGAACAATTTACAGCGGAGCGAAAATCTGTTTGCAGGGAACCGGGCATAGTTCCCCTGCGTAAATCCAACTTTTTCAGGCGTTTATTTTGACATATAAATAAAATATGTGTATTTTTGCAGCAAAGAATCTTACCATATATGAAACGCTCACTCTTTTTCCTGATTAGTCTTCTGGCATCAGTTGCCATTATGGCCGAAGGTGTAAGCCGTAACGCGGCTTTGCTGAAAGCACAACAGTTCATGCCCAACAAACATTTTACAGAAGGACCAACGATACCTTCTGCTCAGGCAAAGGCATTCAAGAAGAACAACGCTTTCTACGTTTTCAATGCCGAAGGAGACGACGGCTTTGTCATAGTTTCGGGTGACGACCGCACTACTCCCATCCTTGCTTATGGCGAACATGGAAACCTCGATGTCAATCAGATTCCAGACAATATGAGATGGTGGCTCGAAAGCTACGTTCAGCAGATAGAAGCCTTGGGTACGACTCTTACTCCAGCCATCAAAACAACCGATATGTCAAAGGCTGCCCCCATTACTCCACTTATTCAGTCAAAATGGAACCAAAGGGAGCCTTACAATTACATGTGTCCTGACGGCAATTATGTTGATTACTACGAATCTGGCTACAATGCCAACAATCGTTGTATAACAGGATGTGTGGCTACGGCTATGGCACAGGTTATGTATTACTGGCAGTGGCCCGAGACATGTCCTGCTATCGACAGTTACGAATATAAAGGTCATACAATCAAAGGTCTCCCTGCCACAACATTCGACTGGAACACAATGAGCAATACTTATACATGGGGAGAAACTGGTGCATCTGCCAATGCCGTAGCCAAACTGATGCGATATTGCGGACAGGCAGTTCAAATGCAATACACACCCCAGTCATCTGGTGCGAATGTTTCTCCCGCTGTTATGGCTTCAATCTTTCAGTATAGTCCGAACAGCAGCACTATATATCGCGACTACTACTCTACAAGTTCGTGGGAATCGATTATATATAATGAATTGTCAGAATTATGCCCCGTATTGTATAGTGGTAAATCACAAAATGGTGGTCACGAATTCATAATAGACGGCTATGATGGTAATGGACTCTTTCATATCAACTGGGGATGGGGAGGGAGCCCAGATTCCTACTACATTATTTCACTTGCCGACCCCTATAATGATTCCCAAAGGAGTTACCAGTATAATCAGGATGCTATTATAGGTTTACAACCAGCTCAACCGGGTGAAGTTATGAGACCTTCAATGTACTGTACTACTAATCCAACAATATTTACCAAAACGTACAATCGGCAGTCCTCCAGCAGTAATTTTCCGGATGTCGAGTTAAATGGTTACATACATGCATCATATACTTTACAACCAGAATCTACAATCGATGCTGAGGTAGGATGGGCTTTATATAAGGATGAAACATTAATTCAAACACTAAGCAACAAAAACATCTCAATTGAACAATATACATGGTCATCATACTACAATAACAATACCGTTTCCTTTGGTGCAAACATGGCAGAGGGGGCGTATCAGTTAAACCAAGTTTACCGCTTTGCAGGTGAAACAGAATGGAAACGTTGTTTGCAATCTTCATCTACTTTGTTAGCTGAAGTAACAGCCACCTCTATGACCGTAAAGTTACCCAATGCTGACAATATGTCGTTTGCGGTCAACAGAATCAGTTTACCGAAACAACCAGAAGTCGGTAAAGAAATGAATGTCTCTGTAAATATCACCAATACTGGCGAAACGGACAGACTATATATTAGTCTATGGCTACAGAAACAAGGCTCGTCATCATGGACAAACGTAGCATCTACAAAATGCTATACAGACCCAGGGGCAAGTTCTGATGAATTGCTATCGTTCACCCCCGAAGAAGCCGGCATGTTCAATATCAAAATCACAGCAGGTAGTGATGAAGAGGCTTTAAAGATAACATCTGTAAAAATTGTATCAACTGAACAAATTTTTATCGACGGAGTAACCTATTTATGTACTCCAGATTACAAACGTGCAACAATTATAAAGAATAAGAATGCAGATAATAGTATATCTGCAATAACAATTCTATCCAAAGTGACAGCAAGTGGGATAGATTGCCAAGTTGTTGGCATAGATGAAGAAGCTTTTTATAATTTCTACAACGTAAAGACACTGATAATACCTGAAGGAGTTGAGACCATTGGCAGTTATGCGTTTGAATACATGGGTAGCTTGACAACACTTACATTACCAAGCACATTGAAGGAAATAGGCGAATATATAATCAATGGGAATAGCCGTCTGGAGGCTGTAGAATCAAAAGCCACTAATCCAATTACCATTAGCAACAATACATTCATCCAATATAGTTGGAACAGTTATACTCAACAATACGACATCACACCGTCTCCTGCAACACTATATGTACCAATCGGAACGAAGGCTAAATATGAAGCAATATCAGGATGGACACAGTTTGCTGCTATCGAAGAAGGAGAGCTGAAGGAGGCCATGGTCGCAGGACTCAGATACAAATATGCTACAGGAGGTTCGATAGCAACAGTAATAAATGACGACAGCTACAAAGAACTAACTTCTGTAACTATTCCTGCAACAGTTGTTATAGGGGGGCGGACATACAGAGTGACAGGTGTAAGTAACGATGCATTTTATTATTACTACAGAAACATAAAATACCTTTCACTACCAGAAGGATTGGAAACAATCGGGAATAACGCTTTTTACAATATTGGGATTTCCGAACTCATACTGCCGAAAACATTAAGATCTATTGGTAATAATGCATTTCGATATTGCAGAAATGTAAAAACCCTTATAATACCTGAGGGAGTTGAAACCATCGGTAGCAATGCATTCGAATATATGTACAACCTAACAAAATTAACCTTGCCCAGCACATTGAAAGAAATAGGTTTGTATGTAATCAACTGGAACGACTGTCTGGAAAGAGTGGAATCAAGAGCCACTAATCCAATTACCATTAGCAACAATACCTTCATCCAATATAGTTGGAACAGCGATACTCAGCAATACGAATATTACCCATCCTCCGCTACACTATATGTACCAACAGGTACAAAGGCAAAGTATGAAGCAATACCAGGTTGGACGCAGTTTGCTGCAATAGTGGAAAGTGAAGAAATCATTTCCGATATCAATCAGACGAGCTTTACATCAGATAATAAAAGTGAAGTCAAGGCATACTACGACATAAGCGGACGAGAAATAGCAATTCCTCAGAAGGGTATGTATATTGTGAAGTATGCCAACGGAAAGACTGAAAAAGTCCTAACGAAGTAGATAAACTTTACTCCCCCTTGAACGTATAGGTGCGAGCGCCATCAAAGGTTGGAATGGTCAGGGCAATGGAGTCGTAACCGGTGGCGTGGTCGGTATGGAGGAGGAGAGAGGCGTAGCGTTTGTTGGTATAGGATGGAGAGTCGCTAGCCGGTTGTTTATGAAGGAGGGATACTTGGAGGGTCTTGCTCACCAAGCCTGTGATGCAGAATCCGTAGCGATGGGTAGCCTTACCTGTAGTCATCTCGCCAAGAGACATGTTGATGTAGCGGTTGGAACGCCAGATGCTGATGAGTTGGACGGGGTCGGTGGGGTATGACAAGAAAGATGAAGGTGGAAGAGCCTGACCGCAAACGGCAAGGGTATAGTCGTACATGCGGGGCTTACCGTTAGCAGGAGTGTACATTATAACGCTGCGGAGAGTAGTGTCGGCCACGTTAGCCCTGATGTTCTGAGCAGTAAAGTCGAGTTTCGTTCCGTCGTCAAGGGTAGCTACGGATACCACACGACTGGCATTGACATAGAGGTCGCACAGCTCCGTGTAGAGATTGGGTACAGGGTCTCCCTTGTCGTCATCGTTGCAACTGACGAGGACGAAAACCAAAACGAAAACGAAAAACAGACTTTTTTTATTTATGGGCTGCATTATAGTTGCGTAACGGGTTGGCATACATGGTCAGGATGCGTTCGCGAAGGAAAGGAACGTCCGGGTTTTCGACACGAATCTGCGAGAGTTTGTCCTGCAGGTAGGCCTCGAACTTAGGCGCTGAGATGGGAGAACCTTCGAGTTCGGCAAGGGCTGCACGGTTTGACTCGTAGATGCGATAACGGGAATGAATCTCGTGG
Organism: uncultured Bacteroidaceae bacterium; assembly: GCA_905233285.1. Taxonomy (GTDB): domain Bacteria; phylum Bacteroidota; class Bacteroidia; order Bacteroidales; family Bacteroidaceae; genus Minthosoma. The sequence continues at coordinate 20,434 of CAJODY010000017.1, forward strand.
TCGATATGTTCGGCAACGATGCGATAGATGTCGGCACGGTCGATAGCGGAAGCATCAAGCGAGTCGAGCCAGTCGTTGATGCAGGGGGCAGCCTCGTAGTGGACGTGCCCTTTCTTTCCCCATATTCCAATCTTCATGTTGTCGAGGTCGTCCTGCTTGCTCTTCTTCCATCCAGGTATGTCGCGCTTCTGCTGGAACTCCTGTGCCTTGAGATAGTCGCAGGGGTCGTACTCGATAGAGATGGTGAGCGGAACGATGTTCATGTCCTTGATGTTACGGATGATGTCGGCTGTGCTCTTGCCCTCGGCTGGGCCGCCGAGACAAAGCATCTTGAGGACACTCTCCTGGGTGCGGTCGTCAGAGTCCTTGGCACGCCCTTCCCGCTGAGCAATCCAGATGTTCTCGTGTTTCTCGTTGATAGCAAAGTGCATGTACTGACTCATGTGGATAGAACTGCGAAGGGTCTCCTTGGGGGTGAGCCCGCGATTTACCACAAAGGCTTTGTTCATGCGCACGAGGGTCTTTATCCAAGGATAGATGAGGAGGTTGTTGCCGATGGCTATCTCCACAGTCTTGGCAAAGCCGTCGAGGACGAGCATGTAGTCGAGGATAGCGGAGTCGAGCACTATGTCGCGGTGGTTGGACATGAAGGTGTAGGAACCGTCGCGACGAAGGCTCTTGTCGAAGTCGTAGCTCCAGCCTGTGGCACACTTATGAAGACAATAGCGCACGAGCTGCTTCATGTAACGAAGCTGGAAGTCTTGCGGAGTCTTGATGCCTACGAAGAGGAGACGAAGAAGGGAATTGCGCAGTCCGACTGGCATCCAAGGAACCATACCTTTGAGGATGTGGCTGAACTTACGGTCGGCAAGCATGGAGTCGAATGCCTGCTTCATTTCGCCCTCGGCAAAAGGACGGATATCGTCAAAGTCGCTTAATTGCATAGTTTGTCCTCGATTATCTCAGAAAGCACGTCGCGCATTTCGAGTCCGGCAGCACGTACCTGCTGAGGGATAAAACTGGTGGGGGTCATACCCGGGGTGGTATTGATTTCGAGCAGGTTGATGACGTCATCGCCCTTGTCGTTCTTGGATATGATGTAATCGACACGGATGATGCCGCTGGCACCAAGTATGTCGTAAATGGCTGCTGTGAGTTTCTTGATGCGAGCCGTAGTGTCGTCGGAAAGACGTGCCGGAGTGATCTCCTCGACCATGCCATTATATTTGGCATCGTAGTCGAAGAATTCGGTCTTGGGTACGACCTCGGTGATGGGCAGAACGTTCATACCCTTGCTGGTGCGATATACTCCGTTGCTGATTTCCATACCTGTGAGCATGCTCTCGATGAGTACGTCGGCACTCTCCTCACGGGCTTTGGCTACTGCATCAGCTACGTCTGCCTCTGACTTACACTTGGTCACACCAAAACTGCTGCCTCCGGCATTGGGCTTGATGAAACACGGGAGTCCCACTTTCTCAACGATGGCAGCAGCATCAACCTCCATACCCGAACGCAGAAGAACATTCTCAGCCACACGTACCCCGAAACCTTTGAGGTACTGGTTGAGAGTGAACTTATCGAAGGTGAGTGCCTCGACAAGTAGCGAACAGGTAGAGTAAGGCACGCGGAGCAGATCGAAGTAACCCTGAAGGATACCGTTTTCACCTGGGGTACCGTGAATGGTGATATATGCGTAGTCGGGGTGTATGTCCCTACCCCATTCGTCCTTGAACGAGAAGTTGTGGAGAAAGACTTTGGAGGTCGTTCCGTTCGTGAGATGTGCCTGCCAGTCGGTACCACGGGTTTCAATCACATATACATCAAACTTGTCGCGGTCGAGCCACGAACTGATACCTGCTGCTGAGCGCATCGACACATCGTGTTCGGAGGAGTCACCTCCTGCAATTACTGCAATGATTTTCTTCATGATTCTGTAGCGTAATTACGCCATTTATTTAGTAGTTCTGTAATATCTTGTGGCAGTTCGGAATCGAACATCATCTGCTTGCCTGTGCGGGGATGCTGAAACCCGAGGGTCTTGGCATGGAGCACCTGACGCGGACAAAGCTTGAAGCAGTTGTCGATGAACTGGCTGTATTTGGCTGTGCGCTGTCCCTTGAGCACCTGGTCGCCCCCGTAACGGGCATCGGCAAAGAGCGGATGACCTATGTGACACATGTGTGCACGTATCTGATGAGTGCGACCCGTCTCAAGCACACATTTGACAAAAGTCGTATAGCCGAAACGCTCTAATATATAATAATGTGTGACGGCATGCTTGCCTATGTCGCTATCGGGAGGATAGACTGCCATACGGAGGCGGTCACGGATGTCACGTCCGATATTTCCCACAACGGTGCCGCTGTCTTCCTGAAAGTTTCCCCACACGAGGGCATTATATTCGCGTTGGGTGGTCTTGTTAAAGAACTGCAGACCGAGATGGGTCTTGGCATCGGCTGTCTTGGCTACGACTAGCAGTCCGCTGGTGTCCTTGTCGATGCGGTGGACGAGTCCAATCTCGGGGTTGTTCACGTCGAATTGCGGAGTATCGCGGAAATGCCAAGCAAGGGCATTGAGAAGAGTGCCGCGCCAGTTGCCGAATCCCGGGTGGACTACCAGTCCTGCCGGCTTATTGATGACCAGAAGGTCATCGTCCTCATAAACGATGTCGAGTGGAATCTCCTCGGGGAGTATCTTGTTGTCGTAATGGGGACGGTCGAGCATGACCTGAACGACATCTGCGGGTTTGACGCGATAGGAGCGCTTTACGGGTTTCCCGTTGACATGAATGAATCCTGCGTCGGCTGCTTTCTGCACACGGTTGCGGCTGGTATTTGCCATAACCATGAACAGGTATTTATCTACTCGGAGCAGGGGCTGTCCCTTGTCACATACAAACCGGTGATGCTCGTAGAGTTCGGACTGTTCGTCCAATTCGGAATCATCGATGAATTCACCTGCAGACTCTCCTGCCTGCCCGATGAATCCTTCCTCAGCAATTATGTCGTCAAAAGTCGAGGCTAGCATCTACGTCTGTTTCTACGTCATAGAGTTCTTCGACAGCAGTTGAATCAACCTCACCGGCACCGACACGAATCGTCAATGCCCGCTCGCGTGACACCATCTCACCAGCATTGAGATTGCGCAGTCCCTGACGCACCCCGACCACGAAGTCGCGAGGCTGACCATCGACCCGTTCAGGCGGTGTAAGGCTGAACCCAAGTACACGGAGCTGAGCCTCGGCCTCGCGTAGCGAACTGTTGCCAACGATATCGGGAAACTTAACCATAGGTTCGCCCATCATGTTGACAGTAAGGTATATGATACGTCCGCTCTTCACTAAGCTGCCTGCACGAGGTGTCTGCTCTATGACCGCTCCGCCAGGTATCTTGGGGTTGTACATGGAGTCGGCTACGGCATAACGCAACCGCGCATTCTCGAGTGTACGCTCTGCTATTTCCATCGAACTGCCCACAACACGGGGCACCTCAATCTTCTCGCCGTTATGGGTAAATTCGCCGAGAAGACTGAACACAGCAAATACAGCACCAATAGCCACAACAATCATCATGACGATATTACCCCAGAACCAAGCTCCGGTCTTGCCGCAAAAATACGCTTTGATATTCATCTATTGTTTCTCTTTTTTATTTTACTCTGAACTTCTTACCAGCGCGGATATAGATACCTGACGGAAGTCCCTCGATAGAGTTAGGTGTCGTCGTACGAAGAACGAAACGTCCTTGCAAGTCATAGACATTGTATGGGTCAAGATCTGCAGTCGGGAGTTTGAAGCCTACTGCCGGGTCATCTGTGATGCTGATTACACCAGTCTTCTCCTTGAGTCCGCTGATGTCCCAACCCAATCCTTCAGGAAGTTCCGGCAACTCGTACTTAGAAATAGTACCCTGCAAGTTGTTGCTGACAGTCCACAGAGTCCATTGCTGACCTGCTGCAGGTGTCAATGAACTTCCCAATTCTATCTTCAGCGTACCATTGAATGTCAGGTTCTTAGTTTCAAATGCCGAGTTTTGTGTAGCAGACCTGATGATGAAAGTAGCTGTAGCGCCTTCATTTATATTAAGGGTGTTGGCACACTTGATTGTACCCTGTGTGGTTTCGAGTATAGTAGAACCGCAAGGTTTGATTTCACCACCATTCTGAATCGTAAGAGCGTTGAAGTAACCCTGACCTACGAGACGTCCACTATTCTTAACGTATGTCTGATATTTACCATTGACAAGTGTGCTCAGGGTCTTCTCGTTGAAAGCAACCATACCTTCGTTTACAGTTAATACACCGTTTAGCCTACCTGCCGTAATGGTCATTCTACCCGTACCATTCTTTGTCAGCGGCGAAGCACTTACGGCTATCGTATTGCCATAATCGTCTGTACGTTCAGAAGTGATACCAACTTCTGTAGTAAGCGTGAAGTTCTCGTCGCAGTTTACAATCCACTGTCCGCTACCTACGAGTGCACCCTTACCACCAAACTTCTTTACGTTGATATTATTACCCTGATTCTGCAGACGGGCATTCTCATTTACGTTGACCACAGCAAGCGGCATACCCTTAGAGTTGCCCAACAGGAATTCCGGATCGTACTGCTTCTTGTTCTGACGATTTTCCTTGCCTATATTGATTGTTCCCTCGAACTCACTCCAGTCACCATTGAAGTATGCACGTACACCACCTGTATAGACATTGAATGTACCCGCACCCGTAAGTTTACCTGTGTAAGTGCCACGGAATGAAGAGTAGAATGAACCTGTTCTGCTGGCAGGAACAATGAAGTTCGTAGTGTTGGTTACTGAAGTATTCTCATTGTTAGCACCCCACAATATACCGTTATAGAACTCAACGGTTGCGGGCAAGGTCTCAACATTCGAAGAAGAATAGTTGGATGTTACTTTACCGTTCTTTATAACCAGTTTAGCAAACGTATTTGTCTGAGTTCCCATTTCCATAGAACCTGCTCCAGTCTTATTCAGAATGGCTCCGCTACCTTTGATTCCCTTATTGAAAATAACACTCTTTCCTGAAGGAACTTCTATACTTACTTCACCACTTACCTTCATCGACTGGTCTGAGATTATAACGCCGTTGGTGACAAGAGTGGCACCATCGTTAATTGAGATAGACGAAGAAGTCTTTCCTAACGAACCCCAAGTCTGACCGCTAGAGTTAGCAAGCATCGCAACTGTCACTTTTCCAGCGTTGATTTCGGTTGAAGCTACACGGTTCCAGTTATTAAAGGTAACACCTCCGGCACCGTTTATAGTGAGTGTCTTACCAACGATACTGTCGCCCGAAAGGGTATAACTCTTGGTCTCGTTGTTGAAAGTAACCGAGTTGGTATGTACAGCACCCTTTATTGCTACACTCGTCGAAGCTGCATCATCATTGAATATTACGTCGTCGCCATTTGCCATTACGCTCGGTTCTCCCTCATACAGGAAGTTCTCGCCTACACCTTGCTGCCAAATGTTATTGTCAGACGTACCATTCCAAATTACCTCTCCTGCCGGGCGCATACCCTCAACTACGAGCAGAAGCTTACTATCCTCATAGCTCAGAGATGTCTTGAGACTGCTCCCAAGACCCTCAATCAGCAGGTCGGATATGTTGCCTGTAACGGAACCAATAGTACCTAATTCATATGAACCTTCTTCCAGAGTGCCGCTATATTTAATCTGAATTACAGGAGTCTTGTAACGCGGACCAAAGGAAGACCACACATCATCAGACTTAGCCTCTATGCTGAGTGATGTAGCATTAACCTTGTCGAACTGGCCATCAGCACCGTCGAAAACAATACGCGAACCAAAGCCAAGGGTAAGTGTTGAAGCTGTGATGCTGCCCACATTATCCTTGCCGCCCGGATAGATTGTTGCATTGTAATCGGCTTTCAGACCACCATTGAAGTTTCCGCCATTGGAAATAAGTGTGGTGTGACGGTTCAACCATACCGGACTGGATTCCATCGTACCATCAAAGACAAGTGTACCCTGCCATACATTGGTCTCACCTGTATATTTCTCTGTTACGTTAGGCAGTACGAGAACGCCCTCACCTTGCTTGATGACACGAGTCGAACCACTGAATGCACCACCTGTCAGAGTGGTTGTGAATGTTTCAACAGTCTGCGTAGGGCGTTTCGGAGTGCTTGATGTAGCCTGCTTCGAACCGCTACCCTTCAACCATGCCGGAGCATTAACGGTGAGAATATATGGCTCCGCTCCGTCAGTAACGCTGACAGTCTTGTTCTCATATCCGGAAATCAACAGGTGTTCATCGGTAGTACCAATAGTGCTGCCGTTCTCTACCTCTGTACGTCCTTCCAGAGTATTTGCAGGAGGTTCCTTTGTGATACCTTCCATCTCACCGAGGAAGAAACTGGTGTGAGGAGGCTGGTTGTAACCCATGCACTGCCAAGTCATAGCGTTGCGGTATTCGTGGTCAGCCCAAAGTGTGGTAATGCCGTGAGGCGAAGGATAGCTAGAAATCTGTATGATCAGTTTGTCACCGTTGCGAGTAACGATTTCTTCACGCCAGTCACCGAGAATGTCACCCAGGAAACAAGGGTTATTCTTCGATGAGTTGTTAAGGTTGCCCTGTCCCATCCAACAGCGGTCGTTCGGATATGAACGTCCGGTTCCTACTTCTGTCTGTCCTGGAGCCTTATAAACCGTCGGAGACTTCTCCGTACCCGGAGAATCCATAAATTCATCTAGCAGGTCACCATCCCAATAGACACGCATGTTCACATGGTCATCGTTAAAACCCGTGAGGGCTGTTATGGCTTTGTCCGACACAAGGCTGATAGCACCGCCAGAGATACCGATAGCACCTGGATAACTATTGTAGAAGTTACCAGCCATGCATCGTCCGTTGTCACCACCACCTCCGGTTGTATAACGTAATTCCGAAGTCGTAGCGTTTGTATAAGCTATACCTGGAACTGCAGCACTTTCAAGACATACGAACTGCTCCAATCCCCAACGGTATGGGTCGAGGTCGCCGCAATGCTGTGCGTCGCCGTGACCGTAACCTGTAGTAGAAAGACCATAACCTGTATCGTCAATCATCATCGAACCGAAAACGATTTCATCACGTCCGTCCATATCTACATCGGCAATAGCAAAGTTGTGGAAACCGTTACCGAACCATGGTGAACCACCGTCGTAGCAGTTCCAGCGCCATTCCTCTGTCAACTCATGAGTATCTTTGTTGACTTTAAGTGCACAGAACTTATGACGTGTGTAGCATCCACGTCCGAGGAAAATGCTCGGATTGCGTCCATCAAGATAGGGAGCACCGAAATAGTGCTTCTCCATACGGTGACCCAAGTCACCCCAGATGCTAGCATCGCCCTGGGTTTCATTTGATTCAAACTGCGGCAGAGGATAAGCCATCGGTGTCCAATTCTCTGAGCCGTCCCATCCGTAAGGTTCACCTGTCTCACCATTCAAATAGAGCAGATACTCATTGCCCACGCCCATATATTCGGGACGATCAACGCTAAGACCTACCGACATATCGCCAATCTTAATGGTAGCACCATCTTTCGTGTGTATAATCATGTTGTCAGTACCACGCATGATGGCCTCTGCCTTACCGTCCTGATCCCAGTCGTACAGAATGAGATCGAACTGCTCGTCGGGACCAGACATAAGATTCGGACCCATATCTATCCACCACAGACGCGTACCGTCCATCTTGTAACACTCGTGCAAGTTGAAGTCAGTATTATTCGAAGCAGAACGAAGGTTGCCCGTATCATTGCGACGTTTCACCACAAATTCCATCTCTCCGTCTCCATCGACATCAGCTACCGAACAGTCGTTGAGCGTATAACCACTCACTGTGGCTCCATTACGATTCTTTACAGGCATTACGGGAATCTCCCAATACTGATGATCCCACGGTGTACATTGCACAGCCAGGTCGGTGCGTTCCGTTCCGTTCACAACAGGCACAACCTTATATACAGAAGTTTTTGTACCTGCATCATCCTGATAGTTCGACACTGTTCTTATTACTGCCGCGATACAGATTGTACTTTGTATCGTAATATTCAGTCGGCAAAATACGCCAACTTACAAAAATACCGGTTCCGGTTATTCCGTAACGACTGTCCTGACCAGTCTTGTCACCCTGTGGAATAGCTACGAGTCCACGATCCAGTTTATCAGTAATTCTCTGAGCATAACTCATGCCTGTAAGGCATGTAAGCAATAAGGTAAATAAGATTTTTTTCATGTTTGTAATTGGTTTTAGTTGTAATTCATATAGACGCATAACGGGGCAAAGGTAATACATTAAATTGGATTACGTCGCCCCAAATCCGACATTTTTTACATTATTAATATAAAAAAACGATGTGATGTCATAAAAACACCACATCGCATATAAGTCAGATTAAAAATATTCCGGATTACTTACGAGTAACGTACGAACCGTCGCGAGTATCAACCTCTACGAGGTCACCTTCGTTGATGAACAGAGGTACACGGATTTCAACACCTGTCTCCAGAGTAGCAGGCTTGGTTGCGTTTGTAGCAGTATCACCCTTAATACCTGGTTCTGTGTAAGTTACCTGAAGCACAACCTTTACAGGAGCCTCAGCTGTCAGGATAGTACCTGTAGAGTCATCAATCGAAGCCATAACCATTGTCTCGCCCTCCTTCAGGAAGTCGCCGCCAGTGATTACATCCTTCGAGATATTTACCTGTTCGTAAGTTTCAGTATTCATGAAGACAAGTTCGTCGCCTTCCTTATAAAGATATTGGAACTGCTGGTGTGAAACCTGTACATCGTCCAACTTAGCCGATACAATCCAAGTACGTTCGAGCACTCGTCCGTCCTCAACATTGCGGAGTTTGGTACGCATCACGGTGTTACCCTTACCCGGCTTTACGTGTAGAAAATCAATAACTACGTAGATTTTACCATCGTCAAGGCGAAGGCATACGTTCTTCTTAATGTCACCTGCTAAAATAGCCATACTTTCAAAATAGGTTTGATGTTATTTATTCACTTCTTTTTCAAATCGGGTGCGAAGGTACGCATTATTTGGCATTCATCATTTATTATTTATCACTTTTTTCCGTTTTCGCATTTCATTTTTTATTTTTCAGTTGATTTATTTTGCCATTTTAAAGAAAAGACCTAACTTTGCACCCGCTTTCGTTGACAGAGGTTTTCTGAAAGCATTCAAAAACGAAGAATAATACAAAATACATACAATTATGAAAAGAACATTTCAACCCCACAACAGAAAGAGAATCAACAAGCACGGATTCCGTGAGCGTATGCAAACTGCAAATGGTCGC
>CAJODY010000018.1 GCA_905233285.1 uncultured Bacteroidaceae bacterium
GCGCCGGCCGAGAATTGACAGGTCCTGTATCGTCCTGACATACCTGCTGTGGACACTGTGGCTGCGATGTCCGCAATAAGGACAGATGCCATGGTCAAGTGAGGATGTCGCATACATCTTGAAAGAATCGCCTTCATAATCCACCTCATGGACAATCAGATCAGACGATTGGTAAATCTGCGATATTCCTTCGTCACAGAGCAAATTTGCTCCAAATGCCTTGCTATTTTCTGATTTTTTTGTTGTAACTTTGTCGCCGTTAGGGTATTTCTGCATAATTTTATACTTTATATTTGGCGATATAAAGGTACGAAAATTATACGAAATACCCTAATACCTTGTATTATAAATACTTGATTATCAGTTAATTAATTATAAATACAATATCATGTTACTTTACTCTTCTTTAAGGGCTAGCAGTAGACTTTTGATAGCGAGAACTTAATAAAAATTCTATAACTGGAACGTTTGCTGAAAGGCATCCTTTTCAACTAAATTGCAGAAGAACCATTTTGGTTGACAGTTTTTTATTCTTTTCCTGAGATGGTTGTCAGTGGTTTTCCTGAATAGGTTTACACTTTACTGTTTTCGTTGACATCGTTCCTGATGGGGTTGACATTTTTCTGGAAAGGTTGACAAAAGCTGTCTTCTGTCCGCTAAGTTAGGGATTAATTCGTAAACTCTGTTCACTTTTCCGATAAAATTTATTCTTCCACATCTTTTTCTGTTCACCTGTTTGTCTATGGGCGGCGTTTGGAGTCTGCAATCCGATACTATAGTGGGGGCGTTTGTTATTGTAGAAATCGATAAAGCGTTTAATTTGTTCCAGCGCCTCCTTATACGTGACGAAGCGCCTTTCCTGTCGGTAGATACTCTCATTCTTGATAGTCTCGTTTACACGCTCAGCAATACCATTGTCTGTGGGTTTGTAGTCCTCAGTCATCGAAATCTGTATATTATGCCTCTGAAGTTCATCCACATATAAATCGCAGCAATATTGTATGCCACGATCTGAATGGTGGATTAGGCCTGACAGATTACCTCCTCCTGCCTGCTCTATGGCCATGCGTAGCGCTTGGAGTGTGAATACGGATGCCAAGGACTCAGCCAGACACCATCCCACAATCTTCTTCGAATAAGCATCCGTAACAAGGTGCAGATAACAGCATCCATCAACGAGGTCGATGTACGTAATGTCACTTACCCACAGTTGATTAGGTCTTGTCGGCGTAAGACCCTTGATGAGATTTTTCCATTTATGGAACCGGTGATTGGAGTTGGTTGTGGAGCGGCTCCTGCGAGGCTTCTGCATCAATCTATGACGGTGCAGCATACTAAGGAAGGAATCGCGACCGGGCATCCAGCCAGTTTTAAACATCTTGCCAATCATCAGCCATAGCTTGATTCCTCCGATACCGGGATCTTGCTCGCGGATTTCATGCACGGCATCCAGCATACGCATCTCACGGCTCAAATGCTCCTCCTCGTCTGTCTTCTTCTTGTAAAAGGCCTGTCTGCTATGGCCAAGCAGATCACAGGCAGCTACGATAGTCAGGCCGTGCTGCCCGTGAAGTTCCTCTACTGCTTGGCCCCAGATTTACCGTTACGTTCGGCTACGTCTATCAGAGTATTCAGAGCCAGGTTCTGTAGCTCAAGCTCACGGATGCGAGCTTCAAGTGCCAATACCTCAGGAGTCTTCTCCTCTTTCTTCTTACGTGCCATATCGTCTACAGACTTGGTTTGCGCCTGCAAAGATACAACAGTTTTTGATTGGCGATACCTCTTAATCCAAGTTCTTATCGTACTTGGGTTAACATTATAGTACTCACCAAGCTCTTCTACACTGTTTTCGCCACTTAAATACATTAAGACGACTTCGTCACGTTTCTCTTTTGGAGTCCATTTTTTAAATCTTCTCATAACGTTTAACACATTTATTAAGTTACTAAATGTGTCAACCTATTTCAGTATAAGACATCTGAAATGTCTTTTGAGTGGATAAAATAAATGAATTTATTTTGTATATCTCTCGCTTAATCGTATCGTTGGCTTCGCCGAACATAGGCTGCCGGGGCTGACTTCGTCTTCCTCCTCCTTGCAAGGCATAGCCCAAGCGAGCTAGGTCTCTACCCATTGCTTCGTTCGTCGGTTCAGAAATAAAAACAAAGGTTTTTGTTTTGTATTTCGTTCGGTTTGCTGATTATCAAAACCCCGATGAATTCGGCAAGATTTTTGATAGACGACGATTAAGAATTAAAGAAAAAGCAGCCTCGCATTTGCGAAGCTGCTTTTGTTGTTATGCTGAGGTTTATTATTCCGGCTGTTCCAGATGGAGAGTTTGGCTGTGGAATTCATATGTAATAATATAGTTTCCGCTTCCGTCGATACCGAAGTCATAAATCACATCTCCGAGAGTATCTGTGTAAGGCGAAACATAAAGCTTAACCTTGTTCGTAGGAGGCAATGTGAACTTAGCGTCAGGCTTTGCTGCAGCATCAAAAATGCTGGTAGTAAAGCTAATAGCTTTTTTATAACGATTAGGGTTAAAAAGGTTAATAAAAATGAACGAGATTTGAGAATTTTGCGAACAACTTTTGAGAATTTTGTATATCTTTGCGGCAGAAAATCAATGAATTATGTTTGAAAGAGCACAAATTAACGAATTAAAACGGAGTACCATTTTACAATATAAATAAATTTATGCTGTAATTTTTTTCATATCGTAAATAATTATGTTTATAACCTGTGGATAATGTTGATAAATGTATATAAATGTTGAGAAAACGGGTGGATAAAAATGTGTTGTTAACAGACTAGAAGAAAGTTATTATTTTTTATTGTTTTGAAGTAAACAGATTTATAGGAGTTATAAACATTGTAAAGGGTGAAAAGTTATCCACAATATTGTTATTAACATAATGTTTATAAATGTAAAGTTTTGTATGATTTTCAATTTGTTAGATTGCTTGAAATTGTTGATAAGTGTAAAATAAGTAGGTAGGAAAATGTTTATAACTTAAAATGCAAGAACTTTAACATTTAATTATCGACATATCAACGGACTATAATCATTAGCATAGATTTTAAAGAAAAGAAGAAATAAAAAATATATTATTAATGATAAGTCGTTGATGGATTGTTTACTGTTTATTGGTTAATAATAAACGTCGGCTATTGTCCAAGATAATATGCTATATATTTTAAATGAAATTTAAAAATACCTTAAGTTTTTGGCTTTTTGATGGCAGAATAACTATCTTTGTCGGAAATTACATAAAACGCGTTTATGGGAAGAGTAATAATTATAGGTGCCGGAGGTGTTGCTTCGGTAGCTGCTCATAAGGTGGCACAGAACCAAGATGTTTTCTCGGATATTATGATTGCATCGAGAACGGAGTCGAAATGCAGGACTCTGGCTGATGCTATTGAAAGTAAAGGACTGAGAGCAAAAGGCAGTATCAGGACTGCTCGTGTGGATGCAGATAATGTGGAGGAACTGGTAAAGCTTTTCAATGAGTTCCGTCCGGATATATGTATGAATCTGGCTTTACCTTATCAGGACTTGACTATTATGGAGGCTTGTCTGCAGGCTGGTGTGAATTATCTTGATACGGCTAATTACGAACCGAAGGATGAGGCTCATTTCGAGTATTCGTGGCAATGGGCTTTCAAGGAAAGATTTGAAAAAGCTGGATTGTGTGCTATTCTTGGTTGCGGATTCGACCCAGGTGTGACAAGTATTTATACCGCTTATGCTGCAAAGCATCATTTCGATGAGATTCAATATCTCGATATAGTGGATTGTAACGCAGGAGACCATCATAAGGCTTTTGCTACGAATTTCAATCCGGAAATAAATATTCGTGAGATTACGCAGAAAGGACTTTACTGGGAGAATGGAAAATGGGTTGAAACTGAACCGCTTGAGATTCATAAACCGCTGAATTATCCTGAAATAGGTCCGAAGGAGTCGTATCTGCTGCATCACGAGGAGATAGAATCGTTGGTGAAGAATTATCCTACGATAAAGCGTGCAAGGTTCTGGATGACGTTCGGTGAGCAGTATCTGAAACATCTTGATGTGATTCAGAATATAGGTATGTCGCGTATAGACGAAATTGAATACCAAGCTGAAGCTGCCGACGGAAGCGGACCTGTGAAGGTGAAGATTGTGCCTCTGCAGTTCTTGAAGGCTGTATTGCCTAATCCGCAGGAATTGGGCGAGAACTACGAGGGACAGACAAGTATAGGTTGTCGCATACGTGGACTGAAAGACGGAAAGGAACATACATATTATGTATATAATAACTGCAGTCATAGGGCAGCTTACGAGGAGACTGGTATGCAGGGAGTTTCATATACGACTGGTGTTCCGGCAATGATTGGTGCGATGATGTTCCTGAAAGGACTTTGGAACAGACCTGGAGTATGGAACGTGGAGGAATTCGACCCAGACCCGTTCATGGAACAACTGAATAAGCAGGGTCTTCCGTGGCATGAGATTCACGACGGAGATTTGGAACTTTAACTAAAAACTAAAAAATAAAAAATAAAAAACTAACATATGGCAGATGCAAATAAACTAAAGGCGCTTCAGGCAGCCATGGACAAGATTGAGAAGAATTTTGGCCAGGGCTCGATTATGAAGCTCGGAGAATCAGTAACCGAAAAGGTTGATGTAATACCAACAGGTTCTATCGGACTGGATATGGCACTCGGTGTGGGCGGTTATCCACGAGGTAGAATAATCGAGATATATGGTCCGGAATCGTCAGGTAAGACTACGCTTACAATCCACGCTATAGCTGAATGTCAGAAACTGGGAGGTATTTGTGCTTTCATCGATGCAGAACATGCTTTCGACTGTATGTATGCTGAAAAACTTGGTGTACAGATTGACGACCTGCTCATTTCACAACCTGACAATGGCGAACAGGCTCTTGAGATAGCTGACCAGCTGATTCGTTCGGCTGCTATCGACCTTATCATTATCGACTCTGTGGCAGCTCTTACTCCAAAGGCTGAAATTGAAGGCGATATGGGCGAAAATAAGGTTGGTCTGCAGGCACGACTCATGTCGCAAGCCTTGCGTAAGCTGACATCAAGCATTTCAAAGACGAATACGGCTTGTATCTTCATCAATCAGTTGAGAGAGAAGATTGGTGTAATGTTCGGCAATCCTGAAACTACTACCGGTGGTAACGCCCTGAAGTTCTACAGTTCGGTCCGTTTAGATATCCGTAAGGGACAGGCTATAAAGAACGGCGACGAGATACTGGGATACGAGACAAGAGTGAAGGTGGTGAAGAATAAGGTTGCGCCTCCTTTCCGCAGAGCTGAATTCGACATCATGTTCGGCGAAGGTATTTCTCGTACGGGTGAGTTACTGGATATTTGTACTGATATCAACGTTATCAAGAAGTCGGGTTCGTGGTTCAGCTACGGAGACCAGAAACTTGGTCAGGGTCGTGACGCCGTGAAGGCAATGCTGGCTGATAATCCTGAACTATGCGACGAGCTGATGGAGAAGATTAAGGACTACCAGTTGCATCCGGAGAATTATCCGAAGCCCGTAAAAAAGGCAAAGAAAGAAGAAGATAAACAACAGTAATGGTATGAAAAAGAATCTGATTATGACGTTGGTTGCATGCTGCCTGGCAGTAGTAACCAATGCACAGAACAAGGATGGCTACCCAATCACTCAGGTGCCGTTCACAAGTGTTAAGGTGACTCAGAACACGTTCTGGGGACAACGACTGGAGGCTAGCCGTAACGTGACGATTCCCCTGGCGTTCAGCAAGTGTGAGGAAACGAACAGATATGAGAATTTCTCACGTGCTGCCCAACACATCAAAGACCCAAGTGTTGTATTCGAAATAGATCAGAAAGCATATAGCTTCGACGATACAGACCCATATAAGACTCTTGAGGGTGCCAGCTATCTGATGCAGACATACCCGAACGCTATGTTCAAGGGTAAGAAGCTGGATAAGTATTGCGACTCGGTAATTGCCGTAATAGCAAGCGGACAGGAACCCGACGGCTATCTGAATACGTTCCGCACTATGAATCCGGAACATCCGCACAACTGGGAAGGACCTACACGATGGAGCAAGGTAGAAGACCTGAGCCACGAGTTCTATAATCTGGGTCACCTCTGCGAGGCTGCCGTAGCTCACTATTATGCAACAGGAAAGAAGAATTTCCTGAATATTGCTATCAAGTATGCTGATTGCGTATATCGTGAGATTGGTAACAACCCTGGTCAGGCACGTGTGGTGCCGGGACACCAGATTGCCGAAATGGGTCTTGCAAAACTCTATCTGGCTACAGGCGACAAGCGTTATCTGGAGCAGGCTAAGTTCTTCCTCGACGAGCGTGGAAAGACTAAGATACGTACCCAGTATTCACAGAGCCACAAGCCTGTAATCGAACAGGACGAGGCTGTAGGACATGCCGTTCGTGCCGGATATATGTATGCTGGTATGGCTGATATTGCAGCTCTTACTGGTGACAAGGAATATATCGATGCTATCGACCGTATATGGGATAATATCGTAAGCAAGAAATACTATATCACCGGTGGCGTGGGTGCTACAGCTTCGGGCGAGGCTTTCGGCAAAAACTACGAACTGCCTAACATGTCGGCTTATTGTGAGACTTGTGCTGCCATTGCCCAGGTATATCTCAACTATCGACTCTTCCTCCTGCATGGCGATTCGAAGTATTACGACGTTCTGGAACGTACGCTCTACAACGGCGTGATTAGCGGTATCAGCATCGACGGCGGTAAGTTCTTCTATCCTAATCCGCTGCAGTCGATGGGTCAGCACCAACGCCAGCCTTGGTTCGGTTGCGCCTGCTGCCCAAGCAACGCGGCTCGTTTTATTCCTTCACTTCCTCAGTATATTTATGCCGTGAAGGATGATGCCCTCTACATAAACCTTTTCAACGGAAATACCGTAAACACAAAGGTTGCAGGTAAGGCTATTACCTTGGAACAGGAAACCAACTACCCATGGAACGGCGACGTGACTATGAACATCAAGAATGGAAGCGGCAAGTTCGCCCTAAAGATTCGTATTCCTGGATGGGTACGTGGCGAAGTGGTGCCGAGCGACCTCTATACGTTCGTTGACGGCAAGACGCTCGGATATAGCGTCAAGGTGAACGACGAAGAGATGACAGGCGACCTGCAGCAGGGTTATTTCGTAATTGACAGAAAATGGAAGAAGGGTGATAAGGTAATTGTTCATTTCGATATGGAACCACGTGTGGTACGTGCCAACGGAAAGGTGACTCAGGACAGAGGTCGCGTAAGCATCGAGAAAGGACCTATCGTCTATTGTGCCGAATTCCCCGACAACACCTGCGACGTGCTTTCAATTCTGTTGAATCAGGAACCGAAGTTTACGGGTGGAAACGTAACTATTGCAAATACTACCGTTCCGACTCTCATTACCGATGCCCAGACTCTGAACTTCGATAAGGGCGGACGACTGGTAACTTCTGACGAACGCCTTACACTTATTCCTTATTATGCATGGAACCATCGCGGACCGGGTAAGATGACCGTATGGATTCCTATCGACTTGAATGCCACTACTCCTGCCCAACCTGCAAGTATCGCAAGCGAAAGCAAGGTAACGGCTTCGAAGAGGGGTCTGCCGGCTCTTTCGGCTATTAACGACCGATTGGTGCCAAGCGACGGGGATGACCGTTCGGTGCCTTATACCCACTGGTGGCCTGCAAAGAACACTACGGAATGGCTGCAGTACGACTTCAAGGAACCTGCTACGGTAAGTACCTCGACTGTATATTGGTTTGACGACGGCCCTTGGGGCGGTTGCCGCGTTCCGAAGAGCTGGAAGGTGTATTACAAAGACGAAAGCGGAAACTGGAAAGAGGTGGAGAACCCATCGAACTACGGAACCGTGAAGGGTGCGCCGAATACCGTAAACTTCAAGCCTGTCAGGACTGCGGCTATGAAACTGGAAATAGTTCAGCCGGCAGATTACAGCTGTGGCGTGTTTGAATGGGCGGTGAAATAAGGATAGGATAGTTGATATAGTAGCTATAGATGCTATAGAGAATAGTAATAATAGATTTTAGAAAGAAATTATGTCAGAATTTAATTACAATCGCGATTACAATACTGCTGCTTACCACGATAGCGGGGTTTCGGCAGTTGTGTCTGAGAATTCAGTCATCAAGAACGTGTATCTGTGGATGTGTGGAGCACTCGCTATCACAGGTCTTGTGGCTTATTATGTGGCTTCGAACCCAAGTGTTCAGTATTCTTTATTCAGCAATTCGATGGTATTCTACGGACTGATTATTGCTGAATTCGTACTGGTCATTGCCCTTACAGCTGCAATCAATAAGATTTCGGCTCTTACGGCTACACTTATGTTCCTGCTTTATTCCGTGATAAACGGAGCAACCTTGTCGGCAATATTCTTGGTATATAGCATCGGTTCGATTGCTACGGCTTTCTTCGTTACGGCCGGTACGTTCGGAGCTATGGCCATATATGGAAGTATTACCAAGACCGACCTCACAAAAGTGGGAAACATCTGTATTATGGGTCTGATTGGTATCATCATCGCTTCGCTCGTAAACATATTCCTGAAGAACTCGCATGTGGAGATGATTACATCGATCATCGCCGTTATCGTATTCGTAGGACTTACGGCTTATGATTCGCAGAAGATTAAGCAGATGCTTTGGAATGCCGAGGTGAACGACACGACTCAGAAACTTGCTGTTCTGGGTGCTCTTACGCTTTATCTCGACTTCATTAACCTCTTCCTGCAGCTTCTCCGTTTGTTCGGCAGCAGAAGAGACTAGAAGAGGATTACATACAAACAGAAAGGAGATTGATTTGTGGTCAATCTCCTTTTTTATTATATAATATGTGTACGTTATTCTTCCTTGATTGCTTTCAGTCCCTGGCGATAGATTTCGAGCGACGGATTGATTATCTGGAAGTATTCGTTCATATCCCATAGGTCGCGTGCAAGGAGGGCTTTCAGCTGGATGCGGAGCACGGGCATCGTGGCCTGTAGCATCGAGTCGGTATATTGTATCTTGGCTTCCTTGGCACGTTCGAGGGTGAGGTCTATCAGTTCCTGTGGCACTTCGAATCCGTCTTTATAGCGCTTGAATCCCTCGGTCAGGTCGGCAGGATTGTACTGCTTATTCTCAATACGTTTTGCCTTAGCTTTACGATATGTTTCGATATTATACTGCTTTATGAGAGGTTTACGGTATTTATCGAGGTAACGGAGGGTTGCCTGAATGATACAGCTTTTGGCAGCCAATTCGCGATAGAGACGAGTATAAAGGGTGGTGTCGAGTGGCACGTAGATGTCGGGCATGATTCCTCCGCCTCCATAGACCGTACGTCCGCCCTTGGTGGTGTATTTCAACGAGTCGGGGAAGTGGATGCTGTCGGCCGACATGAGTTCGCCGCTGTTCAGACGTTCCATCATGTCGTTGTCGTAGGATTTGCGGTCGCCCTTGACGTATGGTTTCTGGACACAACGACCTACGGGTGAATAGTAGTGGGCAATGGTAAGACGAATCAGGGAACCGTCAGGAAGGTCGATAGGACGCTGGACGAGTCCCTTGCCGAAGGTGCGACGACCAACGATAATACCCTTGTCGTTGTCTTGGATGGCTCCTGAGAGGATTTCGGCTGCGCTGGCTGTATATCCATCTACAAGGATGACAATCTTGTCAATATTCATTTTTCCCGCCTTGGCATGATATTCGTGACGTCCGGTAGTGCGTCCCTCCGTATATACTATCATCTCGCCGTCGGAAAGGAATTCGTCGGAGAGTTCAACAGCCGACTGGAGGAATCCGCCGCCATTTCCCTGAAGGTCGATTATGATGTTCTTCATACCCTGACTGATGAGGTCGGTAGCGGCACGGACGAATTCGGCATGGGTTGTCTGTCCGAACGAACTGATGCGTATGTAACCGGTCTTGTCGTCAATCATGTAGGAAGCGTCGATGGTATAGAGAGGTATCTTGTCGCGGGTAACGATGAAGGTCTGTACTCCCGGTACTCCCTGACGGATGATACCCAGTTTCACTTTCGTTCCTTTCGGTCCGCGCAGACGTTTCATGGTCTCGGCTCTCGACATCTTCACTCCCGCTATGGCTGTATCGTTGACGGTTACAATCTTGTCGCCGGCTATGATGCCGACTTTCTCGGATGGTCCACCGCTCGTAGGTTGGATTACAACGAGAGTATCTTCGTTAATGTTATATTGTACACCTATACCCTCGAACGAGCCTTGCAGGGGCTCATTCAGGGCTTGTACGTCCTTTGCAGGAGTATATTGCGAATGGGGGTCGAGTTCTTTCAACATTCCCCGTATGGCATCCTCCACGAGTTTCGACTCGTTGACGCTATCTACATATAGTTGTTTGATGGCATTCTGGGAGAGTATCATCTTGCGAATCTGCATCTCATCGAAGCCTGCATTACGCTGGGCAGATGCTGATAGCGAACAAAGGAGGAGGGCTGTCAGCAATTGTGCCACGTGGAACAATTTGTTCTTTTTCATTCCTGTTTAGGGTAATAATTCTGTTACGTCTTTATGGTATGACATCAGTTCGCGGACTATGCTCGAGCTGACGCATGCGTATTCGGGTTTTGTGTAGAGCAGTACGGTCTCGATTCCTGTCAGGCGGTGGTTCACGTCGGCTATGTCGCGTTCGTATTCAAAATCTTTCAGGTTTCTTACGCCACGTACTATGAAACTGGCATCTACCTGTTTTGCGAAATCTACTGTAAGACCGTCGTAAGCAACAACCTTAACTTTAGAGTTGTTTTCAAACACTTTCCTGATGTTTTCGATTCGCTGCTCTATGGATTGGAGGTATTTCTTGTCGCAGTTGTTACCGATGGCGATGATGACCTCGTCGGCAATACTCTGGAGAGTACGCTCCACGATATCTTTATGTCCCACCGTGAAGGGGTCGAAACTGCCTGGAAATAATGCTATTCTTTTCATGCCTCTTCTATTTCTTCAGGTTGTAGTTCTGTTTCCTCGTCCTCTGCCTTGTCCTCTTCGATTACCAGATTGTTGATGATGAAGTTCTGGCGCTCCATGGTGTTCTTACCCATGTAGTATTCCAGAAGTTCCTTTACCTTGTCTGTCTTCTTCAGGGTTACCTGTTCAAGTCGGATATCCTCGCCGATGAAGTTCTTGAATTCCTCAGGTGATATTTCGCCAAGTCCTTTGAATCGTGTTATTTCGGGTTCCGTCTGCAGGAGTTTTATGGCTTCCTGACGCTCCTCCTCGGTATAGCAGTAGAGGGTCACGAAGTCGCTCTTTGCTGCTGCTTGAGTGGGGTATTTCTCTTCGATGATGGCCATAGACTCCTTCTTCACTTTCTTTCTTCGCTGACGTACGCGGAAAAGTGGAGTTTGGAGAATATAGACGTGGCCTTCGCGGATGAGTTCGGGGAAGAACTGCAGGAAGAAGGTAATCATGAGCAGTCGGATGTGCATGCCATCGACATCGGCATCGGTAGCCACGATAACTTTATTATAGCGGAGTCCTTCGATGCCGTCCTCGATATTGAGTGCTGCCTGCAACAGGTTGAATTCTTCGTTCTCATATACCACTTTCTTTGTCAGTCCGAACGAGTTGAGAGGTTTGCCTCGCAGCGAGAATACGGCCTGAGTGTTCACGTCGCGGCTCTTCGTGATGCTTCCGCTGGCAGAATCGCCCTCGGTGATGAAGATGCTTGAATCTTCTTTCTTGTCGCCTTTGGCATCGTTCAGGTGGATGCGGCAGTCGCGTAGTTTACGATTGTGCAGGTTGGCTTTTTTAGCACGTTCGCGGGCTAGTTTTGTCACTCCTGCTATCGCTTTACGCTCGCGTTCGTTCTCCTGTATCTTTTGTCCGATTACTTCGGCTATGTCGGGGTTTTTATGAAGGAAGTTATCAACCTCCAGTTTCACGAAGTCGCCCACGAACTTGTTCACGCTTATGCCGCCACCCGGTTCCATAGTGAGCGAACCAAGTTTGATTTTTGTCTGCGACTCGAACTGTGGCTCTTGTATGTTAATGGCTATGGCGGCTACGATACCTGAACGGATGTCTCCGAAGTCGTAGTTCTTGTTGAAGAATTCCTTTATGGTTCTTGCTATATGTTCCTTGAATGCGCTCTGGTGTGTTCCTCCCTGTATGGTGTGCTGACCGTTTACAAACGAATAGTATTCTTCTCCATACTGCTGGTTGGTGTGGGTGAAGGCTATTTCTATGTCTTCGCCTTTCAGGTGTACTATCTCGTAGAGCGGAGTGGTGCTCATGGTGTCGATGAGCAGGTCCTTGAGTCCGTTGCGCGACACGATACGACGTCCGTTGTAGTATATCTCCAGTCCTGTGTTCAAGTAGGTATAGTTGCGGAGCATTGTCTCCACGAATTCGGGCTGGAACTTATAGTTGAGGAACAACGAGGAGTCCGGCTCGAACTTGATGTATGTTCCGTTCTCTTCCTGGGTGTTTTCGGTTGTGTCGGTCTTGATAATACCCTTTTCGAAGGTTGCAGTCCGGACTTGTCCATCGCGATAGGAACGTACCTCAAAGAAGTTGGACAAGGCGTTTACGGCTTTGGTACCCACACCATTCAGACCTACCGACTTCTGGAATGCCTTGGAGTCGTATTTGCCACCCGTATTCAGCATCGACACGGCTTCAATCATCTTTCCTTGGGGGATGCCTCGACCATAGTCACGTACCACGACTGATATTCCGTTCTCTATGTCCACCTCGATGCGCTTGCCTGCCTGCATCTTGAATTCGTCGATTGAGTTATCCACGATTTCTTTAAGCAGCACATAGATGCCGTCTTCTGCATGCGAACCGTCACCCAGTCGTCCGATATACATACCGGGACGGGTACGGATGTGTTCCATATCGCTCAGGTGGCGAATGTTATCATCGGTATATTCTACTTGTTTTGAGTCAGGAATCTGCAAGTCCAATTCTGCCATATCTTATAATTTTCAATTCTCAATTTTCAATTTCAATTTCCTCAAACACCACTTTGCTTCTGCAAGTCTCTGTACCGTCGCTTCTCACTATGCGTACGTAGTATTCCAGTTCGCCCAACTGTTCGCGATAGAATGACAGTTTATCGCCCTGATGAGCCTCTGCCACGTATGCTATCTCGAAGCGTTTCAGTTTGTGCTGCTTATACCAGTCGATTGACCACAGGTCGAGTACGTGTTCTATATACTTCACGCTGTTAATATGTCCGTTGATGTCCACGTCGCTATAGGTCGTGTCAATCTTCTTTATCAGCTGCACCCCGTCCGACACGGCCACACGTCCACACTTCTCTATCGGACAATCATACTCCTTCACAATCCAGTTGTTTATTGCTCCGTTGTCGATGGCATAGATATCCTCCGGATGACGTGTCTCAGTATCAATCATTGCCCATACGGAGCGTCCCCATGCCTTCACCCGTCCGTCGTCACCTACAACTTTGAAATTACGGTTCGTGAAATATTTCATGGCACTTTCCACCCTGGTCTCAATCGTGAATTTATCATACATCTTCGGCATGTCCACCACCTCGATAGCCAGTCGGGATAGTACCCAGGCTCTCTGTATTGTCATTAGGTACTTCATGCCAAACCCACGTGCTGTCGAGTGGAAATCGGCAGCATTCAGCATATGGTTTCCCAAATGCCCCATGAACAACCTACCCGAATAGTCGCAATGGAACGGCTCTGCCAGAAATTCGTATCTTCCTATTTTATCCATTTAGTTATTTTATAATTAGCGCGAAGGTACGAATTAGCAAGCGAAATACAAAAAATAAATTTATTTATTTCTCATCGACTATGGTATAGTCCGACACCGAGGTTGCAGCGAAGGGTGAGCATCTGGTGCCATTGCATGCCTTTATCTGTGAAGTTGAAGGCGAGACGGGCTGCAAGGCTCACGTTCTTGTGGCGGATGATGTCGTAGGCAACGTCTGTTCGATTGTACCAATGGGATTGGGTGAAGGTATCGCCCCAGTAATAAAGTCCCCAACCTTCACGTCCGAAGTATTGCTGACGATTGCCGGCATAGAAGGTCTCGTGGAGCGTAAATCGACGCCAGCGGATGTCGGCGTCGGCTATGAAGCCTGCTGGGGTATGCCATTTCATGTCGTTTCGGTCACGATCCATCTGGATTAGTGCGCCAAGACGCAGATCAGCAAGGATATTCCATTCCTGTTTCAGGAGTAGAAGTCCGACGTATGGATGGGCTGTGATGACCTCGTGGATGCTGTGTCCAAGGCTTAGTCCGTCGTCTTCGAGGGCATAGTGGTATATGTGCCCTTCGAGTCCCATCTGAAATTTCTTGATTTGATAGCGAGAAGAGAGTCCTGCCATGAACTGTTCACGTTCCGTTGGCGAACGTTTTTGTATCCAGTCGCAAAAGACTTCTATGTGTCCTTTATCGTTTGCGTAGAGGAAATCGAATCCTGTCATCTCAGGACGGAAATATCGGATAGAATCACAGATGAGGTAGTCCGGCATCTCTTCGTGCATCAAAGCACGAGGAAAACTACCGAAGAGGAATCGGATTTTGTCCTTCTGAAATTTGTAATAGACTTCTATGGCACCCTTACTGAGTTCACTTTCGCCATATTCGTAAAGAAAATTATAACCACCTACGATGTGATGGAGGTTGT
Organism: uncultured Bacteroidaceae bacterium; assembly: GCA_905233285.1. Taxonomy (GTDB): domain Bacteria; phylum Bacteroidota; class Bacteroidia; order Bacteroidales; family Bacteroidaceae; genus Minthosoma. The sequence continues at coordinate 14,719 of CAJODY010000018.1, forward strand.
CGGCTGTGGAGAGGTCGAGTTTTGGTGTGAATCGTATACCAGCATGGGTGACAGTACTACGATAGTAGTCGTTGCCTTCTGAGTTGTCGAAGAAGGTGTTCATGTCGATACCTGCGTTGACGTGTTGTGCTCTCAGCGGACTAGCGGCAAGAAGCCATATAAGGAGAAGTGGGAGGATTCGCATAGGATTTGTTGAGTTTATTGACTTGTGGGTTTATTGGGTCTATTGGGGAGGATGGGTATTATGACTGTTGACTGAAAAATTCGGCCAGTTTCATGACGGCTCGTGCCCGATGGCTGATTCCGTTCTTTGTTTCGCTACCTAGCTGTGCAAAGGTCTCGTTGTACCCTTCCGGCACGAAGATTGGGTCGTAGCCGAATCCCTCACTACCACGTTTCTGGTCGATGATGTTACCTTTCACGATGCCGTTGAAGTAATGTGTTTCACCTTTATATATCAGAGCAATACAAGTTCTGAATTGAGCTGTTGATAGTATTCTTGCTTCGGCAATCGTACCTAGATTCGGCTTCAGGTTTTCAAGTCGTTCGATTAGCACATCCATGTTGATGTCGTCACGAGTCTCGGGTGTAACTTTCCGTCCGTGCATCTTTGCATAACGAGCCGAGTAAATACCTGGTTCGCTGCCAAGGGCATCTACCTCCAGACCCGAGTCGTCGGCAAAACAATCGAGTCCGTAGTGCTCCTTGACGTACTCGGCTTTCTGGAGTGCGTTGGCTTCGAAAGTCTTTCCAGTTTCAGGTATGTCGGCATCACAACCTATCTCCTTCAATGATTTTATGACGAAGCGGTTGCCGAGTATTTTTCGTATTTCTTCCAGTTTATGTGCGTTGTTCGATGCAAATACGAGAGTTTCCATTTTCTTCTTATTTATGTATGGGCTTATTGGGTCAATTGGGCTTATCGGGTTTTTAGTGGGCTTCAAGCCAGTTGGCGCCCCAACCGCAATCGACGATGAGTGGAACGGAGAGTTGTGTGGCATGTTCCATCTCGTAGCGTACGAGTTGTTCAAGTCGTTCGCGTTCTTCAGGTACCACGCTGAAGTTAAGTTCGTCGTGTACCTGCAGAATCATCTTGCTTCGCAGTCCTTCTTCTTGTATGCGACGGTCGATTCGAATCATTGCTATTTTAATGATGTCGGCAGCTGTACCTTGGATTGGCGCGTTGATGGCATTTCGTTCGGCATATCCACGAACTACGGCATTGTGTTCGTCGATACCTGTCACCTGACATTGGCGACCAAAGAGGGTCTCCGTGTATTTCAGACGACGTGCCTTCTCAACGGACTGTTCCATATATGACTTCACACCTGGGTAGGTTTGGAAGTATTCGTCGATGAGACTCTTTGCTTCAAAACGACTCACATCCATACGTTCTGCCAGTCCGAAAGCTGATATGCCGTAAATGATACCGAAGTTGGCTGTCTTGGCTTTACGACGCATATCACTTGTAACGGCTTCAATTGGACACTTAAATATCTTTGCTGCTGTTGCCTGATGGATGTCGTGACCAGAGTTGAAATCGTCAATCATTGTTTTGTCGCCACTCATGTGTGCCATAAGTCGGAGTTCTATCTGACTATAATCGGCTGAGAAGAAGAGCTCGCCTTCGTCTGGTATGAATGCTTTACGAACTTCCTTCCCATTTTCGTCGCGTATAGGAATGTTCTGGAGGTTTGGATTGCTTGACGACAGACGACCTGTTGATGTTACGGCTTGGTTGTAAGAGGTGTGAATGTGACCCGTACGCGGATTTATCAGAAGTGGCAAAGCATCAATATATGTGCTGAGTAGTTTCTTGTAGCCTCTGTAGTCGAGAATCATGCCCACTACCTTGTGCTTGCTTTTGAGAGCCTGTAGTGTAGCTTCGTCCGTGACGTACTGACCAGTCTTTGTTTTCTTTGCTTTCTCCACAAGTTTCAGTTTGTCGAAGAGGAGTTCGCCAATCTGTTTCGGAGACGATATATTCAGTTCCGTTCCTGCTATCTCGTGTATCTCACGTTCTATTTCTAACATCTTCTCCGTGAAGAGTACAGAAGTTTCTTTTAGAGCCGTTGTATCAATTCGTGCTCCATAGGTTTCCATTCGCATCAGGACACGTACGAGCGGCATCTCTATGTCCTCAAACAGACGGGTGAGTCCTCGTTGTTCAACTTCTTTCTCAAGGATATGTTTCAGTTTCAATGTTACGTCAGCATCTTCGGCTGCATAATCGACAACAGCCAGTGGACTGACCTCACGCATTGTCTTCTGCTGCTTGCCGCTGCCCACGACATCCTCATAGTGAATGGTCTTGTATTTGAGATATGATTCGGCCAGACTGTCCATTTTGTGAGGACGCTCAGGATAGAGAATATAGTCGGCAATCATCGTGTCGAATAGTGGTCCTTCTACAGGTATGCCGTAGTGGGACAGTACAATCATGTCATATTTTATGTTGTGTCCAATCTTCACTATCTCCTTGCTGGCGTATGCTGCTTCGAACAGTTGCAGTATGTTCAATGCTTCGTCACGATTCTCAGGTATTGGAATATAGAATCCTTCGTTCTCTTTAATCGCAAAACTCAGTCCCACGAGTTCTGCTTTCATTGGGTCAACAATCTTGTCGTTTTTATCCCACGAAGCAGTCTCCGTATCTAGAGCAAACTCTTTTGCCGACAAAAGTTTGGTTGCCAATTGTTTCATGTCCTCCTCATTGTCAACGAGTTGGTATTTGGCTCCTGTGCTTTTATAGTCGCTGAGAATCGAATTTTTAGAACCGTCTGCATCTGTGGACGCGAAAAGGTCAAGGATTTGCGGTTTGTTTTTCGTTTCTTCAGCCATAGCAAACATGTCGAGCTGCCCTTTCAGTTTTTGTTCCTTTGGAGTCGGAGCAGGTGTACTGATTTCCTTTCCTTTGATAAGCGAACGCAGTTCGTGTTCTTCGAATAACTGTTGCAGACGCTCGTAGTCTGGTTCCTTACGTTTCAATTGATCGAGGTCGAGACTGAGTCCTGGCACATCCGTCTTGATTGTGGCAAGGAAGTGGCTCATCTTTATGTCGTCAACATGACTCTCCACTTTCGTCTTCATTGCCCCCTTCAGTTTGTCGGTATTGGAAAGCAGACCGTCGATACTGCCGAATTCGTTTATCAGTTTCACGGCCGTTTTCTCTCCCACACCAGGACATCCTGGGAAGTTGTCGGACGAGTCACCCATCAGTCCCAAAAGGTCGATTACCTGAAGTGTATCTTGGATTCCATATTTCTGTTTTATATCCTCCTCGCCCAGTACATCGTAGCCTCCATCGTGACGTGGCTTGTACATCTTCACATTTCCCTTTACCAGTTGTCCGTAGTCTTTATCGGGAGTCATCATAAAGGTCTCAAGACCGTCGATACTCTTCGACTGAGTAGCAAGTGTGCCTATTACGTCGTCTGCCTCGTAGCCTTCGCATCCTAGAACGGGTATGTTGTAAGCCTTCAGGATTTCCTTGATGACGGGAACGGCAAACTTGATGCCGTCAGGCGTTTCCTCACGTTGTGCCTTATACTCAGGAAATGCCTCGTGACGGAACGTTGGGCCGGAGACATCGAATGCAACGGCTATATAGTCGGGATTCTCTTTTTTCAGCACTTCTTCCAGCGTTTTTACAAATCCAAAGATGGCTGATGTGTTGTTGCCCTTCGAATTTATCAGGGGACGGTTGATAAATCCGTAGTACGCTCTGTAGATGAGAGCATAGGCGTCGAGAAGGAATAGTTTTTTCATGAATTTCCAGTTTGCCTGCAAAGATAATGTATTTAATTGAGAAATGAGAGTCAAGAATTAAGAATTATCCGTATCTTTGCACCAAATTACTCAAAACAGGATGGATACATTGCAACAAATACGCAAAACATTAGAGTCTGAAATGCCTGATTTTATTCAGACTTGGGATCAATGTATGCATTCTGACAACAAACTCTTGCAGGAAGTTCTGAATCACGTAAGCAGCAGGAAAGGCAAGATGATGCGTCCTATACTTACTATGCTTGCGGCAAAGCTATGCGGTTCTGTTAATCAAGACACGCTGTATAGTGCCGTAGCATTGGAACTGATGCATACCGCTACTCTCATCCATGATGATGTTGTGGACGAAAGTGACGAGCGTCGTGGTCTTACGTCTGTCAATAAGATTTACGACAATAAGATTGCTGTCCTCGTTGGCGATTTTATCCTCGCTCTTGCTATTGAGAACGTGTCAAAGGTGCGGAATGACAGATTCTCGGGTGTGATAGCTGAAACCACTCAGGAGTTGGCGAGTGGCGAACTCATGCAATTAAAGTCCGTACATAACCAGGAAATCAGCGAAGATGTTTATTTCCGTATTATTTACCAGAAAACAGCTTCACTTTTTGCTGCTTGCGCCAAATCAGGAGCTTTATCTGCAACTACTGACGAAGGTGTAATCAAGCGTTTGAGCGAGTTTGGAAAGACTGTCGGACTTTGCTTCCAGATACGCGATGATATCTTCGACTACTATTCGTCTGCCGAGATAGGCAAACCTACGGGAAACGACATGAAAGAGGGCAAATTGACGTTGCCCGTCATCTTTGCCCTTCAGTCTGTCAATAATCCTGAGATGTTGCGTATAGCTAAAGCTGTGAAAAACCTATCTGCCAGCGAGTCGGAAATTGCTCAACTGATTGAATTTACCAAGCAGAGCGGAGGAATAGAATATGCAGAGAAACGTATGTTTGAACTTGCTGACGAGGCTAAGGCGTTGCTTTCTGTATTCCCTGATTCAGATATCAAGTCTGCCTTGCTTTTATATGTCGATTACGTGGCTCGTCGCACGTTGTAATCCTTTTTCTCTCCCCTATTAGAAGAATTTCACCTCCTTGTCGAGAATCTCGCTGAGGAGTTTGTTTGCCAGCGAACTGGTACCCAGACGCAACCATTTGTTGGTGAGCCATTGTTCTCCTAAGACTTCCTTCACTATAGTATAATATGTGAGTGCGTCCTTTACGGTCTTCATGCCACCAGCCGGCTTAAAACCAATCTGTATGCCTGTCTTATCGTAGTATTCCTTGATGGCCTGACACATCACATATGCAGCTTCCGGAGTGGCTGCAGGTTCTAATTTGCCTGTAGATGTCTTTATGTAGTCTGCTCCTGCATACATGGCGAGAATGCTGGCTTTCTTTATGTTGCTCGCAGTCTGCAGACAACCGGTTTCAAGTATCACTTTCATACTTTTATCACCACAGATAGCCTTCAGTTCAGCAATCTCGTCGCACATTCCCTCGTAATCCTCTGCTAGGAATTTGCCAACAGGCATTACGATGTCTATTTCAGTTGCTCCATCTTTGATTGCAAGTGCCGTCTCTGCTATCTTTACCTCTATGAATGTCTGACTTGAAGGGAAACTGCCACTCACGCATGCTATCTCAACGTTGTCATTTTCAAGACATTCGTAGCAAATCTTTGCGAAGTTTGGATATACGCAGACTGTGGCTACATGACCCAGTTCTGAGTATTCACGATCGAATTTGTTTACGTTTTCCACGAATCTGAGTACGCTGTCCTCGCTGTCTGTGGTCTTCAGCGTCGTCAGTTCTACAGAGTTGAAAAGAAAGCGTTTCACTTCCTTCGTGTTGTTCTCTTCCAGGTGTTTGTTCAGCAGGTTCTCAACCTCCTTTGCTACGGCCTTGTCGTCAAGTTCGCAGTTATAAAGGCTCAGCGCCTGTTCGTACTTATTATTCTCCATTTTATCTTTGTTTTAATATGTTCTAACTCCTAACTAAAAATCATTCCTTATTCTTAGTGTCCATACAGATGGTTACTGGTCCGTCGTTAATGAGTGAGACCTTCATATAAGCTCCAAATTCGCCCGTTAAGACCTCTCTTCCCAGTTGTTCTGAGAGCACGGCTACGAATCGTTCATAGAGCGGAACGGTTATATCGTGACTTCCTGCTCTGAGATAGCTTGGACGGTTTCCTTTCTTGTATGAAGCCCATAGCGTGAATTGTGACACCACTATTATATCGCCTCCAACATCGAGAATCGACTTATTCATCACCCCGTTTTCATCGTCAAACACACGCAAATGGGTTATTTTGCTTGCAAGCCATTGGATATCTTCCTCCGTGTCTGCGTTTTCGCAGCCCAGCAGCACCACATAGCCGTCCTTGATAGCCGATTTCGTCTTACCTTCTATAGTTACAGAAGCCTCTGTCACTCGTTGTATAACTGCTCTCATCCTTTCTCTTAATTGTTTATCTGTTGATTGCTGAATGTCTCTGTCAAAATCTTTGCTTTCGCCTTTCCTACTACGTTTGCCAACTGTTCCTCGCTTGCTTCTTTTATGCGTTTCAGACTCTTGAACTCGCGTAGAAGCAGTTTTTTGCTCTCTGGGCCGATTCCCTTTATCTCGTCCAGTTCGCTCTTTGTCTGTTCCTTACTGCGTTTGTCCCTGTGGAAGGTGATAGCAAAGCGATGTACCTCGTCTTGAAGGCGTGTCAGGAACTTGAAAAGTGGTGAGTCCATCTCCACTCCTATGATCTTCTGGGGGAATCCAAACAGCAGTTCGTTGGTTCTGTGATGGTTGTTCTTAGCAAGTCCTGCAATCGGAATCTGAAGATGCAGTTCGTCCTCTATCGCCTCACGTACTATCTCCATCTGACCCTTGCCACCATCGCAGACAATCAAATCGGGTAGTTCCGTTCCTTCGTTTATAGCCCTTTGGTATTTCCTTAGAACCACCTCGTGCATCGATGCATAGTCGTCTGGTCCTTCTACAGTCTTGATGTTGAATTTCCTGTATTCCGAGCGAGCAGGTTTTGCCTGTTTGAATACCACACAACCAGCAACAGCACTACTTCCTGATATGTTTGAGTTGTCGAAAAGTTCAATCCGCATGGGCAGTTTCTCAAGTCCCAGTTTGCGTTGCAATTCTTTGAGAATGTTAGTGTTGCGCTGTTCTGGATTAAGTTTCTCGGCTTGCTTCAGACTGTCTATCCGGTATTGTCTTACGTTCAGTTTAGATAGCTCCAAAAGGTGTTTCTTGTCCCCTCTTTCAGGAACGGTAAACGTGATTCCGTTCATCTCCAAATCAATCGGGAACGGCACCACAATCTCCTTTGCCGTGCTCTTGTAGCGTTGCCTCATTTCGACGATTCCCAAGGCCAACATATCCTCGGCAGTCTCGTAGGTACGTTTCTTGTATTCGAACGTGAATGCCTGGTTTATACTGCCGTTTGTGACGTGCAGATAGTTGATGAAGCATGTGTTGTCCTCGTCGTCGATTGAGAACACATCTATATTATTGTATGAGAACGATACAACCTCTGATTTCTCGCAGAATGCAAGTGCCAGGTCGTAGCGTTTCTTTATTTCCATCGCCTCCTCAAACCTCATCTCCTCCGACAGACGTTGCATGTCGCTGAGCATCTTATCGCATAATATACGTGTATTGCCTTTGAGTATCTCCTTTACCTCGGCAATCTCCTGCATGTAGTCCTCACGTGTCTGGTGGGCCACACATGGTGCTTTGCAGTTCTTTATATGGAACTCCAGGCACGTCTGATACTTCTGTTTCTCTATTCCTTCGGGCGTGATGATGTGTCTGCAACGACGTATCTTGTACATCTTCCCTATCAGTTCGAGAATATTGTTCAGAGTGCCGATATGCGAAAAAGGTCCGAAATACGTTCCACCACCTTTGACGATTTTCCTTGTCTTGAATACTCGTGGAAAGTATTCGTTTGTCACACATACAGACGGATATGTTTTTCCGTCTTTCAGCATGATATTGTAGCGTGGTTTGTACTTTTTTATCAGGTTGTTTTCGAGCAGCAGGGCATCTTCATCCGTTGGCACGACGATATACTTTATGTCCTCAATCTTCGAGACAAGAATCTCCGTCTTTCGTCTGTCCACAGTCTTCAGGAAATAAGATGACACCCTGTTTTTCAGGTTCTTAGCCTTACCAACGTATATAATCTTTCCACTACCATCGAGATACTGATAGCAGCCTGGCGATGAGGGCAAAGCAGCCACTATCGTCTTCAGTCGGGTAAGTCTTTCTTCCTCTTTGCTCATTCCTGATTTATCAATTGTTCCACGTGAAACAATTCTTTTTTCCTTACACTTGTATCAGAGTTGTAACCTCTATTCCATCGCCGATAAACTCCCTGCCTTTCAGTCCTTCGTCCCTGATTTCGATAAGAAAGTTCATGTAGCATTTCTTGGGCTTCAGTTGGTTCACGAGTCTCCATGCAGCCTTAATAGTGCCACCGGTAGCCAGCAGGTCGTCATGTATCAGAACAATATCGTCTGGCGTTATGGCATCGAGATGCATCTCAATGGAGTCAACACCATATTCTTTCGAGTATGACTCCTTTATGGTTGTTGCAGGCAGTTTGCCGGGTTTGCGTGCCATTACGAATCCAGCTCCCAGTTTTCTGGCTATGACTGCTCCCATTATGTATCCGCGTGTTTCCAACCCTACTACCTTCGTAATGCCTTTATCCTTGTATAGTTCATAGAGTTCTTCTTCCATGATTTCAAGGCATTTTGCATCCTTGAAAAGTGTGGTCACGTCGCGAAAGCTTATTCCTGGTTTAGGGAAATCCGGAATAGAACGAAGGTGTTCAAGTAAATAAGGATTGTTCATATCGTGTTTTGTTTTATCTTCCCATTAATACTAACATTATATTGATGTCCGAAGGCGACACACCTGGTATTCTTGAGGCTTGTCCCAGCGTTACTGGCTGAATTGCTTGCAGTTTCTGTCGCGCCTCGATTGATATCTGACTGAGGTTTGGATAGTCGAATTTGCCTGCAATCTTGATGTTTTCCAGTCGCATCATCTTCTCTGCTGCCTGTTGTTCGCGCCCTATATATCCGGCGTATTTTATCCGTATTTCAGCCGCCTCCACTACTTCCCTCCTGTATTTGTCGCTCGCATCAGGCATTATGCTGTCTATCGCTTTCTTGAGCGGACGTATGTGCTCAGTTATATTGTCGAACGAAATCTGTGGACGACCCAGCAAATCACTTAGCTTGATTCCCTGCGTAAGTGGCGTTGTTCCAAGCGTTTCGAGCGTTTCGTTTATCAGGGCTGGCTTCAGCGAGAAGTTATTGCAGAACTCTATAAGTGCCTCAATATCATTACGTTTCCTCTCTGTTCGTTCGTATCTTTCCTTCGTTGCCAACCCCAGTCTGTAGCTCTTTTCCGTCAGACGCATGTCGGCATCGTCCTGCCTTAGGAGTATTCTGTATTCGGCTCTCGATGTGAACATTCTATATGGTTCATCGACTCCTTTCGTTACGAGGTCGTCAATCAAAACTCCGATATATGCCTCGTTTCTTTGTAATACGAATGGTTCGCCTCCGTTCAGCTCATTTTCTGTGTCCTTGCTGCTATTTATAGCCGCATTTACACCTGCTATCAATCCCTGCCCCGCTGCCTCTTCGTAACCTGTAGTTCCATTTACCTGTCCTGCAAAGAACAGATTTTCAACTACTTTAGACTCTAATGAGTGTTTCAACTGGGTCGGATCGAAGTAATCGTACTCTATCGCGTAGCCCGGACGATATACTTCCAGATTTCTGAAGGCGGGGATTCGCCTAAGAGCTTTAATCTGAACGTCTATCGGAAGCGACGAAGAGAATCCGTTAAGGTACATCTCGTTCGTATCAGTACCCTCGGGTTCGAGGAACAACATATGTTGCTGTTTGTCGGGGAACGTATGCAGCTTTGTCTCAATCGAGGGACAGTATCGTGGCCCAATTGACTGAATCTGACCATTATACAATGGCGAATCGGCGAAGCCGGAACGTAACACTTCGTGCACTTCCTCGTTCGTATATACTATCCAGCAAGGCAGTTTTTTCAGGTTGTTCCTTGCCCCTATATAGCTGAATCCACCCCCAATTTCGTCGCCTGGCTGTTCCTCCATAAGTGAGAAATCGACGGAACGTTTGTCGATTCTCACAGGCGTACCCGTCTTCATTCTTCCTTGTCGGATGCCAGTCGAGGTGATGCTCTCCGTCAGTTCGAGCGAAGCAGGTTCGGCACAACGTCCTCCAGGCAGCTTCGTCCTACCTATATGCATCAGTCCGTTGAGGAAAGTTCCCGCTGTTATGATGACACACTTGGCGTGGAACACAGTATCGGTATAAGTGCACACTCCTACCACCTTTTGTGCCGTTTTCGATTTTTCTGACGGATTTTCGCTGACAAGAATTTTCCCCTCTTTTCCCTCATCTTCTTCCTGATTATCAACCGGTTCGTATATAAGACTACGCACCTGATCCTGCCAAATAGAGAGGTTTTTTGTCTGGTCGAGTACATTTCTCCACGTCCAGATGAATTTTTCGCGGTCACATTGAGCCCTCGGACTCCACATCGCAGGTCCCTTCGAACGGTTCAGCATACGGAACTGAATCGATGCCCTGTCTGTGACCAGACCCATCTGACCGCCCAGCGCATCAATTTCCCTTACGATTTGTCCTTTTGCAATTCCACCCACGGCAGGATTGCACGACATCTGCGCAATCTTGTTCATGTCCATCGTGATGAGACACGTCTTCGCTCCCAGATTTGCTGCAGCACATGCTGCCTCGCATCCTGCATGACCTGCTCCCACAACTACCACATCGTACGAGAATTCCATATTCTTTTTTGTTTATGTGGCACAAAGTTACGAGTAAGCGAGAGAAATACAAAACAAACCGGTGTTTGTTTTTATTTCCGAGCGTGAGTAACTTGCACGAGCGAAGCGAAGTGAACGTCAGAGTAAGCGAGAGAAATACAAAACAAACCGGTGTTTGTTTTTATTTCCGAGCGTGAGTAACCATATTTTCTTTCCCCATAAATCATATTAGCATCCGCCTGCCTCGAAAGAAAATCGCGTCGCGATTTTTATTAATCCCTACGCGATTAATAAAAATCCCTATGGGATTATTTTTATTTCCATCGGGATTTTTTATTACTACTGAGACGTGAAAACATAAATATTGAGACATGAAAGTGTAAATGATGGGACATAACCTTTCGCTTCCTTAGGAATAAGGATTCTTTAGCTAAGAATTTATAACCCTTTAACGAAGGAGTAGGGACCTGTTCTTTAGGATGTCAATACAGAAAAAGACTCGTGGTCTTGAATGTTTTAAGAGAATAAACATGCATAAAGAGCCGGAAAAATTTGTTCAGTTCTTCGATTCGTATTACATTTGCGGCTAGATGTATTACATTGTATTACTCTTTTTATGGAAACAACTATTACAAGACGTCCCACTTCGTTTCGTTTGAGAACGGATGTGCTGGACAAACTGAAGCAGAATGCAGCCCGTTCTAATCGGACGCTCAACAACTATGTGGAAAGTGTGCTTCTTGATATTGTTTATCGTGAGCCAAATGCTGAAACCCGTGCTGCCATCAAGGAAGCAAAATCGGGGCATAACCCAAACAAGCTCTATCATGATGTCGATGAGATGTTCAATGATATACTCAACGAAGACTGATAATGAAGACGCTTCAGCCTACTACTCAATACAAGAAAGACCTTAAAAGATACAGGAATAACCCCAGGAAGTTGGAAAAACTCAAAGAGGTCCTGTTGATGTTGCAGAATGAGCAGCCTATACCACCCGAATATCTGCCCCATATGCTTCATGGCAACTATAAAGACTGCATGGAATGTCATATCGAAGGAAATTTCCTTCTGATATGGATGGATGAAGAGCACGACATTATCGAACTCGTCAGATTGGGCACACACTCTGAACTTTTTGGGTAAAAGACATTTAAAGGCTTTGCAAACATATTGCAAAGTCTTTTGTTTTGTAGATTCGGGAGAAATGCACTAATTTTGCTGCGTAAATTCTATAAGGTATGAAGAATGTAATAGGTTTTCTGTTGTCTTTGTTGCTACTCGTCTCCTGTGGAGAGATGGACGAAAAGGAGTATTACCTGGAAGGGGCGTGGGCGCTTACCCATGTTGCGTATCCTACAGAACTTACGATTGACTATCCTTATCGTGGAATGACCTATCTCAATATATATGATGGAGACAGCGTGTTGTATGTCTGCCAGTTGTTCTACACGGGGTCAGGCATAGTTGTAGCACCCTTGCAGACCATTCAAGTATCACTCATTCGATTGGCTCCCAACGAACAACTCTATATGGAGGATGGTGACCCTCATCCGCTTGTCATAAAGAGCGATTCTGTCATTACAATTCAACGAAGTGGGGTGATTTCAACGTGGGTTAGGGCCTCAGATATGACGGAAGGAAGGATTAACGAGATACGTGAGATAATTAAGAACGATCAAAAGAACGATGCCAATGAAGCAGTTCGCCATTATGTCCTTTCTACTACTGAGCGCAAGCTCCTTTCAGCCAACCACCGCCTTCTCTATGCTCTCATTACTGCTCTAGTATGCATGCTTGTGGCTGTTCAGATAGCCATAACTAAACATCAGCGAGTGAAGAGGGCAGACCGAAGACTACGAGAGATAGAGGAGGAACGCGAACTTCGTCCGCAACCTGTGCGTATGGCCCTGAAGGCTGTAGAACAGGAATTTCTGGAATCCGGTTATTATCGCTCGATTCATCGTTTCATAGCAGAGGGCAAGCGGATGAAAGCGGAGGATTGGGAGGAACTGGAACGCCAATTGAACGTGGTTTATCCTAGTTTTACGAACCATCTGTTCAGCCTCTATCCTATGTCGGAACTCGAATATCAGGTTTCGCTCCTTATCAAACTGCGTATCTCTCCTTCGGATATGGCGAATGTGCTTGCTCGCGACATTAGTACGATTAGTAGCACGCGAAGCCGACTGTATCAGAAAGTTTTCCACAGGAAGGGAAGTTCGAGAGAATGGGATGATTTTGTCCTTTCCATCGGTAGTTAGGGTATGTGGACGGAGTACGTCGACTTTGCAGAAACTTTGCACTTTTTAATGCCAAAAACTTGCAAACCGAAATACTTGACAATATGGTGAGAATGCTCATACCTTTGCGTCACAGTTTTCAATTTTGTTTAACCTTTAAAACTTTTTTCAGCTTATGAAGACTACTTTTAGAAGAATGAGCATTCTGTTAACAACAATGATGCTTTTCAGCGCAAACCTTTTTGCACAGAACGTCAAAATCGACGACAAGGAACTCTGCGGAGTATGGATTATGGAGTCGATGCAGTATGACGGAGAGAAGAAAATCATGTGTGGCAAGGAGACTGGCTACACTCAGTTTAAGTATTATGGGGCAGATGGCGAATATGCCTGTGCTCAGATAATTCGTCAGCCTAACGGCAAAATTCAAGTTGCTCCTCACGAGTACGGCACTTATACCTTTAAGGACGGATGGTATTCGGAGATGGGTCGTGAGAAGATTAAAGATGCAATCACTTGGGTGGACAAGCGTACTACCAAAGGACGTTGGATGAACAGGAACGACATCTGGAAAAAGGTAGATATGCCTGCTAAAGTTACTCAGTTCATTTTGAGTTGCTGTAAGTCGCGCAATATGTCTGATGACATTAATAAGGAAATGAACGACATCTTGTTCAAATAATTAGAAAGATTAGTATAACTTTGGTGATTATTCCGCGGACAAAACGAGGGAGGCTGTGAAGCTTCCCTCGTACTTTTGTTGTATGTTTCGAAAAACGGCTCGTTACCTCACCATTACCTTCTTGCCAGCTACGATGTAGAGACCCTTGGGCAGTCCGTCAAGCGATGTGGTGCCCCTGCGTACGATGTGTCCTGAGATGGAATAGACATTTCCAGCATTTTCCGACGTTTCTGCAATCTCTACGTCTCTTATACTTGTAGGATAGGTGTTGTTGTTTGGTTGGCCGTAGATGTTGGTTTGGTGGAGTTTCACGCGATAAGGCCATTGTTCAGCAGTACTTTCCTCACTCCAACTGAGCCAGTCGCGTGTCCAGTAAGAGGTAGGAGCACCACTTACCACAAGCCACAGGTACTTACAATTGGCAGGGCAGTCGAAGGCGAGTGTGCCGTCAGGATTGCTGTATGTTGCCGAACTGATATCGCCATAGACACGCGTTCCGTCCTTCTGCAGAGCCACGAATCCGTAGCGCCATCCTGCACGGGTGGTGTTATAGGCTGTATATCCGCTCTTGCCTGCCTGACCCTCGAACTCCACATAGACAGTCTTGGCAGACGATGGGACATTGAGGCGGATAGCGTTATTACCCCAGTTTTCGATGCAGTTGGATGCCGTCGGACTCCAGTATTCGTCTTCGTCTTTAGTGAGTGAAGTCTGATTGCGCTTGTTGATGGTTGAGGCTCCGTATTCACGTATGGGATCGAGGTCGAATGTGGTCATACGAGCACCATATTCCCACATTTCATCGCCCAGTTGACTGAGTTTCTGCGTCGTAGTACCAGTCATCGTCAGTCGCATATAAGC
>CAJODY010000019.1 GCA_905233285.1 uncultured Bacteroidaceae bacterium
TTTTTTTAACCCTAATAAATTAACATCAAATGGCAACAAAAGTTGGTATTAACGGATTTGGTCGTATCGGCCGTTTTGTATTCCGTGCAGCTCAGACTCGTAACGACATCGAAATCGTAGGTATTAACGACCTCTGTCCAGTAGATTACCTTGCATACATGCTCAAGTATGACACTATGCACGGTCAGTTCGAAGGCACTATCGAGGCAGACGTTGAGAAGTCACTCCTCATTGTTAACGGCAAGAAGGTACGTGTTACAGCAGAGCGTAACCCAGCTGACCTGAAGTGGAACGAAGTAGGTGCTGAGTACGTAGTTGAATCTACAGGTCTCTTCCTGACAAAGGAGAAGGCTCAGGCTCACATCGAGGCAGGTGCTAAGTACGTTGTTATGTCAGCTCCTTCTAAGGACGACACTCCAATGTTCGTATGCGGTGTAAACTTCGACAAGTATCAGAAGGGTACACAGTTCGTATCTAACGCATCTTGTACTACAAACTGTCTTGCTCCTATCGCAAAGGTTCTCAACGACAAGTTCGGCATCGTAAACGGTCTTATGACAACTGTTCACTCTACTACAGCTACTCAGAAGACAGTTGACGGTCCATCTCTAGGACTGGCGTGGTGGTCGTGCTGCTTCTGGCAACATCATCCCATCTTCTACAGGTGCAGCTAAGGCAGTAGGTAAGGTTATTCCTGAGCTCAACGGCAAGCTGACAGGTATCTCAATGCGTGTTCCTACTCTCGACGTATCAGTTGTTGACCTCACAGCTAACCTCGCTAAGCCAGCTACTAAGGAAGCTATCTGCGCTGCAATGAAGGAAGCTGCTGAAGGCGAACTCAAGGGCGTACTCGGTTACACAGAAGATGCAGTTGTTTCATCTGACTTCCTCGGATGCACACTCACATCTATCTTCGACGCTAACGCAGGTGTTTACCTCACTGACACATTCGTAAAGGTTATCTCTTGGTACGACCAAGGTACTCGAGCTCATCGCACACATGAAGAAGGTAAACGGATAATCCGACTTACGACAAATTCACAGAAAAAAAGAGAACTCACATCGAGTTCTCTTTTTTATTTCATAAACGCCCTCTTAATTTCCATCTTCGCCTCCTTCTCCTTCATGCTCTGCCGCTTGTCATATTCATGCTTACCCCTTGCCAGGGCAATATCCAGCTTTGCCAGTCCCTTCTCGTTTATATACAGCTTTGCCGGCACGATAGTGAAGCCCGGAGCCTTCGTGTCAGCCTCCAGATTCCTCAGTTCCTTCCTGTTGAGCAGCAGCTTCCTCTCCCTGCGTTCAATGTGATTATTATACGAGCCCTCCATATACAGAGCCACATACATATTCTTCACCCACAGCTCGCCGTTCGAGAAATAGCAGTACGTATCCACCAGACTTGCCTTCCCCGCCCTTATGCTCTTTATCTCCGTACCCGTCAGCACAATACCCGCCGTGTACGTATCGATAAATTCATAATCGAACGTAGCCCTCTTGTTCTTAATCATCACATTCGCGGTCTTAATCTTCTTCTGTGCCATCACAAAATAAACTTTGATTCATTTTTCACCACAAACTCCTTTACAGCCGGTGTCGCTTCTTCCTGATACTCATCCAGGAAATCGTCACCCATCTCGTTCAGCTTCTCCAGTTCCTCATACAGCGCCATGAACTCCTCGTCACTTAAATCCCCTTCAAAGCGTTCGCGGTTCACGTGGTATTCATGTCTCACGTCGTAAATCAGCTTCGCCAGTTCCTTCATCCCCCACTCCTTCTTCAGCACCTGAGCGAACGGTCCCTCCAGCACATAGCCCGCATATCCGTTCTGAATCAGCTGGATGAATCCGCCCTCCATCACCTCCTCCAGCATATACCTGTATGCCAGCAGCGTATGTTGGTCAGTAGTCAGCCTCCCCATATTCTCCTGAGTCAGCCGACCACCGATACTCTCCAGATAGCAGTCAGTCAAAGCGACGATGAAGTCCTGCGGCTCCATCGTCCCTGCTCTGTCTATTATCTCCTTACAGTTCATCAGTCTGTTATCAATAGACCTTTACCTTCAGTTTTGCGTAAGCACGTTCCACCTTCTCCAGAGCCTTCTCCACACTCTCGGCACGAGCCAGGATGACGCCCATGCGGCGATGACCCTTGATGAAAGGCTTGCCGAACAGACGGATTTGTACGTCCGGTTCCGAGAGAATCTCGTCAAGGTTTTCAAATTCAACCATTGTGGTGTCGCCCTCTACTACGATTGCCTTCGAGGCACTCGGACCGTAGAAGTTCACCTTCGGTATAGGCAGACCCAGTACGGCACGTGCGTGCAGGGCGAACTCCGAGAGGTCTTGCGAAATCATAGTCACCATACCCGTGTCGTGTGGACGTGGTGACACCTCGCTGAACAGCACCTCGTCGCCGCACACGAACATCTCCACTCCGAAGATGCCATAGCCGCCCAGGGCGTCGGTAATCTTCTTTGCGATGTCCTGTGCCTGAGCCAGAGCCTTGTCGCTCATAGGCTGAGCCTGCCACGACTCGCGGTAGTCGCCGTCCACCTGATGGTGACCGATTGGGTTCAGGAACGTAGTGCCGCCGCTGTGGCGTACCGTGAGCAGAGTAATCTCATAGTCAAACTTCACGAATCCCTCTACTATGACCTCACCGCCTCCGGCGCGTCCGCCCTCCTGTGCAATCTTCCATGATGCGTCGGCATCGGCAGGAGTCTTGCATACGCTCTGTCCGTGCCCCGACGAACTCATGATAGGCTTCACGACGCATGGAGTTCCTACCTCCTTGATGGCAGCGTCAAACTCCTCGCGTGTAGCGGCGAAGCGGTAGTTCGATGTGGGCAGTCCCAGCTTCTCGTGAGCCAGCTGACGTATTCCCTTGCGGTTCATAGTCAGGAACGTAGCGTTAGCCGTCGGGATCACGTTATATCCCTCCTTCTCCAGTTCCACGAGAGTTGGAGTTGCGATAGCCTCCACCTCAGGGATAATCATGTCCGGTTTTTCCTTCTCTATGATTTCGCGCAGACGAGCGCCGTCGAGCATAGAGAGTACATAACTGCGATGAGCCACCTGCATAGCAGGAGCATTCTCATACCTGTCGAGGGCTACTACCTCTACGCCATAGCGCTGCAATTCGATTACCACCTCCTTGCCCAGTTCGCCCGAACCGCACAGGAGCGCCTTCTTTGCCACCTTAGTCAGTGGAGTTCCAATCTTTACCATAGTATCACATTATTGTTAGTTGATTATTTTCTCTGCAAACATACAAATAATTTTCCAAACAACAAAATTCAGACACATATTCCACTACGATATCTGTGATTTTCGGAATAAGAAAAAAATCCATTGCGCAGTAAGTAAATTATCCCGTCCTATCGGTTTCTGTTTTGCTTCTGTGGGAATGGATTTTTGCGTCTCAGTAAGAAAAGAAAATCGCGAGGGGATTAAAAATAATCCCGACGCGATTTTTATTAATCCCCTTGGGATTTTTAAAAATACCCAGGGGATTTTTTCTTGAAGCAGGCGACATGAAATGTCGTTTCTTCGACGTGTCACTAGTGATATGGCGTAAACACCTATCGTATGAAGAGGAGTTCGCGATATTTTGGAAGCGGCCATGCCTCGTCGTCAACTATCATCTCGAGTTTGTCAACATGGTAGCGTATCTGCTCGATGAGCGGAGCGATGTTATCGTGATAAGCAATAGCACGTTCCCTATCGGACGAGATGGCATTTGCTGCCTTGCGGGCATCAATCATCTTCTCTACGTTCTCGATGATGAAGGACTCGTGTTCGCTGATGCTTTCGATCAGATAAAGGTTCTCTTTTGATATCTTACGAGCTTTCTCTGGTTCGTCGCAGAAGATTTCCATCACTTTATGCACGTTGTCGATGAGCACGCTCTGGTATTTCGTAACGACGGGTATGATGTGGTTGAGACAGAGGTCGCCGAAGATGCGGCTCTCGATCTGTATCTTCTTGGTGTAGGTCTCCCACTTGATTTCGTTGCGGGCTTCGAGCTCGAGACGTGTCATGACGTTCATCTCCTCGAACATGCGGACTGATGCCTCGTCGAGGTAACGGTCGAAGATGAGCGGTGCGCTGGTCTCGCAGTCGAGTCCGCGACGGGCTGCTTCTTTCTTCCATTCCTCGCCATAGCCGTTGCCATTGAAGATGATGGGCTTGATGTATTTAATGTCTTCGCGTACAACTTTTAATATAGCGGTCTCCTTGGCATCGCCCTTGGCAATGAGTGCATCGACACGCTGCTTGAAGCTGGTGAGCGACTCGGCCACAGCTGTGTTGAGGGTGAGCATGGCGCTGGCGCAGTTGGCTTCGGAACCGATGGCACGGAACTCGAACCGGTTGCCGGTGAAGGCAAAGGGCGAGGTGCGGTTGCGGTCGGTGTTGTCGATGAGCAGTTCGGGGATGGCCGGTATGTTGAGTCGGTAGGATTTCTTTCCGCTGAGCTTGAAGGCATCTTCGTCTGCTTTCTCCACGTGCTCGAGCAGGTCGGTGACGGTGCGTCCGAGGAAGGAGGAGATGATGGCTGGAGGTGCTTCGTTGGCTCCGAGTCGGTGGGCGTTGCTGGCGCTCATGATGCTGGCCTTGAGGAGTCCGTTGTGGTCGAGTACGGCCTTGAGGGTCTCGACGATGAAGGTGACGAAGCGGAGGTTCTCCAACGGTGTCTTGCCCGGTGCATGGAGCAGGACGCCGGTGTTGGTGGAGAGGCTCCAGTTGTTATGCTTGCCCGAGCCGTTGACTCCCTTGAAGGGTTTCTCGTGGAGCAGACAGCGGAAGCCGTGTTTGCGTGCCACGCGCTTCATGAGCGACATGAGGAGCATGTTATGGTCAACGGCGAGGTTGGTCTCTTCGTAGATGGGTGCCAGCTCGAACTGGTTGGGTGCCACCTCGTTGTGGCGTGTCTTGCAGGGGATGCCGAGTTCGAGAGCCTGAATCTCGATGTCGCGCATGAAGTTCTCGACACGTGCAGGGATGGAACCGAAGTAGTGGTCGTCCATCTGCTGGTTCTTGGCCGAGTCGTGTCCCATGAGTGTGCGTCCGGTCATGACGAGGTCGGGACGTGCTGCGTAGAGTGCTTCATCGACGAGGAAGTATTCCTGTTCCCATCCGAGGTTGCACACTACTTTCTTCACGTTCGGATAGAAGTATTGTGCTACTGCCGTAGCTGCCTTATCGACGGCATAGAGGGCTTTCTTGAGTGGCACTTTGTAGTCGAGGGCTTCGCCTGTGTAGCTGATGAAGATGGTAGGAATCATGAGTGTGTCGCCAATGATGAAGACGGGCGATGTGGGGTCCCATGCCGAGTAGCCACGAGCCTCGAATGTGGAGCGTATGCCTCCGGAGGGGAATGACGAGGCGTCGGGTTCCTGCTGAACGAGAAGCTTGCCTTCGAACTCTTCGACCATGCCGCCCTTGCCGTCATGCTCTACGAATCCGTCGTGCTTCTCGGCTGTACCTTCGGTGAGGGGCTGGAACCAGTGGGTGTAGTGGGTGACGCCGTTCTCGATGGCCCAGGTCTTGATGCCCTCAGCCACTTCGTCGGCTATGGTGCGGTCGAGAGGTGCGCCGTTGTCGATGACGTCACACATCTTTTTATATACCTTCGACGGAAGGTACTTACGCATTTTCTGTTTGTTGAAGACGTATTTCCCGAAATATTCGGACGGGCGTTCCTTGGGAACAGGCACCTCTACGGGTTGACGCTTGAATGCTTCGTCAACTACTTGCAGTCTTAGCTTTCCTGCCATATTCAATATTGATTTTCGACGCGAAGGTACGATATTTAATTGAATTAATATTTTTTCTCGTAGAATATTTTGCAGAAAAAAAAAGAGTTACTATTTTTGCAACATCAACATAACAAAAACTAAGATTTCCATGAAAAGTTTGAATATCACCGAGAAGGCAAAGATTACTATCCGCCGACTCTTCTCACAGAGATACAGTGTGAACACACTGAAGCATGACCCTGAACTGACTGCTATCTTCGATAATTTTGCTTATGACGAGAGTCTGACGCTGACTGAAGGCCCTGTATTGGAAAAGACCCGCGTGATGTGTATCCTGGCGAGCACTATCGGCTGCGGTTCGAAACTGGAGTTCAGAAACTATGTGGATGCATGTCTGAACGTAGGTGTGAAGCCAAGGGAAATACGCGAAGTGGTATATCAGGCTATGCCTTACGTAGGCTTCAACTACGTAATCGACCTGCTGCCTATCATGAACGAAGTGTTTGAGAACAACGACATCAAGCTGCCTCTCGACGACCAGTCAACTACCACTCAGGAAAACAGAATGGAGAAGGGTCGCGAGTATATTGAAGAGGTATTCGGCAAGGGTGCCGTAGAGAATATGTATGCTACTTGTCCGAAGGGACAGGAATCGATGATTGACTTCCTGCAGAGCTACTGCTATGGTGACTATTACACCCGCAACGGCATCGATGCGCAGCACAGGGAACTGATGACTTTCTGCTTCCTGGCAAGTCTGGGAGGATGTCCGATTCAGATGGAAAGCCACGCCGTAGCAAACAAGAATACGGGTACGAGCAAGAAGGAAATGGTTGCTGCCGTAATTGCTATGCTGCCGTATATCGGTTTCCCACGTTCGCTGCAGGCTCTGAATGCTATCAATAAGGCATACGAACATCAGTTCTAAATGGTTTACCGTTTACAGTTTACGGTTTACATTTTTTTCGGTAAGCAGTAAGCAGTAAGCAGTAAACCGTAAGCAGTAAGCAGTAAACCGTAAGCAGTAAGCAGTAAGCTGTAAACTAATTACAGTTTGAAAAGAAAAGACGGAAAAATATGACAAAATGTGAGCACAATGAAAAAAGTGCTCACTTTTTTGTTTGTATTCCGTAATTTTGCCGTAACTTTGTCACGATAAACGAAACAAGATTAACAGAAAAGTATTATGTGTGGAATTGTTGGATATATAGGAAAGAAGAAGGCCTACCCTATTCTGATAAACGGTCTGAAGCGCCTGGAGTATCGTGGATATGACAGCGCCGGAGTGGCCCTGCTGAGCGAAAGCGGTAATCTGAATGTATATAAGACGAAGGGAAAGGTAAGCGACCTGGAGGCTTACGCTGAGGATAAGGACGTAAGCGGAAACATAGGTATAGCTCATACACGTTGGGCAACGCACGGCGAACCGAACAGCGTGAATGCTCACCCACACATAAGCCAAAGCGGTAACCTGGCTATAATACATAATGGTATAATAGAGAATTATGCGGTGCTGAAGAAGCAGCTCATTGAGAAGGGTGTGGAGTTTAAGAGTAATACCGACACGGAGGTGCTGATTCAGCTCATAGAGTATATTCAGAAGACAAAGCAGCTGGATCTGCTCAGTGCCGTGAGAATGACACTCCGTACCGTCATCGGTGCGTATGCCATTGCGATACTTGACAAGAGCAACCCGAACCAGATTATTGCTGCCAGGAAGTCGAGTCCGCTGGTGATAGGAATCGGAAAGGATGAGTTTTTCATCGGTTCGGATGCAAGCCCTATCATCGAATACACTAAGAAGGTGATTTATCTGGACGACAAGGACATTGCCATAATAGAAAGAGGACACGAGGTGAAGATTGTGGATTTCTATGACAAGGAGCTGAAGCATGATGTCATAGAGGTGGAACTCAACCTGCAGCAGATAGAGAAAGGCGGTTTTCCGCATTTCATGCTGAAGGAAATCTTCGAACAGCCTGACTGTCTGATGGACTGCATGAGCGGACGAGTGAACGTGGATGCAAACAACGTAGTTCTGAGTGCTGTGATTGACTACAAGCAGAAACTGATTGATGCACGTAGAATAATAATCGTAGCTTGCGGAACGAGCTGGCATGCCGGACTGATTGGCAAGCAGCTGATTGAGGATTTCTGCGGAATACCATGTGAGGTGGAATATGCCAGTGAGTTCAGATACAGAAATCCTGTAATCAACAGCAATGATGTCGTGATAGCAATAAGTCAGAGCGGTGAAACTGCCGACACTCTGGCTGCCGTGGAACTGGCAAAGAAAAAGGGTGCTTTCATCTACGGAATATGTAATGCCATCGGAAGCAGTATTCCAAGAGCAACACATACGGGTAGCTATATACACGTAGGACCTGAAATCGGTGTTGCCAGTACGAAGGCATTCACCGGACAGGTGACGGTGCTGACGATGCTGGCACTTGCACTGGGTAAGGCACGTGGCGCGATAAAGCAGGATAAGTATGAGGAAATGATTAAGGAGCTGTACAGCATACCTGAGAAGATGAAAGAGCTGCTGAAGCTGTGTGACGACATAAAGAATATCAGTCAGATTTTCACTTATGCAAGGAACTTTCTGTATCTGGGCAGAGGATATAACTACCCGGTAGCTCTGGAGGGTGCTTTGAAACTGAAGGAAATCAGCTATATCCATGCAGAAGGATACCCCGCTGCAGAGATGAAGCACGGACCTATTGCACTTATCGACGACGAGATGCCAGTGGTTGTAATTGCAACTAAAAACATTCTGTACGAAAAGGTACTTTCAAATATTCAGGAAATAAAAGCACGCAAAGCCAGAGTGATTGCAATAGTAAGTCAAGGTGACGATACGATAAAGAAGATGGCTGACGCAACCATTGAACTGCCACATACGATGGAGTGTCTGGAACCGCTGCTGGCTACCATTCCGCTTCAACTTCTTGCATATTATATTGCTGTATGCAAGGGTAAGGATGTGGATCAACCACGTAACCTGGCTAAAAGTGTGACGGTGGAATGATTGGTAAGGTTTAAAGTTTAAGGGTTAAGGGTTAAAGACGTGAGAATAGATATTATAACAGTATTGCCAGAGCTGATAGAGCCTTTCACAAAGGAGAGTATTCTAGGCAGGGCACAGAAGAAGGGACTCGTAGAGATTTACATCCATAATCTGCGTGACTACACGGAAGATAAACATAAACGTGTGGATGACTACCCTTTCGGTGGTGCTGCAGGTATGCTGATGCAATGTCAGCCGATTGATGCCTGCATTGCAAAACTGAAGTCGGAAAGGCATTACGATGAGATTATCTTTACGGCTCCTGACGGTGAGAGGTTTTGCCAACCGATGGCCAATGAACTGTCGATGAAGGAGAATATCATTATTCTGTGCGGACACTATAAAGGTATTGATTACAGAATAAGGGAACACCTGATAACGAAAGAAGTATCGGTAGGAGATTATGTACTGACAGGTGGTGAGTTGGCAGCTGCTATAATGACAGATGCTATCGTAAGAGTTCTGCCTGGAGCTATTGGTGACGAACAGAGTGCATTGTCCGATTCGTTTCAGGACAATCTGCTTGAGCCACCGGTATATACTCGTCCGGCAGAATATCACCCTGTAGAGAATCCCGATGAGACTTGGGCTGTGCCACAGATTTTGCTTTCAGGACATGAAGCAAAAATCAAGGAATGGGAATATGAACAGGCAATAGCCCGTACTAAAGCTTTAAGACCTGACCTTCTGCAGGAATAATTCAGCACGCTGAAGGTCTTCCGGTGTGTCGATACCTATGGTTTCAACATCGGTAGTTGCAACTTTGATGGTATAACCGTTTTCGAGCCAACGAAGCTGCTCGAGCGATTCAACACGTTCGAGTTCGCCCTGTGGAAGCGAGGTAATGGCTGCAAGCACATCCTTGCGGTAAGCATAGAGTCCGATATGCTTGTAATAGACATGACCGGCGAGCCACTCTCCCCTATCCTTTCCACGGAAATAAGGAATGACAGAACGGGAGAAGTACATGGCTTCCATTTTCTTGTTTACAACAACCTTTGGCGAGTTGGGATTTTCCAAAGCGTCAAGTCCGTCGGAAACGGTAAACGGCTTTACAAGTGTAGCTATGTCGGTAGCATCATCAGAGAAGCACGAACGGATGGCTTCGAGCTGCGACGCATGAATGAACGGTTCGTCACCCTGTATGTTGACAACTACGTCGAAACGGTCGGCTCCTACTTTTGTAAGTGCCTCGTAACAACGGTCTGTGCCGCTACGATGACTGGTGCTGGTCATGACTGCCTTGCCACCGAACGACTGTACTGCCTGCATGATACGTTCGTCGTCGGTAGCCACTACGACATCGTCGTAAATGCCTTCAACCTGACGATAGACACGTTCGATAACCATCTTACCACCTAGCATTGCGAGGGGTTTTCCGGGGAAACGGGTTGAAGCATAACGTGCTGGAATTATACCAATGAATCTCATGTCTGTTTCGTGATTATCTGAAGTTTGCATCCATCTCACTTTCCTCTTCTTTCTCCACCGGTGCAGAATCGAGGTCGTCGAGTTCGCTGGAGCAGAATTGGAAATTCTCAGGAATCTCAAATTTGTCGGACTGTGATATGCCGAGTTCAGGAGTTGCAAATACCTTGTTAAGGAAATTACCGACTGCCGGAAGTGCTGCACGAGCACCCTGTCCGAATGCCATACTGTTGAAGTGAATGTCACGGTCTTCACCTCCTACCCAGCAACCGACTACGAGGTTTGGCACAACACCCATAAACCATCCGTCGGCATTGGAGTTGGTAGTACCTGTCTTACCAATCATGTCGGCTGTGATTCCGAAGCGTGAACCACGAAGCGAAGCACCTGTTCCGCTGTTGATGACGGCACGGAGCATGTCAATCATCTTGTAGCATGACTCTTGCGACATGACTTCGTTCATACGGGGAGTGAATGTCTCTATCACATTGCCGTCGGCATCCTCGATATGAGTAACAAGGAGCGGAGCAAAACGAACACCATTGTTGGCAAAAGCAGTATATGCACTAACCATTTCACCAACACTCACGTCGCATGGTCCGAGACAAATAGGAAGCGACGGGTGAATATTCTGTGTGGTGATACCAAAGAGGTGGAGAAGGTCGATGAGTGCATTTGGATTGAGCTGGCTCATGACGTATGCAGCAATCCAGTTGTTCGACTGTGAGAGTCCCCACTTGAGGGTAACCATTTCGCCATAGCGTGATTTTGAACCGTTACGAGGTGTCCAGGCATAAGGACCGGAACCATAGGTGAGTTGCACGTTTGGAGCTACGTCGCAAGGAGTGAATCCATTCTCCATAGCCAAAGTGTAGAGGAACGGTTTCATGGTAGAACCAATCTGACGGCGTCCGCCACCGAGGACGTTGTCATACTGGAAATAACGGTAGTTGAGTCCACCCACATATGCCTTTACATGACCATTGTGTGGGTCCATTGCCATCATTGCTGTTCGGAGGAAATGCTTATAGTAGCGAATGGAGTCGAGTGGCGTCATCTCCACTTCTTCATCCTTTCCGTAGAGCATCATCGGCACTTTTGTGTTGAAAGCCTTTTCTATGTCTTCAGCACTGTAACCGGCACGTTTCATAGTCATGTAGCGTTCGCTCTGCCGCATGGAGCGATGCAGAATCTGGTCGATTTTCTCCTGTGACAAATCACGGAACGGTGCAGTAGGATTATTCTTCTGTTCGTCGTCGAAGGCTTTCTGCAGATAGCCGGACACATGGTCGGCAACACTTTTCTCAGCGTATTCCTGCATACGGCTGTCGAGAGTAGTGTAGATTTTCAGACCGTCTGTATATATATTATAATGTGAACCGTCTTTGCGGACATTTTTGTTACACCAGCCATAGAGAGGGTCGTTTTCCCATGCAAGACTGTCGTCGTAGAACTGCTGATTCTGCCATGAGGCATAGTTCTCACGCAGAGGTTTCTTTGCCATGAGAATGCGGCGAAGGTATTCACGGAAGTAAGGAGCCATACCTTCCTTATGGTCTTGCACATGGAAATTGCTTATGTCGAGAGGTTCCTTCTGTGCTGCTTTCATCTCTTCCATAGTAATGTAGCCGTACTTCTGCATCTGTGCAAGAACAACGTTACGGCGATTGCGGCTACGCTCCAAGAAACGTCGTGGATTGTAGAGCGACGGATTCTTACACATTCCGACAAGTGTGGCACATTCTGTGAGGGTAAGTTCCTGAACACGGTCATGTCCGAAATATGTCTTGGCTGCATTCTTTATACCTACGGCATTATTGAGGAAGTCGAAGTAGTTGAGATACATGGTCATTATCTCTTCCTTTGTGTAGAAACGTTCGAGCTGAACGGCAACATACCACTCGATAGGTTTCTGCATGAGTCGCTTTCGTGTATCACGGGCTACTTCGGAGTAGAGTTGTTTTGCAAGCTGTTGAGTGATGGTGGAACCACCTCCTGCCGATTTCTGATGCATGAATCCGCGCTTTACCACAGCACGCATAAGAGCTCGGAGGTCAACTCCAGAGTGTTCGAAAAACCTCTCGTCCTCGGTAGCAACAAGAGCGTTTACAAGATTCTGAGGCAAGGAGTCGTATGTGACCATTACACGGTTTTCGGAAGCATAGCTCCATGTGCCGAGCAGTTTATTGTCACTTGTATATACTCTTGAAGCATATTTATTGATAGGGTTCTCCAATTCCGACACCGGTGGCAATTCGCCAAACCACCCTTTTGCAATGCTGAAGATGAAAAGAGCAATGCAAAAAAACAATAAAAGAACCAGACACCACAACGTAACAAGTATGTGTTTCATATGTCCGGTGTTTTTCAACTTCTTCTTTTGTTTGTCTGAATTTTCACTCATATTTATTTACCAATTTATTATTCCCTTGCCATTTTTCGACAGGTAGTCGTTGGTCAGGGAAAAATGATGATTACCAAAAAATCCTCTATATGCCGACAGTGGCGAAGGGTGTGCACTGCGTAAAATGCAATGGCGTGTGGGGTCGATGAGACGGGCTTTGCTCTGAGCATAACTGCCCCAGAGGATGAATACCAGTCCGTTCTTCTTCTCGCTCAATGTCTGAATCACAGCATCGGTAAACTGTTCCCAGCCACGACCCTGATGCGAACCAGCAAGATGAGCACGAACGGTCAATGTGGCATTGAGCAACAATACTCCCTGCTGAGCCCATCGGGTAAGATTACCCGACTGAGGAATATCGACTCCTACATCACTCTTCAGCTCCTTGAAAATATTAAGCAGTGAAGGTGGAAACTGCACTCCGTCGTTTACGGAGAAGCAAAGTCCATGAGCCTGTCCCGGTTCGTGATAAGGGTCTTGACCAATCAGCACCACTTTTACATCGCTGAACGGACACAGATTGAACGCATTGAAAATAAGACTTGCAGGGGGAAAGACTAAGCCGTGCTTGTATTCTTCTCTAACATAATCGGTTAGCGAAGCGAAATAAGGCTTGTCAAATTCTGTTTGCAAGACTTCTTTCCAGCTCTGTTCAATCTTTACTTCCATCAGATTAATCCTGCTTTCTTCCAGTCGTCGATAAGTTGTGTTGCATCGGCAGTAGCTGTCTGTTCGTCAACATCATATTCTTCGAGAAGCATTGAGACGATATCAGCTATCTCGAAATCTTTCCCGACAACGGCATTCCATACGTCGGCAGCAGAAGCATTGAGAGTTATGATACGTGAGAAATCTATATTTTCAATGCCGTGGGCAATTACTATATTCTCACCGCAGATAGTGCGCAATTCAAATCCTGGCTTTATTTTCATGTCTTTTGATTTTCTACTAATTAGATACAAAGGTATAGTTTTGCAAGCGCAGAACAAAATAAATCATTCGTTTTTTGCAATTTAGCATCTATAACCTGCGATATATAGCCAACAAGTAACGGCGCAGGGGCAGCAGACGAGTCCATAGCCATGAATAGACTTTCCATGTCTTGGATGTAGAAATGTCGTATGTCTTTCCGCCACGTACTACGGCAGTCAGGATGGCATGAACAGACGAAAGCCGACACTGTTCTGTACCCACAGAATTGCCGTCGCCACGCAGAGTAATCAAATCGTTACTGATGTCGGCAACACGATGACAGACATATGTACCCTGTGAAATCTCAGCAAGCACCACATCCCCTACTCTCACATCTGTAACTGCAGAAAAGATAAGTTTGTCGCGGTTATTCCTGATGAAAGGATTCATACTGTTTCCACGTGCAGTAATAGTAACAGTATGTCCCTCGTTTACCAGTTCAATCAGTTGCGGAAGGAATATATCGTTTTTCAGTTGAACAGTTTCCATAAAGGCAAATCAGACTACACGAATGGTTTCATAGCTCAGTCGGCATGCTGCTTCGTCGGGCAGACATTCGAGCAGATAGGTCTTTGTGTTCTGCATAATGGCTGAAACCGTATCACAAACAGCAGTGTAGTTCGGCTTGTCCCATTTCATAAGCGAACAGGAAGGCATGATAGATGCAAATGTCTCCACTACATTCTGCTGACGTATCTTATTATACGGAGCCTGCTTGAGTTGCAGAAAAGCACCGACAGGAGCCGAATCATTACGGTAGCAGGGAGTCTTACCACTCCAAGGCGAACCATATACTCGAACCACACCGTCGTCACATATACGGACTACAGGATTATCGTCGTTGAGCAAATCAGTTTCAGCTATATGCTTGAGCCATAACGATGTATGTGTACTCTTTCCAGTTCCGCTAACTCCCAGACAAAGGTATCCATATCCGTCTTTTCTTACTACTGAGGCATGTATAAGTATAGTATTCCGGAAAGAGCCTGCAAAAGCATACATCATCATCAGAGCATTGTTGAGTCCGAACGAACGCATATCATATGTGCCATTCAGACATAACGTAGCATTACGGAAGTCGGGCGTCATCTCTATCAGACAGCACTGGCGATTGCCAGGGTCAGACACCTGAATCCTGTAAGAGCCGTCACTCAGCACATACACTCCATGAGGATTACCGTTACAGTCGAACTGCCCTATCTCACTACCCTGCTCCTTTGGACGCCAACCGTCATTTACAGTCAGTGAAAAGAGTAATTCATCGTCATTCACAGCTTCGCTGACAAAGGGCTTACTCGAAGGCAAAAGCTGAGTCGAGTTCTTATCGTCAGCAAAAATAATTCTGTATGTATGGTCACCTACCTTGTAATATACTGTTTCACTCATAATCTCATTCTGTTTCGTCAGGGTTTGGTTCACCCCATACAGCCTTTGCCCAATCAGTATCGTAATATGAACCGGCAAACCATGCGCCATATAAACCTACGTCAGCATATTTCTTCAGCGGAATATGCATCGAGACACCACTGTACTGCTGTCCGTTAACATTATAATAATCTTTTCCCATCAAAGCAGAATACCAGGTTGCCGTATTTGCTTTGCAAATTATTACTTTATCGTATTCTGCTTTCCATGTGGCATAATCCTCAGCCGATAGAGCGGTCATCATTATACCATTGATATCGTAATAGTCGGGAAATGCTTTACCAACCGGGTCATAGTACTTGTCAAATATGAAGTAGTCGAGAATCGTAGAATTACCTTTATCATCTACATACTTCATTGTCATCAACGTTTCTTTGTATTTCTGCACATATACTTTTGTTGCTGAAGCAAACGACTCAAGATTCATACCATCAACAGCCGAAAGCAGAATACCATATATAGGGGACTGGCTGTAATACTCATAATACTTGTTGACTATTCCCTGAACATAGTTCTCATCCTGGAACATCGGTTCAAGAACAGTATTATAAGGGGCGCCTTCACCAGGTACTTCAGCCGGTGAACCTATAATAGCTTTCGATGTGCCTCGAAGTGTATAAGCTACTTCTATATTCTGCATCATACAGGCATCAAACATGAGGAAATCCAAACCTCCGAAACCATCGATAGCAGCTTTTATTGCCTCGATGCTCATATTTTTGTCTTTTTCTGGCTTTCCGTCCACATAATCTAAATCAGAACCGAAGCTACGGGATTTAAGGGCTTTTATACCATAAGCCTTCCTATTGTCAATAGTCTTAATTGTGGCAGGAAGCCAGCCGTTTCCGTGCGACCACATCACAAGTCCGTAACTGGGTGCCGGATAATTCTCCATCGTATATTTTATTACAGAGGAAAGTTGTTCGTATGTACACGAATTTACCTCTTCCTCATACTTGTATATGGGAGTAAGATTGGAGTATGTAGTACCTACACTCGAGGCGTTGATATCATAGATTCGGGGTTTCTGTTTGTCGTCAAGATACACTATAACATGATCTTTATCTCCTAGATACTTGGCTCCGGCAAGCATCTCATTTATATCCCGCGTGGCAATCGATGCCATATTATTGTCCGCTATGGCATAAACCAAAACAGTACGACCATTCGTCGTACCATGTTTTTCCTCAGGTTCAGGGCGGTCGTCATCTTTCTTACAACTGACAACCACTAGCGATAACGCCAATAAATAAATAATGTATTTGTTGAGAAAACGCATCACTCGCCCTATTCTGATTTTTTTTAGAGACTTCCCTCCGCAGTTTGTTCCGTCTCCGACGTGTTTCCTATCATGTCGAGAGGATGAATGAAATAGAAATCGTCGTGAGTTATCGTGTTTACAGTCTTATTATCATTTGCCAGGTAACGTTTCTTCACGTCCTTAAGTGTCTTTGTCAGCTTATCCATCTTGTCGCTGAAGAAAATGCTCACAGTCTGATTCGACTGACCCAGCACACCTTCTGTGTATCGCTGCAACTGAACGCTGAACGACGAACGGAACGGCAGGAAATTGGTTTTCTTCTGCAGGGCAATACTGTCGATGGTACAAATCTCGGTTATATACACCAAATCTCCACCGAGCGACTGCGACACTCCGAACACATATACCTTTCCGGCAGTCTTCTCCATGATAAACGGTTCCGATGCCTTACTCTTCTTACCGCCCCTTCTTTCAGCCTCCTTCTCAGCCTTCTGTTTCTGCTTCTGTATCTTTCTGCTATTTTCCAGGTCTTTCTTAGCCTGAGCTTCCTTCTGCGTCTTTATCAAATCAGTCATCATAGCAGGCTTCTCATCTGTTGACTGAGCCTGCATTCCGACACTGAAGAAGAATAAAGAAAATAAGAGTATAAATACCATATCGTTTTCCTATCCTAAATACGACTTCAACAACTTATTTCTTGAATTGGCACGCAGACGGCGTATTGCCTTCTCCTTTATCTGGCGAACACGTTCACGAGTCAGATTGAAACGGTCACCGATTTCTTCCAAAGTCTTCTCCTGTTCACCGATACCGAAGAACATACGGATGATTTCCTTCTCACGTGGAGTCAGAGTGTCAAGCGTGCGGTCAATTTCCTTCGCAAGCGATTCACCTACCAACGAACGGTCTGCCATTGGTGAGTCATCATTCACAAGTACGTCGAGCAGACTGTTGTCTTCTCCCTCTACGAACGGAGCATCCACACTGATGTGTCGTCCGCTCACCTTCATCGTATCAGCTACTTTGTCAACAGGAAGGTCGAGCTGTTCAGCCAACTCCTCAGCCGACGGACGGCGTTCGTTCTCCTGTTCAAACTTCGAGAAAGCCTTTGTTATCTTATTGAGCGAACCAACCTGATTCAGCGGCAGACGTACGATACGGCTCTGCTCAGCAAGAGCCTGGAGAATGCTCTGACGAATCCACCATACGGCATAACTGATGAACTTGAAACCACGTGTTTCGTCAAATTTCTCAGCAGCCTTGATAAGTCCCAGATTACCTTCATTGATTAGGTCGGGCAGACTCAGACCCTGATTCTGATATTGCTTTGCTACGGAAACGACGAAACGCAGATTTGCCCTCGTCAGTTTTTCCAAAGCACGGCGGTCACCCTTACGGATACGTCCTGCAAGTTCTACCTCCTCCTCTACTGTAATCAAATCCTCACGACCAATTTCCTGTAAATACTTATCGAGCGATGCGCTCTCTCGATTGGTGATACTCTTAGTGATTTTTAATTGTCTCATACAAAGTATATACTATATATCTTATACGCGTATGCGCATAAAAAGCATGCAAAGTTATGAAAATTCATTTATTCACACACCACATTCCGCCCAATTTTTTTTTCAATTTTCAATTAATATAGTAACTTTGCACAAAATTTTCAACAAAAGATGTTAGATAAAATACAAAAACTGCTTGCTGAGGTAGAACAACTGCAAGCAAAAAACGCAGACGAGATAGAGGCTCTGCGAATAAAATATCTGAGTAAGAAAGGTGAGATAACAGCCCTGATGAACGACTTCCGCAATGTTCCTGCCGAGCAGAAGAAAGAAGTTGGTATCAAGATAAACGAACTCAAGAACAGGGCATTGGAGATAATCAACGGACTGAAGCAGAGCGTGCAGCAGAGCGACGGTGAAGAAGCCGACATCGACATCACCCGTACAGCCTACCCTGTTGAACTCGGAACACGTCATCCGTTGACAATCGTCAAGAACGAAATCATCGACATCTTCTCACGTCTCGGATTTTCGCTTGCCGAAGGTCCTGAAGTGGAAGACGACTGGCATGTATTCTCCAGTATGAACTTTGCTGAAGACCATCCGGCACGTGATATGCAGGACACATTCTTTGTCGAGGCACATCCCGACATCATACTCCGCACCCATACCAGCTCGGTTCAGAGCCGTGTCATGGAGCGCACCCAACCCCCTATCCGCATCATCTGTCCGGGTCGTGTCTATCGCAACGAAGCCATATCAGCACGTGCTCACTGCTTCTTCCATCAGGTCGAAGGACTTTATGTCGATACCGACGTCAGCTTCACCGACCTCATGCAGGTACTGCTCCTCTTTGCTCGTGAAATGTTTGGCGAAGACACACAGATTCGTATGCGCCCCAGCTACTTCCCGTTCACCGAACCCAGTGCCGAGATGGACGTAAGCTGTACACTTTGCAAAGGCAAGGGCTGTTCTATGTGTAAGGGCAGTGGATGGCTCGAGATTCTCGGATGCGGCATGGTACATCCTAACGTACTCGAACTCAATGGCATCGATTCCACGAAGTATAAAGGATATGCCTTTGGTATGGGTATCGAACGTATTGCCAACCTGAAATACCAGGTTAAAGACCTTCGTCTCTTCTCCGAGAACGACCTGCGATTCCTTAAAGAATTTGAAGCTGCAAACTAATCCACTCAACTATCAGCGCTAACGGAAAAACACAATTACTGAGTATGGAAAACAATGCAAGGCAGAGTAAAATAAAAATCATTTTTACCACTGACGTGCATGGTTACTATTTTCCATACGACTTCCGTCATAGCCGTTGGTGTAAAGGCAGTCTGCAGCGTGTTCACGGCTACGTTGCCACACTTTGTAAAGAGAATCCTGCCGGCACCATCCTCATCGATGGTGGCGACATGCTGCAGGGCGAACCCACAAGCTACTACTTCAACTACATAGCCCGTGGCGGTCATCATCGTGTAGCCGACATCTGCAACTATATCGGTTACGACGTATCAGTCGTGGGCAATCATGACATCGAGACAGGTCACGACGTATTTGATAGCTTCATCGACAGCTGCAACTTTCCCATCCTCGGTGCCAATGCCATATCCACTGAGACCGGTGAACCTTACTTCCAGCCCTATACCATACTACGCCGTGCAGGAGTCAAGATAGCAGTCATCGGCTTCATCACCGCTGCCATTCCGCAGTGGATTCCCCGTCAGATATGGTACGACTTGCGTTTCGAACGCATCAAGGATAGCGCAGCCAAATGGATAAAGTATGTACAGCAGACCGAACAGCCCGATTACATCGTCGGACTCTTCCATTCCGGCATGAGTGAAGGCATCGAGACCGAAGACTACAAAGAGAATGAAGTACGCGACATAGCAGCAGAAGTAGCCGGATTCGACATCATACTCTATGGTCACGACCATGCCAGCAACATGGAACGTATCATGAACCCCGTCGGACAAGATATAATCTGCGTCAATCCCGGTTGTCATGCGACCTCCATTGCCGAGATAGATATCGACTTCGAGTTTGATGCCAAGGGTAAAGTCATCGACAGCCATACCGAGGCAGAAATCAAATACATCGGCTCGCTTCGCAACGCCAACACACTTGAATATACACGCATCTTCCACAAGGATTTTCAGGCCGTAAAGCAATATGCTGAAGAGAAAATCGGAGTATTCACCAATCGTATCGACATTCAGGATGCCTACTTCGGTTCCTCAGCCTACATCGACCTCATACAGGAACTTCAGCTCTTCATCTCCGGAGCCGACATATCCTTCTCTGCCCCACTCTTCTTCAACGCTGCCATCGAGGCTGGCGACGTCAGTGTGAGCAACCTCTTCGACATCTCACGGTTCGAAGACCACCTCTTCACACTCGAACTTACTGGGCAGGAGATAAAAGACTACCTCGAGATGAGCTATGCCAACTGGACCAACCAGATGCACTCCTCCTCCGACGGACTCCTGCAGATTGCACCGATGAAGAACCGTCCCGAACTCATGGGATTCGTCAACTTCATCTTCAACTTCGACTCTGCAGCTGGCATCCACTACGAAGTAGATGTCACCAAACCCGAAGGAGAGAAAGTCCGCATCTTCCATACCGACGACGGCACACCCTTCAGTCTCTCTAAGAAATACATAGTAGCCATGACAGCCTACCGTGCCAATGGTGGTGGCGAACTCCTCACTAAGGGAGCCGGACTCACAAAGGAAGAGATAGACCGCAGGATACGTGCCATGTCAAAGATGGACATACGCCACTACCTGCTGCAATACATCAAGGCAAAAGGCGTAATCGACCCCAAACCGCGTGGTCACTGGGCATTTGTGCCTCACGACATCACGGCACCGGCCATCGAACGGGAACGTCAACTGCTCTTCTCCCGTTGGAACAAAGAAGAGGTGAAAACAAAAGAGGACTGACACGCAATCACTGCGTATCAGTCCTTTATACTAATCATCTATCTATAAAAAATTTACCCTATTTTTCTATTTTCTTTACTGAGCCTGCTGTTCGCCTCCAGTTGCAGGGAACGAAGGAATATTGCCGGCATCAGTAGCAGGAGTTGCAGGAGCAGTAATCTGAATCGGAGCTTCCTGCGAACCACCCTTAACGACGAAAGCTGATGAAACCACGCTCAGCACTACCATTGCGATAGCCAGAGTCCAGGTAGCCTTCTCGAGGAAATCGGTAGTCTTGCGAACTCCCATAATCTGGTTTGACGTAGCGAAGCTCGAAGCCAAGCCGCCACCCTTTGATTCTTGAATAAGTACAATTCCACACATCAGAACCGATGCAAGAATTATAAGAACGATAATAAGTGTGTACATATTTTTATTGTTAATTTCTAATTTCCCGGCAAAGGTACGATTAAGTGAGCGAAATACAAAATAAATCTGTTTATTTTTATTTGGTGCCCCTTCTCAAAAACCTATCTATCAGTTCCTCACCCCTCATCTCCGCTACCACATCTACATCTGCTTCCATAGTCTCCAGATACGATGTGTAGTCGTTCGATTTATAGTCGAACAAAAGTTCCTTTTCGTTCTGATGTCCAGCACCATACTTCTGTAGGAACTCGTCAATCAGGTCGAACGATTTCTTCTCCTTGCTTTCCTTTCCAGTCGCCATTGTTTTCTTACCAGTTAGCCACCGTAGCGTTGTAAATCTGTCCTACAATATCGGTGAGTATTTCCGCAACCAGTTCATCCTGTACGGCCGACAGCTGCTGCGATGAGTCATAGTCGGCAGTTGCGCTGAACCTCTGTTCGAAGTCCTCCGAATGGTTCGTGTTGTTCACAAATCTCACGTTCACCGTCACCTTCAGCTGCGTCTGAGCCGAATAGCCGTCAGCAGCGATACTCTTGTTCGTCTGGCTGTATTCTACAATCTCGCCGCTCACCTGCAGGTCGCCGCCCCTTTGCAGCACTTTCAGCTTCGTCTTCCTCGAATACTCTTCCACCAGTGTATTGTAGAACATAGGTTCCATCGGGGCCCATACATAAGCCGAGCGTATCGGGAACTTATCCACGCTGATAGTCTTCACCTTGTCGTAGTTCAGACTCGTACCCGTAAACTTATAGCTGACACTGCACGACGAGAGTATCGTAAGCATCGGAGCAGTCACCATGAGCAGCAACAGCATACCTATGCCGAACTCCTTTATCTTCCTGTACAGCGTACGTTCCGATATCTCCAGTTCCTGAGCCGCACTCTTCCTGTTTCCGTTATGCTTGCTCAGAGCCTTCTCGATGTTATTGCGTTCCATGTCGCGTATCGACAGCGGTGTCTCCTCCTGCTCCACATACTCCTGAATCGGGGTCTCATCCATATCCTTGCCGTATTCCGGCATATTGATATGCTGAATCGTGCCATCCCTGTCTATATGCTGAATCGGTTCCGCTATGGCTGGCAGTGCATGTCTGAAAGTTGCTGCACCATACACATAATCCTTCAAGTCCTTCAGCTCCTTGCCCAGACTGCTTATCAGCTGCAGAATCTGCTTTCTGTCGTTCTCATACGAATGCATCTCACCTTCACTTCCTCCCTGTCTATATACCAGTCCTGCTCCGGCACCCGAATCGTCGGTTACACCGTGCAGTCTCAGCTTCTCGGCAGTAATTTCCCTCTCCTCGCTTATTACACACAGCTGCTCCGTAAGGTTTCTCAGCTGACGTATATTGCCCGGCCACTTATACTTCAGCAGCAGAGCCTTTGCGTCGGGAGTCAGACGGATAGTGTCCATGTGGTACTTCTCCGAGATGTCATATGCAAACTTCCTGAACAGCAGTTCTATGTCGCTGCCCCTGTCTCTTAGTGGCGGCAGACTGATAGGTATGGCATTCAGTCGGTAGTACAGGTCTTCCCTGAATCGTCCCTCCCTTATAGCCTTCTGCATATTCACGTTCGTGGCAGCTACGATGCGCACATTCGTACGTTTCACCTCGTTCTCTCCCACCCTTATATACTCTCCGGTTTCCAGCACACGCAGCAGTCGTGCCTGAGTGGCAAGAGGCAGTTCGCCCACCTCGTCCAGAAACAGCGTGCCACCGTTAGCCACACCGAAGTAGCCTTCCCTCTCACCTATCGCACCCGTAAACGCACCCTTGGCGTGTCCGAACAGTTCCGAGTCAATCGTACCCTCTGGAATTGCACCGCAGTTAATGGCGAAATACTTGCTGTGCTTACGGCTCGAATTGTCGTGAATGATTCTCGGGATCACCTCCTTACCTACACCGCTCTCGCCCTCAATCAGCACGGGCAGGTCGGTCGGAGCCACCTGCACAGCAATGTCGAGAGCCCTGTTCAGTCCCTCTGCATTGCCCACAATGCCATATCTCTGCTTTATCTTCTGAAGACTACTTGTATCCATTTCTTTTCCTTTTCTATAATTGTCTCAGGACCGTGTCCCGGATACACCTTCGTATCGTCCGGCAACTGACTCAGACGCACTAGCGACTTCATCATCTGGTAGTTATCGCCTCCTTCCAGGTCGGTGCGTCCCATGCTTCCGGCAAACAGCGTATCGCCCGAAAACAGCGTCCCTTCATTCTTTATATAATAGCACACGCTGCCCTTCGAATGTCCGGGAGTATGCAGCATCTCAATATTATGACAGCCGAACCTGATAATCGAGCTCTCATTATGGCACATACCCACTGCGGGTTGCTTCGGTATGTTCAGCGCCACACCCAGAAACATCGCTGCCTGCTGTGCTATATTCTTATACAGTGCCACGTCGTCGGCATGTCCCTCTGGCTTCAGTCCCCACTGCCCTTCCACGAAATGGCAACCCATTGCATGGTCGAAGTGCATGTGAGTCAGCAGGCAGTGCTTCACCGTCAGGCCCTTCTCCTTCACATACTCAGCCACCTCCAGCCATTCCGACTGTGCAAACATGCCCGGGTCTATGATTACAGCATCGCCCGTCTCGTCGGAAACGACATAACAGTTCACTTCCAACGGATTAACTTCAAACTTCTTAATTTCTAACACTTACGTGAACTACTTTTTTTTCTTTGAAAAAATCCTCCTCAAACCACTGCGACAGCTCCCATTCCGTACACAGGCTCCTCATGCTCGCCATCTCCCCCTTCAGGTCGCCGCCCTTCAGCACCACCATTCCGTTCGGCAGCGCATTCCTCTGCACCTTGCTTATATTCTTCCTTCCGCACTTCATCAGGTCAGCCAGCGGCATCACAGCCCTCGACACGATGAAGTCATACTCATCCTTCACCTCCTCAGCCCTGCAATGCGAACAGCGTACGTTCTTCAGTCCGATGGCGCGAGCCACCTCCTGAGCCACCCTCACCTTCTTCCCTATGCTGTCCACAAGGTGGAACTCCACCTCCGGCATCAGAATTGCCAACGGAATACCTGGAAAACCGCCACCCGTACCCAAGTCCATCACCCTGCTGCCCGCCTTGAACTCAATCACCTTCGCTATTCCCAGCGAGTGCAGCACATGATGCTCATACAGATTCTGAATATCCTTCCGCGAAATCACATTCACCTTCGCATTCCATTCGCCATACAGCATCTCAAGCTGAGCCATCTGCCCAACTTGAGACTCCGTAAGCGTCGGAAAATATTTTAAAATCAAATCAATCAACTCTAAACTCTAAACTGTAAGCTGTAACCGGTAAGCTGTAACCGGTAAGCTGTAAGCTGTAACCGGTAAACTACTGATGTTGCTCCCTCAGCAAGTCATTCACCGTCTTCACCGGATTGAATGTGCCGAGGCTTACCTCTACGAATATAGTGTTCCAGTCCGACATCGCACCGTTCCACAGTCCCGGCAGTTCCAGAGCCTTCAGCTCCTTGCCGTTCTTCGACTTGCTTGAAATGAATCCCGTCTGCGGGTCAACATACTTCGTCAGGTCAAACTTCTCGCCCTTATAATTCTTTACGGCGCATACCAGGTCAACCGGATTGAAGTGAGTGCCTCCCTTGAACATCTTCACATACTCCTCGTTCTTCGTGTCTATCTGCGACGACTCCAGAATCTGCAGACTGATAGTGCCGTCAGGATTATAAGCCAGGAACGGACCGCCACCCGGTTCGCCTACATTCTTCACCATACCGCACACACGCATCGGACGGTTCAGCTTCTTCTTCAGATATATAGCCAGTTCGGCATCTTCCAGGTCCTTCAGTTCCGGATTTCTCAGACACAGGTCGTCATGCAGGAAATGAATCATCTCCTCCAGCTGCGCATGAGTATAATTACCCGACTCCAGCACCTTCAGATACTCGAAAGCCTGCTTCTGCTTGCTTACCAGCACACCTGCAATCAGCTTCTTATACTCCACAGTCTCAGGTTTCAGACGGTCAGGCACCACATTATCTATATTCTTAATGAAGATGATGTCGGCATCCAGGTCGTTCAGATTCTCAATCAGCGCACCGTGACCACCCGGACGGAACAGAATCTTTCCGTCTTCCGTGCGGAACGGCGTATTATCCGGATTTGCAGCAACGGTGTCGGTGCTCGACTTCTGCTCCGAGAAGCCCACGTTATACTTCACTCCATACTCCCCTGCATACTCCTGCTGCTTCTCAGCAAACAGCTTCTTGAACAGCTCCTTATGCTCAGGGCTCACAGTGAAATGCACATTCACCTCACCCGTCTTGCCACCGGCATACATCGCACCCTCTACCAGGTGCTCCTCCAGTGGAGTGCGCGGTCCCTTCTTATAGCTGTGGAACTTCAGCAGACCCTTCGGCAGCTTACCGTAAGACAGACCTTTCGTGCCCAGCAGGTAATCGACCACAGTCTTATACTTGCCTTCAGCCACCAGCGCCTCTATGTCCTTACCTTCGCCAGCCTTCAGAGCTTCGTTCAGTTCAGCATAGAAAGCGAACTTACTGATGTTAGCAAAGAACTTCTCGATAAACGCATTATTCGGTTTGTCACTTTCTCCGTCCAAGAACTCAAACAAATCCTTGAACATACGGCTTGCGGCACCGCTGGCAGGCACGAACTTCAGCACCTTGCCTGCTCCCTGCAGATACTCATCCCAAGCCTTCAGATACCCCTTCTTCTCCTCCGCTGTCGGAATCGTGATACCCTTCTCAGGTGAAGCGGCACCAGCCAGTTTCAGGAATGGGAACCCTGTCTTGAAATTATTCAACTGAGCATTCAGTTTCTCCTCCGAAATGCCCTTCTTCTGCAGATAAATCTTGTCTTCTTGTGTAAGCATGGTTAATATTTTTTTGTTAGTAATACATAATCTTCCAAATTCCCCGCAAATATACGGATAAGCGAGCGAAGAACAAAAGGAAAAAAGAATTTTTTCAATTTTACTCTCCGAACAACTCTTTCAGGGTTTCTTTAGCATCCTCTTGACCTTGAGCAGCTGCCTTGCGGATCTATTTCTTGCCTTCCTCTTCATTTATCTAAATGGATTCACCAACGCCCTTTCTCTCTGGTTTTGCCATACTTTTGACCGACATATTCGGCTGCTATGACATCATCAAAAGTCCTGTAGCGTTTTTGTGTACATCCAGCCCAATAGCCATTAGACCCGATAACTCGATGAATCTTATCTTTTGAGCAGAAAGTGCTTCTTTATTTCCTTGGCTGGCGGCTTTTCCAATTGTGATCTACCAGTATATCGAACAATTCTTCAAGTTCGTCTATAAACTCATGAGATAATACGATTTGCCTCATACACCTTCTTACCTATTCTTTCACGTAACAAATCGAACCCTTCGTGAAGTAACAAGCCATTCTTGATAGAGGCATTTGAATCGTAATGACGGTCAAGGAACTCTGTGGTTTGCCCAACATTCATGGAAACCATAGGCTCCTGAACGACAGAAGAACTTTCCTCTTCATTTATCTGAGCGATTCTATCAAGATAATCAGCCATAATACTTCATCATTTATTTATTCGTTGCGAAGATACAAAGTTTTTTTGGTAACTATCAAACTCAAACCGATATTTTTTGTTTTTACCTCGAAGTCATAACACTAATAAGCCACTAAGCTATTAACCTATTAAGCTATCGTTATTTTACACAAATTCACACTTCTTAACCTTTCGTAATTGCTACAATGTTGCAATGCTACAATG
>CAJODY010000020.1 GCA_905233285.1 uncultured Bacteroidaceae bacterium
GTAGCCTGCTGCTGCGAGGAAGTTGCACGAGAACTGTGCACGAGCCTGACGCATGGCGAGGTTACCGATGGTGAGCATGAAGGCAACGGGCTGCTTCTTGGCACCTTCAGTCTGCAGACGGAGGGTTTCAAAGTCGCTTGCCAGACGCTGGTCGTCGAGACGAGCGATGTCGCCCTGATCGCCACATTTGCAGCAGCACTCTACAGGACGCTTGCCGTCGGATACTTCGGTGAAGTTCGGGAACTGGTTGGTTCCGAGGATGAACTCCTTACGCTTAGCTGCATCGGCATGACGCTTCTTGTTGCTTTCGTTTACTGCGTTCTGGATGTTTCCGGCAAGAGCCTCAGCAAGGAATCCGCCTGCCTCTTCAACTGCGAGGAAGAGTTTCCAACCCTCCTGAGCAATAGCGTCGGTGAGGTGCTCGATGGTGTAAGAACCACCAGCCACGTCAACAAGTTTGTCGAAGTGAGCCTCTTCCTTGAGCAGGAGCTGCTGGTTGCGTGCTATACGCTCAGCAAACTCTGTCGGAGTCTCGTATGGAGTGTCGAACGGAGTGACGATGATACTGTCAACGTTGGCAAGGGCAGCCGACATAGCTTCTGTCTGCGAACGGAGCAGGTTGACGTATGAGTCGAAGATTGTCTGATTGTACTCGGAAGTGATGGCAAGAACGTGCATCTGACAAGCACAATCGCACTTAGGTTCAAACTGCTTCACGATTTGCGCCCAGAGCAGACGAGCCGCACGGAACTTGGCAATCTCCATGAAGTAGTTGTCGCTGACGCCCATATTGAACTTGATGCGGCAAGCAGCCTCATCGGCACTGAGTCCTGCCTCGGTGAGGAGGTTGAGATATTCAGCACCCCAAGCAAGGGCATAGCCGAGTTCCTGATAGATATAAGCACCTGAGTTATTCAGCAATACCGAATTGATATTGACGCACTTATACTGCGGAAGTTCTTTCAATGCTTCAACGAGTGTCTTTGCCTGAGCGATAACTGCAGAGGTGTCCTTACCCTTAGTCAGAATCTTTGAAATCGGGTCGAAATTGATGGAGCCCTTGAGTTCTGCGAGTGGGTAGTTTTTCTCCTTGAAATACTCTACGAGCACCTGAGCCAGTTCGACACAATGGCGCTGGCAGGTAGTAAAGTTGAGTTCGACATACTGAGGAAGTATGCCTTCGAGCAGGGTCTCAACATACTGGCGGCTTACCTGGTCGCCCGGAATCTTGAATCCGAGTGAGTCAACACCCTTGTTGAGGATGTCGAGTGCTTTGGCATTAGCCTGTTTCGGGTCGGCATCGAAAACGTCCTGACGCACGAACCAGATGTTGTTGTCGGTCTTGTTGCCACGAACGAATGGGAATTCGCCCGGCAGGGAATCGACAGCCTTCAGGTCTTTGAGGTCTTCACGACGGTAGAAAGGCTGCACGTTGAATCCTTCGTTGGTTCTCCAAACCATCTTTTTCTGAAAGTCAGCACCCTTGAGGTCAACCTCAATCTTTGCCAACCACTCTTCGGTGGTAGGTGCCTGAAACTCAGAGAAAAGTTTTTCTTTGATGTTAGCCATAAAATATCATTTATTGTTGTTGAAAAAAGTATGTGTTTCGTCTAAGAGTCGAACCGTTCGCCCAGCAGCTCCTTGATGAGGGGCAGGAGGGTCTTCTTCACCACCTTCTCGTTGAGCTGGTGCTCACCCTCGAAACGGATGGCATGCGGATAGTATTTCTTGAAGAGGTCATAGGTGTGGATGATGGGGTCGTTGATGCCGAAGAGTCCGTAGCAATGTTCGAGGTCGAAGGGTGTGATGCCCTTGAACTGCTGGCGTTCCATCTGGTTGAAATGCTGGATGATATCCTTCGTGATTCGGAACTCTTTCTGGTTGTCTTTCCGTCCGTTGTGAAACTTGTAGGTTCCCGTCTTGAGCACGCTACTGTTGGTTGACATGTTGAAGGCGGGATTGACACATATCCTAAGGAATCCACGCATCTGCTGAGCATACATGCCTCCCATGCTGGTGCCGACGATAATGTCGGGGTGCTCGTCCTGACAGAGTTGCTGGAGCATGGGCAGAGCCTCGATGGGGTCAACAGGTATGTCGGGGGCTATGACTGTAGCCTGCGGCAGGAGGTTGCGCAGCATTTCGACTGTGCCGCTGGCTCCCGACGAAGCGAATCCATGGAAATATATCAGTTTCATGTGTATGTGTTTTCAAACTTAATCACCGAAGCGGCTGTAGATGACACTCAGTCCGGAATTCTTTACGAGACGAGCCTGATTGAAGCCGAAGTCGTGGTTCAGTTTCACGAGTTTCTTCGAAGTGTCATAGGTAGCCTCCACCGGTATAAGCAGCACTTTGTTGTAGTTTGCAGACGCTGTACCCTGCTTCTTCTCATGAAGGCATGTAGCTATGAGTCGTGCTATATTTGTGAACGTATAGGAGTTGCTACTCGAAGTAAAGGAAGTGATATACGATGTCTTATCGTTGGCTATGGAGTATTTCTCGAAGAATCCGTTCTTGAAGTCGTCGTAGCGCACCATGAGCAGGGTCTTAGGTATTCCCAGTTTGAATGCCTCGTGTGTAGCATCGTTATAACGTGTGAACGAGATGGAGGCAGAGTTGATGGTGTCGGTAGCCGAGAGGTTATCGATGGGCAGGGTAACCAACGTAAAGATACCTGCCGGACTTTTCACATAAGTGCACGTCGGGTCGCCAGCAAGAGTTGAAAGGTCGGAAGTGTCGAAGTTAGTCACCTCAATGACCTCTTCGGTCGATGACATGAGGGTTACACCGGTCGTCTCGCGCTGCAGCTGTTCATCGTAGTAGGTGTAGTTGATACGTATCTGAGTGATGTAGATGTAAGCAACAGCTCCTTCGCCATATTCAAGTTTGAAGTAGAGTCCTTTGCTGCATGGCAGTCCGCTATGGAGCCATTTGTAAGTGCTGGAAAACTGCGACTTATCGGCCTTGTAAGCATCGTATAGCTGCTGTCCGACGGTACGTGGCAAAGGAATACGGATGCTACGGACATATCCGCTTGAGTTGCGTTCGCTGGCTTCGATGATACGGTCGGAGAGGGTGTACCACTTACTTGCCAATGGAGCTGCCGTCGGGTCGTAATACTGCGTAGGGTCGATGTTGGTATAATAGTCAGCATCGGGATCGAGGTCGTTCGTAAGGTCATAAACGCTGACCTTGAACGTAGAGAGTGAATCGCCGATAAACTGGTCAATATACAGGCGGACAT
Organism: uncultured Bacteroidaceae bacterium; assembly: GCA_905233285.1. Lineage (GTDB taxonomy): Bacteria > Bacteroidota > Bacteroidia > Bacteroidales > Bacteroidaceae > Minthosoma. Next base: position 3,248 of record CAJODY010000020.1, read on the forward strand.
CGATACTTGTCACGTAGTCGTCCTTTATCGAAGGAGGAAAAAGGTTCCCCTCCGACTCTGTCACGTGATACTGCGCTATGAAGTCAGCAGAAATGGTAGTTTTGGTTTCAGGGTCGGTAAACTGTCCCAGATATGATTTTGACGTACGGGCAAGAATCGGGTCTGTCACCTTGTACGACTCTGTAGGCACGGAGTAGCTGTTGTAGAACACCTTCAGCGTGTCGGAAGCAGGCATCATATCCACTCCGAGAGTTTTCGTATTGTCAGTACACGAGAATACCAGTATAGCAGAAAGAATGACGGTTAAAAAATCAAATATTTTTGAAATACGTTTCATATCAACACAAATTGTCTTTATTCACCACCCATAACCTTGTCGTAGAACTGGCTGTAAGCCTCCTCGAACGTCTCGCCCTGATAGCCAAGTACGGGAATTCCCCTGCTCTCAGCATATTCAACGATTGAGGGGTCAACGCCTGCGTCATCCAGAATGATGCCGTCAGAATACTTAGTAGCCATCTTCATCAGTTCGGTATGGGTAAAGTCCTCGGTAGCTATATCGCTCAACTCCTTCGGACTGATATCCTTGAAAGCAACACAGCTGAGAGTATTCTTGTCGAACTTAGTAGCCTTGCCTGGGGATGATACTGAATAGACTATCTTCACGTCGGTAAACGACGGCTCGTGCTGGTATGCCTTCTTTATGTAAAGCGGAGCAAATGCCGGCATCCATCCAGAGCAATGAATCACGTCGGGTATCCAACGCAGTTTCTTGACTGTCTCCAGCACACCACGAGCAAAGAATATGGCACGTTCACCATTGTCATCATATTCAGCTCCGTCAGCATCGAGTGCCATCTGGCGACGTGAGAAGTAATCGTCGTTATCAATAAAATATACCTGAAGGCGCGTCTGCACTACTGATGCCACCTTGATGATGAGCGGACGGTCCGTCTCGTCAACTATGATGTTCATACCAGACAATCGTATTACCTCATGCAACTGATTGCGCCTTTCGTTAATCATACCCCATTTAGGAGTAAAGATTCTGATTTCGTGTCCGCCTTCCTGTATCTGCCTGGGCAACTCCAAACCCATATTCGCATCGGCCGTCTCCGGCACAAACGGGGACATCAAAATTTTGTTTGCTTTCATAAAACGTTTTTCTTTTTCATTCTTTTTTACAGCGACAGGCTCATAACCCTTGCACGAAAAAACTTTGCAAAGATATAAAAAATTCCGTTCAAATTGGCAAGCATTTATGCACATTTAATAAAAAAACCGCGTTTTTCGAACTTTTTAATAAGCCAATCCAAACAAAAATCTCTCTGTATGTTTCATTTTCGTCTTCAAACTTCTAACTTTGTGCATCGTTTCGAACAGACTGACCACTCATGGCAACACCCCCGTTGAAGTTATACAGAGCATCGGCAGGTAGCGGAAAAACTTTCACCCTAGCTGTGGAATATATCACCCTGCTCATTGCCGACCCTTCTGCCTACCGTCACATCCTGGCTGTAACCTTTACCAACAAGGCTACAGCCGAGATGAAGTCGCGTATATTGACCACGCTGGAGGGGCTGCGCGACTCCAACCCCGACACGGCGGCTTACTTCGATAAGATACGTCAATCGGAGGAGGTGAAGGCTCTGAATATTCCTGACGCAGAGCTGAGACGGCGTGCCGGCATCGCTCTTCATAACCTGTCGCACGATTACAGCCGTTTCCACATAGAGACTATCGACTCGTTCTTTATCTCTGTCATTAAAGATCTGGCACGGGAACTCAATCTGCCCGCAAATCTGAATATCGACCTCAACACAGACGATGTACTGAGCGAGGCTGTAGATAATATTATCGACAATGCAGGAGAGGACAAGAATACGTTCGAGAGTTTGAAAGAGTTTATCCGAGAGAAAATCAACGATGGCAAGAACTGGAAACTGGACGACGAGATAAAGAAATTCGGCAAGAATATCTTCAATGAGAAATATCTCGACAGTTATCCTCTGCTCAAGGACAAGATGAGCGACAGGACTTTCATGCAGAAGTACAAAACGAGCCTTTTAGGCCTTCGCAAAGCTTGCATGGAGCAGTTGCATTACCAAGGAGAACAGCTTTTGCAGATATGTGATAATCACGGATTTAGTGCTGATAACTTCAAGTATAAAGAGAAAGGTGTTTTTGGTTATTTTACGAAGCTTGCAGACCTCACTCCGTCATCGACTGAACTGCCGGTTGTCAACTCTTATACAACAAAATGTCTGGAGTCTGCAGAGGAGTGGAACAAGAACGATGAGGATGTCCAGAGTTTAGCAGAAGAGACTCTCATTCCGCTGCTTCGCAAGACTGTCGAAATGCAGACGAAGGCCACCAAAACGGTTAATACAGTCAATGCCATAGTGCGTCATTTGAACTACCTCCAACTGTTGACCACGATAAGTAAGGAAATTGACCATCTGAATCTTGATGCCGACCGTTTTCTGTTGGCAAACTCAGCTTATTTCCTCCAGCAGATGATTGACAAGTCGAGTGTGCCGTTCATTTACGAAAAGAGCGGAGCACGCTTCAGTCATATTATGATTGACGAGTTTCAGGATACGTCCGACCTCCAATGGAGCAATTTCCTGCCCTTGCTCAACAACTGCCTCGACTCGAACGATGGGTGCCTCATCGTGGGTGACGTAAAACAAAGTATCTACCGTTTTCGCAACAGCAACTGGAACATTCTCAACACTTTGGATGAGAACCCAAGGCTCCTTGGTAAGGTGCACACCCCACCACCACTCAACACAAACCGAAGGAGTCTGGGTAACGTCATCTCGTTCAACAACGACTTCTTCCACGAGGCTGTAAACCAACTCAACCTCGACTATAAGGCTTCGCACGGCAATCAGGACTGCACCCAACTGCTCAAGGCGTATGGCGACGTAAAGCAGGAGATGAAACCCGAGGCAGAGGGTATGGGATATGTACATATCGACTTCCTGAAGAAAGGCGAAGAGGATGCTGAACTTAACTACGAAGTACACACCCTCAACTTGCTGATAACACATATCAACACGCTTCTATCTCAGGGCATAGAACAGAAGGACATCACCATTCTGCTGCGCTACAACCGCTACATCCCACTGATAAGTCAGTTCTTTTCAGAGAACGCATCCTCCCTGCGACTCATATCCGACGAGGCATATCAGCTGGCTGCATCGCCATCCGTCAATATCATAATAGCAACCTTGAGATACCTCATCACCCCCGACGACAAACTGACTCTGGTACGTCTGCTGGCCTACACAAAAAATATTCCCCACTCCACTCTACTACTCAGCGATATGGAGGAGCTCAAGACTATGCTGCCCACCAAGATACGTGAGGAGTTGAACGTGCTGCCATGCATGCCGATAAAAGACCTCATTGAAACTATTTGTAACGAGTTTAACTTAGCAACCACTGAGGGTCAGGACGCATATTTGTTCTATTTCCACGACCAACTGGCTGCCTTTCTTGACGACAAACATAACGACATAGTCAGTCTGCTCACATACTGGGACGAGACTCTTGCTACAAAGACTATCCCAAGCAACAGCTCTGCCGACGGCATACGCATCATGTCCATCCACAAATCGAAGGGACTGGAATTTAAGACTGTCATCATACCTTTCTGCGACTGGCAGACCACAGGCAAACCCACAGACCTTATGTGGTGCCAACCTATCTCGGCGCCATACGACCAGATGCCACTTATCCCCGTCAACTATATAAAAGATGTGTCTGAGAGTATCTTCCGTTACGAATATGACGAAGAGACACTGCGCAACAATGTGGACAATCTGAATCTGCTGTACGTGGCTTTCACACGCGCTAAGAACAACCTCTTCATCATAACGAAAGCAAAGGAAGAAAGCAAGAATAAGAAAAACGATTCGAACGTCATCAGCGACATAAGCACGTTGATAGACAGAACTCTAAAACCGGAGAACAAGGAATACTCCCGAGGCACATTAGTCGTTTCTTCAAAAAAAGAAGAAAAGGGAAATGACGGATTGGTACAAGTCAGGTTCTCTACCGGCAGCAGTCTGCCACAATTCCGGCAGTCGAACCGTTCGAAAGATTTCATGGCACAGTATGGCGATGAAGAGGACGAGAGACCGGCAACACATACCGATTTTATCGATAAGGGACTGCTATATCACAACATACTGGAGAATATCAACACCATTGCAGACGTTGACCGCATCATCGACAAGATGTATCTGGAAGGAGTTTTCAGCAGCGAAGAGGAACGCCACGAGGCACGGGAACACATCAGCGAGGCTCTATCCGACCCTGTCTGTGCCCGTTGGTTCCAACCCGACTGGAATGTAGTCAGCGAACGAACAATATTCATACCTGATGGAACGACATGGATAGAAAAACGTCCTGACCGTGTGGTCATGTCGCCTACTGAAACCATAGTCATAGATTATAAGACAGGAACTGAACGCAAGGGGCACCGCAATCAGGTCAAAAAATACATGAAGAGTCTTAGCCAGATGGGATACCCAAATGTCAAAGGATATGTCTGGTATATAATGACTAAAAAGGCATACGAGGTATAAGCAAGATGAAAACGAATAATACAACAGAAAAAATAGTAATGGGTGTTGACCCGGGCACCAACCTCATGGGATACGCCATCCTGCGAGTGGTTGGGAACAAAGCTGAGCTTGTCGTCATGGGAGTAATCAAACTTCACCAATACGAAAGCCACTACTTGCGTTTGGGTAAGATATACGAACGTATCACCAGTATAATAGACACTTATCACCCTGACGAGCTGGCCATCGAAGCTCCATTCTACGGAAAGAATGTTCAAAGCATGCTCAAACTGGGCAGAGCTCAGGGCGTAGCCATAACAGCAGCCATTATGCGCGACATACCCATAACTGAGTATGAGCCCCGTAAGATAAAGATTGCCGTCACAGGTGTCGGTTCAGCTTCGAAAGAACAGGTTGCCGGTATGATGCAGCGCATACTAAAAATTCCTCAAGAAGAGATGGATGTTCAATTTGATGCCACGGATGCCCTTGCTGCCGCCTATTGTCACTTCGTACAAATGGGTACCCCTGTCGTCGAACACCACTACTCATCATGGAAAGACTACGTGGCGAAGACACAAGGCAAGAAGAAAAACGTAATATAACAAATACTCACTTTTGAGGATTGCAGTAGAAGTTGGAAAGTCGTATCTTTGCACCCTAAAAAGAGAGGTTTCGATGAAAAAAATGAAATTATACGAGGCTGATGACAAGATGATAGATCTTATCAGCGACAATTACACGATGTTGCAAGGACTTAGTGCGTTCGGCATTCGTCTTGGATTTGGCGACAAGACAGTCAGTGAAATCTGCGACGAGCAAGGTGTCGATTGCCACACATTCCTTACCGTCGTAAACTTCCTAATTAACGGCTACGCTCCTAAAGAGACCGACGAAAAGATTTCGGTACAGACGCTGCTTAATTACCTTCGTGCCTCCCATCGCTATTTTCTTGACTATCAGCTGCCTTCAATAAGAAAAAAACTAGCTGACACTCTTAATCAGAACGACAATCTGGCTACTCTCATACTGAGTCTCTATGACGAATATGCGCACGACATTCGTAAGCACATGAGATATGAAGAAAAAACCTTGTTCCCCTATGTAGAAGCGCTACTTACGGGAGAACAAAAACCCGACTACAACGTTGACATTTTCTCAAAGCATCATAGTGATACTACAGGTAAATTCCACGAACTGAAAAACATCATAATAAAATATCTCCCTCACGATGGGCTGACAAATAATCAGCTTACTGCCACACTCTACGACATTTACAACAACGAAGAATGGCTAAGCAACCACAGCAATGTGGAAGAGGTGCTTTTCGTTCCTGCTATCCGAATCATGGAACAACGGCTTAAAAGCAACGATGTATCCTACAAAATATCAAGTATAATAAAAAAAACTGATAGGAGAGAGCCCTTATCCGAGCGGGAGAAAGAGATTATCGCATGCCTTATACAAGGAATGTCAAACAAAGAGATTGCCAACCGCCTGTTCATATCGGTCAACACCGTCACGACCCACCGAAGAAACATCGTACGCAAACTGCAGATTCACTCTCTTGCCGGGCTCACCATTTATGCCATAGCAAACAACCTGATAGACAAAAGTTTGTTTGCAGATGACAAATAATGTCTATCCTTTTTTGAAGGCGCATAAACTTGAACCATAATTATTTTGTATTTAGTGCGAGGTTTCGTAACTTCGCACCGTTTTTTTACAATGAGATCGTTTTTGAACACAATATTGCTATGCGTCATACTATTGTGCTTTGGCACAAAAGGAAAGGCGCAGGACACCCTAAGGGTGGATAGCATAAACATAAATCCGTTTCGTTTCTCTGTGCTGACGTGCACACCAGGAACGGATGTGTATGCACATTTCGGACATACAGCCATCCTGCTTGAAGACACGACAAGGAAAAAGAATGCTGTGTTCAATTACGGTTGCTTCGACGACACACAAAAAAAATTCGTTGTCAACTTCATAATGGGCAACACGAACTATCTACTGGAAGCAGAGTCGTTAGATTTTTTTCTTTGGAGATATGGATTGACGGGGAACGGTGTGTATCGACAGGAACTTAATCTGAAACCCGACGAGGCACTTCGACTGACGCAACTACTAGCTATTAATCTCCGACCGGAAAACCAGACCTATCTATATAACTGGCTATACGACAATTGTACGGAAAGAGCAAGAGATGTGATAGAGGCTGCCATCGACGGGGTAGTAAAGTATGAAAGGAAGGAAGAAACAAAGACGGTGAGACAGATGTTGCACGAAAAACTCACTCAGTCTCCATGGCTTCAACTTGGCATAGACATCATACTCGGCGAGGAAATAGACCAATACGTAGGGAAACGAATAAGTATGTTTCTACCTGATAATTTCGAGGCGGAACTAGAGGAGGCATACATAGAAGCAGGTGGAGGACAGCGAAAAATGGTGGCAAAGACAGAGACCTTGCTCGAACCGACTGAAGTAAGCAGGGAAGTGGCCTCACCACTCAATCCGATGGTGGTGTTTGGAGTAATACAACTACTGGTGCTCATAATCTTGTGGGCAGACATAAAAAAACAAAGGACAACACGATTGATTGACATATTACTGCTCACGGCACAAGGTACGACAGGTGTTGTAGTGGCAGGACTCTTTTTCCTGAGTAAACATCCGGCTGTAGATAGCAACTGGATGGTGATAGCTTTCAATCCGCTATTCTTGATACAGTCGGCAATACTCGCCTATAACTGGAAAACAGGAAAAGGAAAGAGGTGTATAAAACCGATGGAATATGCCAATATGGCAGTTTTGATAATTTTTTCAGTATGCATGCTCTGTACCAAACAGTGTTTCAACCCTGCTGTGGGTCTGATGGTATCTACTTTGCTGACCAGAACAGGCGTGCGAATTTTTCAGTTGAATAGATGAAAAGACTTTTCTCACTTTGTATATATGCTGCTTTGTGTAGCAGCGTAGCGATGGCTCAGGAAACACCACGCCTGGTAGTTGGCATAACCATAGACCAGTTGCGCGGAGACTATCTAGAGTCGTTTGCTGCCTTGTATGGTGAAGATGGACTGAAACGATTGATGAGGGACGGACTGGTATATCGTAACGCCAAGTACCCTTTCCGCCACATAAACAAATCGGCAGCCTCAACAACCGTAGTAACAGGAACTGTCCCATATACTCACGGCATCGTAAGTGATGAGTGGGTAAACAGAAAAACTCTACAGACGGAAACTTGTATTGATGACAAAAATTTTAGTGGCGTGAATACCAGAATGGGGGCGTCGGCAGCCAACGTACTGGTATCTACTATAGGCGACGAACTGAAGATTGCCACCGAAGGAAAAGGATTTGTCTATTCTATAGGTACTGACCGACTGATTTCGGTGCTCTCCGCCGGACACGCTGCCGATTGGGCAATGTGGATAGATAAAGAGAACGGCAGATGGGCAGGAACGAAGTATTATGGCGACAGAGCCCCGTACTGGGTAAATCCATTGGAGTATGAAGAGAGGATGCTATCGGACAGAGGAAGTAACAACGCACGGGTAACGAGAGCGGCAAGGTTCTGTCTGACGTCGGGTGCATGTGGCGCTGACCACATAACCGACTTTGTAGCTCTGAACTATAGTGTAGCCGAAACGACCAATGCAGGCATCGATCGTATAAGGGAGAACTACGTGGCTCTCGACATGGAGATTGCAAAACTGCTGGAGGTGATAGAACGTTCGGTTGGCATCGACAAGACTCTTATCTATCTGACTTCGACAGGGTATGAGGATGCCCCTACCCTGCTTCAGACAATCAGCTATAAACTACCAACACAGGAATTCAGCATGAACCGCTGCGTAGCACTGCTTAACATGTATCTCGTGGCTTTGCACGGCAAAGGGAATTACATTGAGACCCATTTGGACAATCAACTGTATTTGGACAAGAAGCTGTTGGAACAGAAACATCTGAAATTTTCTGACGTACTGCATGAATGTGAGGATTTCCTGTATCAGTTCGATGGAGTGAAGGAGGTCTATACCTCAACCCGACTGCTGCAGGGGGCATGGTCGCCCGGACTGAGTATGGTAAGAAACGGATTCAACATACGTCACTCGGGCGATATCCTGATAGAGATAATACCTGGATGCTCACTTGCTGATGACAGCAAGAGCGGTGCAAAGGTGTGGCGCCCGGCATGGGTGAATTTTCCGATAATATACTACGGGTATAATTTTGAGGCCAAACAGGTGTACGACCCCGTAAGTACGGAACAGATAGCTCCGACTATTGCCAGTCATGCCAGAATAAGAGCGCCAAACGGAATTGACGAATTAAATATCAAACAATAAACTTTATAAAAAAACAATAAACTTTATAAAAAAACAACACATTATATATTTTATGGGATTTTCATTAAATGCTTTTTTGAGTAGCATATTTGGTAATAAAGCTACAAGAGATATAAAGGAAATACGACCAATCGTAGAGCAGGTGCTCAGGGTTGAGCCTGAGATAAAAAGTCTGAGCAACGATGCACTACGCAGTAAGTTGGACGAAATAAAAGTCAACCTGCAAGACAGCGTGAAAGATTTGCGCGAGAAGGTTGCCGAGCTGAACAGCAAGATAGAAGAGACTGATATTGACAAGCGTCAGCCTATTTTCGACGAGATAGACAAGACGGAGCAACAGATTACAGACAAGTTCGAGGATGAGTTGAACAAGATTCTGCCGATAGTTTATGCCATCGTGAAAGATACAGCGCGGCGATTTGCCGAAAGCGGCGAAGAGGGTGTCGTAGTGACCGCTACAGACTTTGACCGTCAACTGGCAGGCGAAGGCAAGGACTTCGTCGATATAGATGGAGACAAAGCCATATGGCACAACCACTGGGTTGCTGGAGGTAACGATACGGTATGGAACATGATACACTACGACGTACAGTTGTTCGGTGGTATAGTATTGCACCAAGGCAAGATTGCCGAGATGGCCACAGGTGAAGGAAAGACACTGGTAGCAACCCTGCCGGTATTCCTTAATGCGCTTACTAAGAACGGTGTGCATGTGGTGACGGTGAACGACTATCTGGCAAAACGTGACTCTGAGTGGATGGGACCATTGTATATGTTCCATGGTCTGTCTGTTGACTGCATCGACAAACACCAACCGAATTCAGAGGCTCGCCGTAAGGCATACCAGGCAGATATCACCTTCGGAACGAACAATGAGTTTGGCTTCGACTATCTGCGCGACAACATGGCAATGAAACCGGAAGATCTGGTGCAGAGAAAGCACAACTATGCCATTGTCGACGAGGTGGACTCGGTACTCATCGACGATGCACGTACTCCACTTATCATAAGTGGTCCGGTGCCTAAACAAAACGACCAGATGTTTGAACAGTACTGCCCTATCGTTGAACAACTCGTAGAGGCACAGCGACGTCTTACCCAAAATTACCTGTCGGAAGCAAAGAAACTGATTGAGAGCGACAACAAGGAAGACGTGACAGCTGGATTCCTGTCGCTGTTCCGTGCATTCAAAGGTATGCCGAGAAACAACGCTCTGGTGAAATACTTGTCGCAACCTGGTATCAAGACCGGTCTGCTGCAGACAGAAGAAATATACATGGAGAACAATAACAGAAGGATGCCGGAAGCAACCAATCCTCTGTTCTTCGTGGTAGATGAGAAACAGAAATCAGTAGAAATGACCGACAAAGGTAATGAACTGATTGCAAACATCGTGAAAGATGACACATTCTTCATCCTGCCCGACATAACCACACAGCTCGCAGAACTTGACAACCAGAAGATGAGCGACGAGGAGCGTCTGCAGAAGAAAGACGAGCTGATGCAGGACTACGCTGTGAAGTCGGAACGTGTACATACCATGCAACAACTGCTGAAAGCATATACAATGTTTGTGAAGGATGACGACTATGTGGTAATCGACGGTGAAGTTAAGATTGTCGATGAACAGACAGGACGTATTATGGAAGGCAGGCGATGGAGCGACGGACTGCATCAGGCTGTGGAGGCAAAGGAAAGAGTAAAGGTGGAGGCTGCCACACAGACGTTTGCAACCATCACGCTGCAAAACTATTTCCGCATGTACCACAAGCTTGCAGGTATGACTGGTACTGCCATAACCGAAGCAGGAGAATTCTGGGACATCTACAAGTTGGACGTAGTGGAGATTCCCACAAACCGTCCTATTGCACGTATCGACATGAACGACCGTGTGTATAAGACCAACCGTGAGAAATACAAGGCCGTTATCCAGGAAATAGAAGCGATGGTAAAAGCCGGACGTCCAGTATTGGTAGGTACGACCTCGGTCGAAATATCAGAAATGCTCTCGAAAATGTTGCAGCTGCGCAAGATAGAACATAATGTGCTGAACGCGAAGTTGCACCAGAAAGAAGCAGATATCGTAGCTCAGGCCGGACAGAAAAGTATCGTGACTATTGCTACGAATATGGCAGGTCGTGGTACTGATATCAAGTTAAGCGACGAGGTGAAGGCTGCCGGTGGTCTTGCCATCATAGGTACAGAACGGCATGAAAGCCGCCGTGTTGACCGTCAGCTCCGCGGACGTTCAGGACGTCAGGGAGACCCGGGTTCATCCGTTTTCTATGTTTCACTCGAAGACAAACTGATGCGTCTGTTTGCCAGCGACCGTATCTCAAAGATTATGGACCGTCTGGGATTTGCCGAGGGAGAAATGATTGAGCATCCGATGATAAACAAGAGCATTGAGAGAGCTCAGAAGAAAGTAGAAGAGAACAACTTCGGCATACGTAAGCGTCTGTTGGAATATGACGACGTGATGAACAAACAGCGTAAAGTCATATACGAACGTCGTCGCCATGCCTTGATGGGACAGCGCATCGGCATGGACATCTCGAACATGATATGGGACCGTACACTACACATCATGGAAGGCAACGACTTTGAAGGCTGCAAGGAAGACTTCCTGAAGATTTTTGCCATGGAAGTACCTTTCACTGCAGAAGAATTTGAAAACACCAACCGCCAGCAACTGGAAGACGAGACATACGAAAAAGTGATGACTCACTTCAAGGAACGTACAGCACGCCTGGCATCGACCGCATATCCTACTATCAAACGAGTATATGAAGAATCGGGACATATGTACGAGAACATACTCGTGCCGATAAGCGACGGCAGAGGTGTTTATCAGATTAGTGTACCACTGAAGGAATGCTACGAATCTGAAGCAAAGAACATTCTCATTACATTTGAGAAAATTGTATTGCTGCACACCATCGATGAAGCATGGAAAGAGAATCTGCGTGCTCTCGACGAACTGAAGCAATCAGTTCAGAATGCATCATATGAACAGAAAGACCCTCTGCTCATATTCAAACTGGAATCAGTTACTCTGTTCGACAATATGGTAAACGAAATAAACGACCGCACCATCTCAACCCTGATGCGCTGCTCAATTCCGATGGCCGACCCAAACGATGTGAGACAGGCTCCGAACCGTATGCCTGAAGCCCCCAAACAGAGGCTGACAGAAACCAAGCAGGACATGGATGAGATTCGTCAGAACAATTCTGCACAACAGAATGCGGCAAACCGCGACACACGTCAGCAGCCAAGTCATCAGCCGATAGTTAATTCTGCTCCACGTGTCGGAAGAAATGACCCATGTCCATGTGGAAGTGGCAAAAAATACAAGAATTGTCACGGAAAAGGACTGTAATTCTCATTTTTATCACACTTTTATTTGCAACTTACCACAAAATACATATTTTTGCAGCGAAAACAGACAAAAGTAAAAACATAAATCATGAAAGAGACAATTTTGGTTACAGGCGGAACCGGATTCATTGGTTCCCACACGACAGTAGAACTGCAGCAGGCAGGTTACGATGTTGTTATAGTTGACAACCTATCCAATTCTAACGAGAACGTAATCGATGGTATAGAAAAGATTACTGGCATACGTCCTGCATTTGAGAAAGTCGATTTGAACGAGATTGACAAAGTTGAGGCAGTATTCAAGAAATACCCAATCAAGGGTATCATCCACTTCGCTGCATCAAAGGCTGTAGGCGAATCCGTTGAGAAGCCCCTGCTCTACTATCGTAACAACCTGAACTCTCTGATGAATGTTTTGGAGATGATGACCAAATACGGAGCAAAAGGAATCATTTTCTCTTCTTCATGCACAGTATATGGTCAGCCTACTCCGGAAAACCTGCCTGTAACAGAGCAGGCTCCTATTCAGCAGGCTCTCTCCCCCTACGGTAACACGAAGCAAATCAACGAGGAAATCATTCAGGATTATATCCACTCGGGCGCTCCTATCAAGTCGATTATACTGCGCTACTTCAACCCAATTGGTGCACATCCAACAGCATTCATAGGAGAATTGCCAAACGGAGTTCCAATGAACCTCATACCATTCGTAACTCAGACCGCCATCGGCATCCGTAAGCAACTGAAGATTTTCGGAAACGACTACAACACCCCTGACAAAACTTGCATCCGAGACTACATCTACGTAGTAGATCTTGCAAAAGCTCACGTAAAAGCTATGACACGTGTGCTCGACCAGGATACAGACGCTGTAGAAGTATTCAATATCGGTACAGGTCACGGATACTCCACACTGGAGATAGTAGAAGGTTTCGAACGTGCTACAGGCGTAAAACTGCCATGGGAATATGCTCCACGTCGCGAAGGCGATATCGAAGCAATATGGGGCAACGTGGATAAGGCAAATAAAGTGCTCGGTTGGTCAGCCGACACTCCGCTCGACGACATCCTGCGTTCTGCATGGAAGTGGCAGCAGAAACTTCGTGAAGACGGAATTCAATAATAAGCATAATACTAAAGAACAGCATAAAACCGTGAACTACGTTTTGTAGTATCTAACGTGTTTTTATTTTGTGTTTGTGTTGTGGCTATTCTTTCGCGCGAGCGACGGGGTAGCCCTTGTTTTTTAAGAGTTTTATAAATATATGGGTAATTAAGCAATAAATAATGTTAAGATGCGTTTTATATTATAAATATAAAAAGCCATATCATGCTTAACCATATAACACATAGAACGAGAGTGACATGTCTGCTCATGTCGCTAATGCTTGTTTCAATGTACTTGAATGCACAGAAACTTAACGATGGAATAACTCTAGAGACTGAGGTAAGCGGCACGGTGAGCAGTGGAGACTACGCACCCTTGTGGCTATCTGCAAACAAGCACGGGAAAGTTTCTCCATACGACAACTCTGCTTACGAGCGTGTCGGATTATTCCGTTCTATCGACACCGACTCGGCACGAGTATGGAAACGCGGTTACGGCATCGACCTCATGCTTAACCAGCATTCCACCTCCACCTTCTTCATTCAGCAGGCATACATCGAAGCTGCATACATGAAGGTGAACGTATCGCTGGGAGCAAAAGAACGCAGCATCGACCTGAAGAACAATGAACTCACAAGCGGTGGCCTGTCGGCTGGACTGAACGCCCACCCTATTCCACAGCTGAGAATAGAGATTGACTATTTCAGTTTCCCTGGTACACGCGGTTGGTGGAAATGGAAGATGAGAGGTTCGTTCGGCATGACTACCGACGCAGGATGGCAGAAAGATTTCGTACGCCCCGGAACAAGATACACAAACAACACCCTGTATCACGAAAAAGCTCTTTACTGGAAATTCGGAAAGGAAAATGCCACGAAGTGTCCGCTCACTTTCGAGATTGGACTTCAGATGTTCACTCAGTTCGGAGGTAAGGCATACAACGTGGATTATCGTGAACACATTGGAGGCACCCAGACTGTTGAGATGCCCGAAAACCTCAAGGCGTTCTGGAGAGCTGTATTCGGTGGAGGCAGAGATGTCACAGACTTTACCGAAAGCAACAACTCCGGAAATATGCTGGGAAGCTATAACATGCGACTGGCATGGCACGGAAATACAGGAAAAAAGAATGCATGGGAAGTTGGTGCTTACTTCGAGCGTTTTTTCGAAGACCAGTCGATGCTCACCCTGCAATACGGCATACAGGACCATCTTATCGGTTTTGATGCCAAGTTCCCGAAAAACAGATTCATTTCAGCAGCCGCCATAGAGCACTTGAGCACAAGAAACCAGTCGGGAGCAGTATATCATGATGCCACGAAATCAATTCCCGACAAGATGAACGGCAAGGACAACTACTATAACCATAACATCTATACGGGATGGCAACATTGGGGAATGGCCATAGGTAGTCCGCTCATTACATCGCCGATATACAACGAAGATGGAAGAATATATTTCAGAAACAACAGAGTAAAGGCTTGGCACTTCGGACTTTGTGGCGACCCCACACCCGAACTTCACTGGCGACTGTTCATGACCTTCACTCAGAACTGGGGTATTTATTTTATTCCGTTCAAGGACGTGCAGAAACAACAATACTATATGGCTGAGGTCGGATGGAAACCTTCGAAACTTAAAGGTTGGAGCGGAAGACTGGCATTCGGACTCGACCATGGAGACTTGATAGGCAACTCGTTCGGAACACAACTGACCATTCATAAATCATTTACATTGACAAAATGAAAAAGACACTATACACATTATATATAATAATAGGATGCTGCATCATGGCATCGTGCGACAAGTTACCAAAGAACGGCGACCTGGATGGTATGTGGCAACTGATGACAATTGAGCGAAACGGCACTACCGACGACGTAAAAGACCAGCAGCTTTATCTGTCGTTTCAACTTGATTTGTTCCAGCTGACATCAGTAAGCGACAACAAAATATACTATGGCTATTTTGACAATCTGGGCGACAGAATCGTATTCCGTAAATTCTCGGACATGGTTGAGGAACATCCCGACAACCCAGACAACTATCCCATCACCGAAGAGAACATTGCAATAATCGGCAAGTGGGGTTACTATGCTCTGGAAGACATATTCAATATTGAGCATCTGACAAAGAACGATATGATTCTACGTTCAAAATATGCCCGAATAACTTATCGGAAGTTTTAAGAACTATGACGACACAACTCCTTAACTATATGATACCATTTATTACATGCATTATACTGGCTCTGATAGCCATCCCATTCGTAATACGCATGTGCTACAAGCATGAATTGTACGACATGCCCAATGGACGCAAAATCCATCACTTTGCCATACCACGACTCGGAGGCATCATCTTCATGCCCATCACAGCCATCGGTATGTTTGTGGGACTGATTATTCTGAGCAAAGGGCATAATGAGGAGGTTGAATTCTATCTGTCATCATACCTTATGGTTGTTGGCGCCATGCTCATCTACATCATCGGACTTATCGACGACCTGAAAGGACTCGAAGCATCGCATAAATTCATCATTCAGACCGTTGCTGCACTCATCTTCCCCGTCTGCAACCTTATGATAAGCAATCTGCACGGACTGTTCGGCATCTATGAACTGCCCTTGTGGGCAAGTTATCCGATTACCGTATTCACCATACTACTTATCGTGAATGCCATGAACCTGATAGACGGCATCGACGGTCTGTCGTCCAGCCTGTCCATTCTCATTCTGCTCGTCTTCGCATACCTGTTCCATCAGATTGGAGCCCTACTCTTCTCGCTTCTGTCAATCTGCCTGTGTGGAGCCATCATCGGATTCTTCTTCTACAACTTCTATGGCAACATTGGCAAGAACAAAATATTCATGGGCGATACCGGCAGTCTTTTCATCGGATTTGTAATAGCATACCTCGTCATCAAATACCAGATGAAAGGTTGGGGCGACATTGAATACCGCGACGGAGCACTTCTCACCTCCATTACCCTTGTCTTCATCCCCTGCATAGACGTAGTACGTGTCGCCTTGGCACGACTGCTAAAAGGAAAGAAAATGTTCTCGCCCGACAAGACCCACATCCATCATGTCATCATGAACATGGGACTGACCATGCACCAGACACTCTACACCATACTCATCCTTTTCATCGTTCTCGGCGTAATCAACTGGGGACTCTACGTCGGTGGAATGCTAATCACCTGGATATTTCTCATCGACATCCTGATATACTCATCATTCGTATGGTGTGCAGAAAAGATAGGAAATACTAAATAAAACAGATAATTTTTGCATATCTTTGCAACGACTTTCCATTTTAACTTCAAATATAACTTCCAATTAAAAGCCAATTAAGCAGATGGAAAACAATAACGGACAGAAGATTATAGACCTAAAGAAGATTTTCAATACAATCTGGGAAAGGAGAAAAACATTCTACAAAGTATGGGCATGGACTTTTGTGCTTTCATGCATATGGATTTTTCCTCAGCCGCGCTACTATGTCAGCAGTGTCGCACTGGCTCCTGAGATGAACGGAGAAGATGCAGGAAGCCTTTCATCCATCGCCTCTTCATTCGGATTCAACATCGGAGGCATGACCGGTCAGGATGCCATCTATCCGGAACTCTATCCAGAACTGTTTGAGAGTCCCGAATTTGTAGTCGGGCTCTACAGCATTCAGATTCAGACAAAAAAGAAAGAAGGAGAAGAAACTATCAAAACCGACTACTACACTTACATGCGTAAGTATCAGAAGCAGAACATCCTGAAATGGCCATTCAATTGGGTAAAGAAACAAATCACGAGTCTGTTCGAGAAGGATGAACCTGCGACAGCGAGTATTAGTGGAATCAACCCTTTCATGATGAATCGCAAAGATTATGACTTAATGACGGCGGTAATGTCAAAAATCAGTTGTGCCGTTGACAAGAAAACCAGCGTAATCACCATCAGCGTTACCGACCAAGACCCACTCGTCTCTGCTACGATGGCAGACAGCATCAAGACCCATCTTCAGGACTTCATCATACGCTACCGTACAAGCAAGGCAAAAGAAGACGTAGCCCACTATCAGCAGATGCGCGACAGTGCCGAGGCAGATTACATCAAGAGCATGGAAGCCTACAGCCGCTACTGCGACACCCACATGAACACTACCCTTCAGACATTCCAAAGCGAACGTGACAAACTGGAAAGCGACTTGGACATCAAGCAGAACACACTCACGGCTATGGAAACCCAATTACAGACAACAAAGGTAAAGCTGCAGGAAAAAACGCCGGCATTCACAACTCTCAAGAGTGCAACCGTACCAGTCAAACCAGCAGGTCCAAAACGTATGATTTTTGTAGCCATGATGCTTGTCCTGTCTAGTATAGTTTTATCGGTGTGGTTAACTCGGAAAGACATCTTCTAACTCTTATTCAAACACCGATACATGCAAATCACCTTTAATAGTCAAAAAATTACACCATTCTTGTTAATGGTATTTTTTGCTTTGCGTGCATCATTGGATTTGACAGCTATCGACCTACAAATGGCTTCATATGCCATTTTAGCGTTTATGTTAATGGGAGCATTGTTTTTGTTTTTCAAAATCTCATGTAATAAAACTATTGCAAAACCTGATTTTATATACTTGTTTTTTATTGTCTTAATTGCTCTTTCGACCTTTATTCATGGAACAGATGCTAAAAATTGGATTTATACTTCTATCAGCATATTACTTCTTCGATTAGCATTTTATTTCTACAATAATCAAACAAAGTATCTAATACTTGGATTAGCCTTTGGCTTTAATATTGCTTTGTTTGCGCAATTTTATCAGCTAATTACTCAACCACAACTTTGGCTTATTCCAGAATCCAAAGAGGTTACAGTTTATATTTTAGGCGGTAATTACAATCAGATGGGCATGCGCATATTAGTTGCCCTTGCTATTAATTTCCTTTGTTTGAAAATCAGCAAGACCTTTTATTTTTTACTTATTCCTTCCATTTTAATAGGTATCTCTATCCCTATTATGGTAGGTTCCATGACCGCTGTCACTTGTATTATATTGTTTATTCTATTATGTCTTATTCCTTCAGCATACTTTCGTAGAACTAGTGTTAAGGTTTTATTATTATTTGTTGCCCTTTTCCAACTATTTGTATGTTTTTCCGGGAACGGTATTGAGCATAGCGAATTTGCCGTTTGGTTCGTAGAAGATGTCTTAGGTAAGGATATAACATTCACAAACCGAACCCACATGTGGGATTCCGCACTCCGCATCATTGCTGAATCCCCCCTATTGGGATATGGTTTTCCTGACCAAGACTGGTATCTCGCCCACATGTCCTCCTTCGCCATCGGTCCGCACAACATTTTTCTAGCCACACTGATTTATGGCGGTGTCATTACCTTTGGCATTTACCTTTTTTTTCTTGTTCGCTCAATAGTCAGCGTAGCCAGTGTCCATAACTACTACGGAGATTGTCTGATGGCCACCATAGCGATTTCGTGTATGATGATGCTCATGGAGGTTTTTCCCATACCTTTAATATTCTGTCTGTTTACCCTTGCCGAATATTATCCTCAATTAAACAACCAACTATTGCCGCAAGATGAATCCTAGCACCCGACTCGTTGTCAACACCATTGCCCAGAACGTCCGTACGATTATCAACGTAGTTCTGTCGCTCTATTCCACACGCATTGTCATGCAAGCGTTGGGTGTCTCAGATTATGGCATATACATACTTGTAGCCGGCATCGTCACACTGTTGCCTTACTTTGTCTATGCATTGGTGACTACTACACAGCGTCATCTTTCTTTCGCATTCGGGCAGGGCAACACCTCCGAAGTCAAACTAATCTTTGCCAACAGCTACCTGCTTCATTGGTTGTTCGGAGGGGTACTAGCATTATTAGCCATTTCACTGGTTTCTCTTATATTCGACTATGGTTTCCTCAACATAGAAGCGGAAAGACTGCTTGAATCAAAATATGTCTATTTCCTTATTTTGATATCAGTCTTTTTCACCTTTATCACTGCCCCCTTCCGCTCCTTGCTTATTGCTCACGAAAACATTGTCTATATTTCTATTGTCGATGTTTTGGATGGCGTTCTCAAACTGACTCTCGTCTTCTGTCTGTTTCTAGTTGAAGAATGGCGTCTTCCGTTATATGCGTTGATTATTGCCGCCATCCAGTTATTCAATCTGCTCATGTTGGCAGGCTATAGCAAACTGCACTATCAGGAATGCATTCTTATGCCCAGCATCAGACTTTTCAGAAAAGTAGTCATAAAAAAGATTATAGGCTTCGCCACATGGACGCTTTACAGCACCCTTTGCATATACTTCCGCAATCAAGGTTTTGCAGTCGTATTGAACAGATTCTTCGGAACTGTCATCAATGCTGCTTACGGTATTGCCACCCAAGTATTCGGCTCCACCCAGTTCCTATCCGAAGCCATTGTCAACGCCGTTCGTCCTCAGGTGGTAATGGCAGAAGGCAGCGGCAATCGCCAGTTGATGCTCCATTTAGCCTTAAAAGCCTGCAAATACTGTTTTCTGATATCTGCTATCTGCATTATCCCTCTCATATTCGAGATTGGTCCAGTGTTGAGTTTCTGGCTTGACTATGTTCCTCCTTATGCAGATGTTTTCTGCCGCATCCTGCTGTTGTCAGTATTGTGCGATCAGATTACCATCGGACTTAACATGGCCAACACCGCCATCGGCAAGATAAGGAACTTCACTCTTCTTGTGTTCACAACCAAAGCCTTATCGGTACCAGTGGCTTATTACCTTCTGGTTCACGGCGAATCTGTCAAAACAGCCATGCTGGCCTTTCTAGCCTTTGAAATCCTGTCAGGTATCATCCGCGTTCCATATCTGATGCACAACGGAGGGATGAGGTTCCGCTCCTTCATCAGCGAAGTGATTCTGCGGATTGCACCCTCGTGTCTTGTGATGTGTGCCGTATGCTATGCCAGCTGTCGTTGGCTATGCATGGATTTTCGTTTCCTAGTCACTGGATGCCTAAACGTGCTTTTCGGTATAGGTGCCATCTTCTTCATCTCTGCAACATCGCAGGAACGTCGTAAAATCGTGAATCTTATTATGCGAAAATAAAGTTGTACCATAACTCATCTCTAAATATATCCATGCTTAATCTATGAAAACGATAAAATTCTATATCTGGAAATGTATTTACTTCATCCTCGGACACTTGTGGCCCAAAGGGTGTGTCACGCTGCATTTCCGCCGCTCCACCGGTCGTTGGCTGAATTGGCAGCATCCTCGCGACATCAACGAAAAGATTCAGTGGCTCAAATTCTACGGAGACACCAGCCAATGGACACGTCTGGCTGACAAATATGCTGTACGAGAATACATTAAGGAGAAGGGATTTGAAGACATGCTTATCCCTCTCATCGGGCGATGGGAACGTGCAGAAGACATCGACTGGGACGCTCTGCCCAATCAGTTTGTAATGAAGACCAACCACGGCAGTGGCGATGCGCTGATTTGTACCGATAAGTCACAACTAGACAACCGTTACTGGACTAAAACCTTCTCCCGTCTGCTCAAAGAGAAATTCGGCACTCATATGGGTGAACCCCACTACGACAAAATCAAGCCATGCATCATTGCCGAACAACTGATGGACTGCACCAAGCAACAGATAAAATCCAGTTCTCTTGTGGACTATAAGGTATGGACCTTCGACGGCAAGCCTGCCTACATTTGGGTTTGTTACAACAGAAGCAAGTCTTCCTGCGATGTAGCAGTGTATGACCTAAACTGGCAGTTTTACCCCGAATACTCCCATTCCGAACCGCACTACGTCCTGGCAGACAAGCCTGTTCCCCGCCCAGTCTCTTTAGACAAGATTCTGAATGCCGCCTCCGTCCTCTCCAAAGGTTTCCCGATAGTGAGAATGGACTTCTATGAGGTGGATGGCAAGCCATATTTCGGCGAGATGACATTCACCCCTGCTGCAGGCTTTAATGACTTCTACACCCAGGAATTCCTCAACATACTCGGTGACTTATGCAAACTCCAGTAACACTTTCCATCGTGATGCCTGTCTTCAACCACACGGAAGAGTTGAAGACCATGCTCGACTCCATCCTTGCCAACACCTACCAGGAATGGGAGTTGCTTGCTGTTGATGACGGTTCCGATGAAGAGACAAAAGAAGTCCTTAAGCAATATGCCGCCCGAGACGAGAGAATAAATATCATCCAGCGTGAACGCGAACCCAAAGGAGCCCAGACTTGTCGTAACACAGGTCTGGAACTGGCTCAGGGAGAATACATCATATTCTTCGACTCCGACGACTATGTGGCTCCATATTGTCTGGAGCAGCGTGTGAAGGAACTGAGCGCACATCCGGAACTGGACTTCATGGTATTCCGCAGCGGTACCTACTACGACAACGCCTTTCATATTGAGCCCAACAAATTCAACTATGGATATCCAATCTATAAGGATGACATAGAAGCTTTCTGCTCCCGAACGCTACCCCTCATCGTGTGGAACAACATCTACCGACACGCCTCGCTGCAGAAACACGGCATCAGCTGGGACACGAATCTGCTGTCGCTTCAGGACGCGCAATTCAATCTGGAATGCATCCTAAGTGGAATGCGTTACGCATATGCCGCTCTGCCTGCGGACTACGGCTATCGCATCGCAAGCACCGGATCCATCTCCAAGCAGATTCTCTCCGCAGCGCACTACGAGAGTAATATCTACGCCACAAAACGCTTCTATACGCTCATTCAAGGTCGCTACGGACATCGCTATGACCATGCGCTTTACAGAGGTACACTATTTCTCTATGTAAAGGTGTCACGCACAGGATTCCAAGCAGAATTCAACTCACGTCTGGCTTCCGTGGTACAACAGTATTCGTCACAGCGAGGCAAAACGCTTAAACTGCAGTTTTATGCCACAAAGATACTAAGCAGTTTCCTACCACTTAACATCTCACGCCGGCTTCCGATTCTTGGATATCTGCTGTGGTTCAGAAAAAAGGAGAAATGGATTGTTCAAAAACAAAAGGAGTTACAATGAATCAAAGCCATCATACTATGACATACATGACACAAAAACTTACATTACTCTTCATGCTGGCTTTCTGCACTCTGTGCTCATGCTCACAGAACACCGCCGACCGCAACGATTGGTACGAACTCAGTTGGTACGACGACTTCAACGGCAAGAAGCTCAATGACAGCATCTGGAGCAAGATGAAACGCATGCCCACAGGACGCAGCTTGTGCAACCTGACTCCGGACGAAAGAATGTACGAGGTGCGGAAAGGACGTCTGCGTCTGTATGCAAGATACAACAATGGCATCTTACCCAATGATACCGCAACTTTCCTCACCGGAGGGGTCACCTCAGAAGGGAAACGTTCCTTCACCTACGGAAAGATAGAGGTACGTGTGCGCCTGCATGGAGCAATAGGCACATGGCCAGCCATATGGACAATGCCCGAAGACCGGAAACTGTGGAAATGTCCCAATCCGCAATACACAGAGATAGACATATTGGAATATGTAGATCGAAACGACTTCGTCTATCAGACGGCACACAACGCCTACACACTTGCAGACAAGAAAAACTGGCACAAGCCGGAACAACAGAATCTCTCGCCAATCAACGTAGGTAAATATAACATATATAGTGTCGAAATACTCCCTGACCAACTGATTTTTGGCGTCAACGGGAAAGAGACATTCAGATATCCAAGACGAAATGACATCGAAGGTCAGTTTCCCTATGGCATCGAGTCTCATATCATGATGGACATGCAAACCTATCCGCCCAAATCATGGTGCAGCGGCATCAAGCCCGAGACCTTCCCCGCATACATGGATATTGATTGGATAAGGGTGTATAAACTAAAAGAAAAGCCATGAAGCAAGTCAGCATAATCATTGTCACATACAACTCCGAGAAAGACATCTACGACTGCGTCGATTCTATTCAGAGTCATGCCGACATTCCCCTGGAGGATATTGAACTCATCGTCGTGGACAACTGCAGTCGTGAACCACAGACTATGTTCGACAAACTGCAGGAGCAATGGGGCAAGGACATCATCCTCATAGAGAATACGAAGAATGGAGGCTACGGACAAGGCAACAACGTGGGCATACACCGCGCCACAGCACCCGTCATCCTAATCATGAATCCAGACGTGCGACTCCTCGAACCATTCTTCCTAAAACCCCTAGATGCATTTCGGGAGGATAAGGAGCTCATCATGTACGGCATGAAGATGATGAACACCCCCACCCATGCCAGCACCTATTCATTCTGGTGCACCACAATGATGAACGGCTATCTGCGCACCCTGCTTACAGGGCTCTGCACCCGCATGGACTGGTACCTGCAGCGTTGGATGTATCTCTCCGGCTCGTGTTTCTTTGTTCGCAAATCGATGTTCGAGGCTGTAGGTCTATTCGATGAAGAGGTCTTTATGTATGGCGAGGAAGACGACATACGCTATCGTCTGGCACAACGCTTCGGCTACCATTTCCGCTACGACAAGCACCTGCATTACCTGCACCCCATGGAACAACGCCAACTCACCGTCGATTACGAAAAGAAACTTCTCGAAGTTGACCTTTACCATCATCAGAAGAAAGGACGTTCGCCACTCGCTACACTCCGTACATACCTCCAGATTAATACAACCCTGCTCGCAAGAGCATACATACGCAAAATGCTGGGCAGACAGGATGAAACCGACTTCGCCAAACTAAAAGGATTCAGAAGCGTTCTGAAAAACATGTATAAAGACTACTCAACTCCTAACTCCTAACCATCTCCATGAAACGTGCATTATTCATAATCTTCAAGAAATATAATGGCATTCTCGAAGGAGGAGGAATGGCAAATCAACGCAATCTGACGATGGCGCAGCAAATACTTGGTGCAGAAAACGTTGATACCATATATATTCATGACGAAAGCAAGAAACGTTCACTTGCAAACATCTTTCTCTCAGCAGTCTGCATGCCGTTCGGATATTACAACGGACTCCTGCCACATAAAGTAAAGGAAATAATCAAAAAAACAGAAGACTATGACTATGTCTTCCTAAGCACCAGTCTTTTTGGCATAATAGCAAAGGAACTGAAGGCTGCTAATTACAAGGGCACCGTCATTGCGCACTTCCACAACGTAGAGAGCCTGTATTACGAAAGCTGCCTCTCCAAGAAATTACCCTTCCGACAGATTATCATCCGCTGTGCGGCAAAGAATGACAACTACTGCTGTCAGTACGCCGACATAGTTCTGACACTTAACAGGCGCGACAGCGATATCCTACAGAAAATGTACGGCAGAGGCGCAGACATACTGGTTCCCATTGCCCTTGCCGATAAATGCAATAATATCACCTTCGACCAAGACAGCAAAACGTCCGAAAAGCCGCTTTGCCTGTTCCTAGGCAGTTATTTTGCTGCGAATGTCGAAGGCATCCTGTGGTTCATAAAGAATGTCCTTCCACACGTCAACATCCGTCTGCAGATTGTCGGCAAAAGCATGTCAAAACTGAAAGAGAACAGCGACATGCCTGACGACATTGAGATAATAAGCGATGCCCCCGATTTAGCGCCATACTTCCTTTCTGCCGACTTTATGATTCTCCCCATATTCTCAGGCAGCGGAATGAAAGTCAAGACATGCGAATCGCTCATGTACGGCAAGAACATTCTTGGTACAGATGAGGCATTCGAAGGTTATTCACTTGATACAGACAAAGTCGGCGGCCGATGCAACACTGCAGAGGATTTCATCAAATGCATTAAACATTTTGCAAAGCATCCCGTCAGGCGATTCAACCAATACTCACGACTCACCTACGAAGAATACTACTCTGAAGATTCTTCACTCAAGACCTTCCAAGCCGTTTTTGACTAGTCAGATTATATCCGCAGGACACATTATATAATTAATGTATATGAACATTACCAATCATTATAATAACATAACATCCAACAAACTATTCTTTTCCGGATTAGCCATAATAGGAGTACTTCTCTCACATCTGATACATGTTGACGAGAACAATCCTGCATGGCGTATTTTCTATCCGGGATTTGTGGGAGTAGATATATTTCTGTTCTATAGTGGCTATGGCTTATGTCGTTCTTTTGAGAGAAACACCCTGAAAGAATTCTATGCCCGACGACTGAAACGAATATACCCGATGTTATGCCTTTTTACGATTGCGACATATGCCATTTTACATTTCTTGCAACGTAAGGACTTCACATTCTTCGATGTTATATGCAACCTGACGGCATTGAATTTCTGGAGCATCGGAGGCATAAAAGCCGAATGGTATCTTTGCTTTCTCGTATATCTGTATCTGCTATTCCCTGTATTGTATTTATTCATACGAAAAGGGAATAATAAAACCATCTTTACCGCATTTATCTGCCTGTTTACATTTCTGATTATTCATCAGGACGGATGGTTCTATCAATGTGCATTCTCACGGGTTCCTATTTTCTTGTTGGGTATTTTATGTTATCAGCAGAATGATGCCCGAACCTACACAAAAGGAATGCTGTTTTTCCTTATCGCATTCATTCTGATGACTGTATTATTTATTGGTGGGATAGTACAAAAATTCGAGTTAGTCTATATGGCTGCACCATACATCTTGTTTATCCTGGCATGGGGATGCAAGTCTATTATAAAGAAACAGGCTCGAACCTTTAACATAATAAACTTTGTCGGCAAATACTCTCTTGAAATCTATGTTGCCAATATGTTGATTCTGCAAATAATACCTTATCTGAATTTTCAAATACCAATAGCATTAACATACTTTATTTCACATATAGCTATTACACCATTACTTATTGGTTGTAACTCAATACTCAAACGCCTATGAACATCTGCATACTCACTCCACGATTTCCATATCCGCAGTTTGGTGGCGACGCACTGCGAATCAACGAGATAGCACGCTACCTCAAGCAGCAGGGGCATACCCTCATACTCGTGTCTCTGTCTGACGATGCTAACCCGCCTGTCGCTCAGGCCAAGGAATTGTACGACAAAGTCTATTTCGTACGGCGTAACAAGGTGATGTCGCTCGTAGTCGGTGCCATAAACTTCGTGTTGGGCAAGCCCATCCAATGCGGCTACTACTCGTCCAATGCCTATCGCAGACTCTTCCGTGAGGTCATTCAAAAGGAAAAACCCGACCTCTACATCTCCCATCTCTTGCGCATGGCGCCATATCTCAGCGAACTGCATCTGGAGCAGAAGTCCATCATCGAGATGACCGATGCCTTATCGAAAACATACATCTTGTCGTCAAAAGCACAAGGAGTCGGACTGCTGAAATACGTATATAAACTGGAACAAAAACTAATAGCCAGATAC
>CAJODY010000021.1 GCA_905233285.1 uncultured Bacteroidaceae bacterium
TTACCGATACCGATAGCGGCTCCGATAACTGCGATTGCAGCACCTACTGCTGCTCCAAACTTTGCAAGGCCTGCGCCTGCTGCTGCTTCTAAAATCATAGCGTTTATAGTTTTAAGTTATATTGTTTTCTATTCTTCGTGTTGTGCCAAACCGATGAAGTTGGCAGTTAATATAGTGAATACGTATGCCTGTATGAATGCTACGAGCAGTTCGAGACAATTCATGAAGATGCAAAATGCTACGCTGACTGCCGTCATAGGGGCTCCTATTGACGGACCTACCTGCCAAGTAATGAATACGATGCTCGTCAGCGAGAGTATGATAATATGTCCTGCCATAATGTTGGCAAAGAGACGGACAGTCAGGGAGAATGGCTTGGTGAAAACACCGATGAATTCGATGGTTGGCATCAGTGGAATGACCTTGAGAGCCAGTGGAACGTTTGGCCAGAATATGCTTTTGTAGTATTCTTTTGGTGCAAATGCGTTTATCGCGATGAAAGCTGTTATGGCACATGTAAGCGTAACGGCTATGTTGCCTGTCAAGTTGGCCCCTCCAGGGAATACCGGTATCAAACCGAGCAGGTTACAGGTCAGAATAAAAAGGAATACTGTCAGCAGATAAGGTGAGAACCTTTCATATCCCAATCCAATGCTGGCTTGAGCAACTTCCTTGTCGATGAAGTTTATTACCACCTCAATCATGCCTATGAATCCGCCCGGCGCTTTCTTGTATCCGTTCCTTCGATACCATGCAGCCGTAAGTAGAATGACAGTGCAGAGTAGAATACAGACGAAGAAAAGTTCCAGGACATTCTTTGTGATGGATATGTCGAATGGCCGTACACCTGCGGCATTGACAATCTTTCCGCTTTCGCTGTCTATATGATAGCCTTCATATTCTTCCCCATCTTCAAGTTTGTCCGACATGAA
This sequence comes from uncultured Bacteroidaceae bacterium, assembly GCA_905233285.1. GTDB lineage: Bacteria > Bacteroidota > Bacteroidia > Bacteroidales > Bacteroidaceae > Minthosoma. Next base: position 933 of record CAJODY010000021.1, read on the forward strand.
CACTTTCAATCCATTTTCGCTGCTATATACAATACATGGCAAGTGCAGAACCACATCGCCTGCTATATGCCATTCGTATGCATCGGAAAGGTGCCCGAAGATAATCTCCTTCACGTCGATTTTGTCTTTTGCATTTCCGTTCGTGTCCATCGCTGATAGTGGCAGCGACAGCATCGCAAGCAGGAATATGTATATATAGCGCGTCATTTCGTTTTATTTGTTGTTACTACAAACGTTTCCCCTGCAAGATGAAGAAGATACAGTACCACTGACGATAAAGTAAACACCATTGTTTTCCTTGAATCTGCTTCCATCAGGGCGGCTCCCACTGCAACGATGACTATAATGGTCAAAGTAAGTTTGATGCCCTTTGCTATGATATAGATCTTCATGAAGTGCTTCCCTTCCAACGTTGGTTTGTTGATGTGTGGCTCGAATTTATCAAGCACAAACGACATCGCCATTTCCATCACCCAGAAGAATATGATGCTTACCAGATATGTATCAGTCCAATATTCAGGATAGAACTTCTTGCATATCACTCCTCCCACAATTCCTATCACACTGATAATGGTAGCAATCAATTGCAACTTCACTCGCATACAGCCTCTATTTTGTTGTTTAACACCTTCACTACTCCGTCTCCACATTCTATCTCTCCTTTGTCAGTCATGATTTTCCCTGTCTTCAGTTCAGCAATCATAGGGGCATGATTTTGCAGCACTTCCATCAGTCCGGTTGTAGAACGGAACTGCACTCGAGCCACTTCGCCATCGTAGCTGATACCTTGGGGTGTGATGACTGTCAGGTTCATGCCAATTGTTCTTTAAGTTTCTTTGCCTTATCAAAGGCTTCCTCGATAGTCCCGACATTCATAAATGCCTGCTCGGGCAGGTCGTCGCATTCGCCGTCAAGAATCATCTTGAATCCCTTGATTGTATCTTCAATACTTACCATCACGCCTGGTAATCCGGTAAATTGCTGTGCTACGGCAAACGGCTGACTCAAGAATCGTTGCACCTTACGTGCACGGTTTACAATCAGTTTATCTTCGTCCGACAGTTCCTCCATACCCAGAATGGCAATAATATCCTGCAACTCCTTTTGTCGCTGCAGAATCTGTTTTACTTTCTGTGCCGTATTGTAATGCTCTTCTCCTACTACGTTGGGATCAAGTATTCGACTTGTGGAGTCGAGAGGATCTACTGCAGGATAAATACCAAGTTCGGCAATCTTACGATTAAGCACCGTAGTCGCATCCAGGTGTGAGAATGTAGTTGCAGGAGCCGGGTCAGTAAGGTCGTCGGCAGGTACATAGACAGCCTGAACCGAGGTGATGGAACCGTTCTTTGTAGATGTGATTCGTTCCTGCATCTGTCCCATTTCGCTGGCGAGTGTAGGTTGGTAACCTACTGCTGAAGGCATACGACCCATAAGTGCCGATACCTCACTACCTGCCTGAGTGAAACGGAATATATTATCGATAAATAAAAGAATATCTTTCTTTTCGCCTGTAGCCTTGCCTGAGTCGCGGAACGATTCCGCTACGGTCAGTCCGCTCAGTGCAACACTGGCACGTGCACCTGGAGGTTCGTTCATCTGTCCGAAAACAAGCGATACTTGACTCTTCTTCAGCTCTTCCTTGTCGATGAGTGAGAGGTCCCATTTGCCTTCTTTCATTGCCTCTTTGAACTTCTCTCCATAGCGTATGACACCACTTTCAATCATTTCCCTCAGCAGGTCATTACCTTCACGGGTACGTTCACCTACACCTGTAAACACAGAGAAACCGTTACCTCGTTTTGCTACATTATTAATAAGTTCCTGTATGAGCACGGTCTTGCCTACACCTGCACCACCGAAAAGTCCGATTTTACCGCCCTTTGCGTATGGTTCGATAAGGTCAATAACCTTGATACCTGTATAGAGAATTTCTTGAGCAGGCGACAGTTCGTCAAACTTCGGAGCATTGCGGTGGATGGGTAGAGCTCCTTCTCGGCTCATTGCTTCCATGCCGTCGATTGGGTCACCGCTGACATTCATCAGTCGTCCTTTTACTTGTTCGCCGATAGGCATCGTGATGGGGCGTCCCATAGCCTTCACGTCCATGCCTCGGTGCAGTCCGTCTGTGCTTTCCATAGCAACACAGCGTACGGTGTTCTCACCCAAATGCTGTTGCACTTCGATGACCAATCTGAGCGCGTCAGGGCGCTCTATAACCAATGCATCATGAATACGCGGCAATTTCTCAGCAGGGAAATACACATCAACGACGGGTCCTATGATTTGAGAAATGGTGCCATTACACTGTTCCATAGTTTTCAGATTTATAGCGCAAATGTATAAAATTATAATTATTTGCTTACAATAAATTAGAAAAAAATACACATGCACATGGTATTTTGTTCGTAAACATGTATCTTCGCGGCAAACTTGCGGTAATTATGATTGAATACGTAAAGGGTTCTCTTGCTGAACTGACACCTGCGACAGCTACTGTAGAGTGTGCAGGGGTGGGGTATCTGTGTAATATTTCGGTCAATACGTTCTCAGCCCTGCAGGGTAAGCAGGATGCTCTGTTATATGTGTATGAGTCGATACGTGAGGATGCGTGGACTCTCTTCGGCTTTGCTTCAAAAGCTGAACGTGAACTGTTTCTCCAGCTTATAAGTGTCAGCGGAGTTGGTGGAAATACTGCTCGCACCATGCTCAGCAGTTTCTCTGTTTCCGAGCTGGCTGCTATCATCATGAATGGGGACGAACGTATGCTCAAGACCGTCAAAGGACTGGGAACTAAGACGGCACAGCGCGTCATCGTTGAGTTGAAAGATAAGGTGACAACCCTTGCATTGGACTCTGATGGCTCAATGCCTTCGAAAAGTGAGGATACGGCTACCATCAATAATGAGGTGTATAACGAGGCGCTTGATGCTATGCGTGCCCTCGGGTTCCCGCCTGCACCTGCCAGCAAAGTCATCCGTTCTATACTCAAGGAGGAACCGTCGATGCCAGTGGAGAAGGTCATCAAGCAGGCTTTGAAGATGATGTAATACAATATTTCCAAGATGCGTACGTTGTATATAGTACGTGCGCACAAAAAAGAACATAATATACGGTTTGCTCCTCTGTCTGAGCATTAGCACTATCGCCGGAAATGTGGCGAATAGTGCTTTTAGTGTTTCTATGGGGGAGGCTGAGGCTGCCAATGCTCAATCTTCAATGGCAGATACGGTGAAGGTCAGGAAGACTGATTACCTGCACGTGGAGCATCCGGAGGAGTACAGCATGGACTTGGATGACCCTGAGAATCTGAAGCAGGACGAAGGTGAGTATGTGGAGAAGATGAATATGTATCGTGTCGGTACGAAGCTGGGCGACGGATTCCTGAGTGCACCGACGCTGATGACTCCGGAAGAGTATCTGAAGTGGACTGAGAGGAAGTCGATGGATGCGTATTTCAGGATGAGAAACGACTCGCTGAAACAGACAAAGGGGAAAAGTAAGTTTGATTTCTCGAATATGCATTTCGACCTGGGACCGGCGGAGAAGATTTTCGGTCCGGGCGGTGTGCAGGTAAAGACTCAGGGTTCGGCAGAACTGAAGATGGGTTATAAGCGTACGTTTACGGACAACCCGACTCTGTCGGAGAGGAACAGAAAGAATACGGCTTTCGACTTCGACGAGAAGGTTAATGTATCGCTCAATGCATCGGTTGGCGACAGGATGAATTTCAACCTGAATTACAATACGGAAGCTACGTTCGACTTTGATACGAAGAATCTGAAGCTGGCATACGAGGGTAAGGAGGACGACATTGTGAAGTTGATAGAGGCGGGTAACGTGACGTTCCCTACGAATTCGAGCCTCATAAAGGGAGCGACATCGCTGTTCGGTATCAGAACTGACCTGCAGTTCGGCAAGTTGTCGCTTCAGGCAGTGGTGAGCCAGAAGAAGTCGCAGACGAAGAGTGTGGGAACGAAGGGCGGAACACAGCTGACGAACTTCGAGATTGAGGCTTACGATTATGATGAGAACCGTCATTTCTTCCTCGGCAATTTCTTCCACGACAGGTATGACACGTGGTGCGCCTCGCTGCCGAACATCATGAGCGGTGTGACGCTGCAACGTGTGGAGGTATGGATAACGAATACGGGCGGTGCAACGACAAACACGCGCGATCTCATTGCGTTCGTCGATTTGGCCGAAAGCACTAATCTTGAGAATACATACTGGACTGCTACGGGTGGTCTGCTGCCGTATAACGGGGCGAACGACCTGTATTCGACGATGGTGAACGACAGCGATAACGTGAAAGCACGATACATCGACCAGACGACGAGAGTGATGTCGCAGTTGAACGTCAACGGATTCAAGGTTGCGCTGGAGGGTAGTACGGACTACGAGAAGATTGAGAACGCCCGACTTCTCAGCAGTTCGGAATATACGGTGAATACCCACTTGGGATATATCTCTTTGAAGACTATGCTGCAGCCTAGTCAGAGCCTTGCCATTGCGTATGAATACACATACGGTGGACAGACATACCAGGTGGGTGAGTTCTCGACGGATATTCAAGATAACAAGCGTGGTCTGTTCGTGAAGCTGCTGAAGCCTGTGAACAATGCTCCTTCGCTTAGGACATGGGGACTGATGATGAAGAATGTGTATGCGCTGAATGCCTTGAGTGTTCAGAGGGAGAAGTTCAAGATGGATATCAAGTATCTGAGCGACACGACGGGTGTGTACATGTCGTACCTGCCCGAAGGTGCTTATAAAGATACGACGCTTCTTAGGGTAATGAATCTCGACCGATTGGACGATAACGAGAAGATGCACCCGAACGGCAGGTTCGACTTCCTCGACGGCTATACCATACAGACCAATACAGGACGTATCGTATTCCCTGTTGCAGAACCATTCGGTAAGTGGCTGAGAAAGAAACTGGAGAAGAAGTTCGGAAAGGACATAGCTGACAAGTATTGCTACGACGAGCTGTACGACAGCACGAAGATAAAGGCTAAGCAGGTGTCGGAGAAGAATAAGTTTGTGTTGACGGGAGAATACAAGGGCTCGTCGGGTTCAGAGATTGACTTGGGAAGCATGAATATACCGCAGGGTTCGGTGACGGTGACGGCAGGTGGTGTAACCCTGACCGAGGGCAGTGACTATACGGTGGATTATACGCTGGGTAAGGTGACCATCATCAATCAGAGCATCATCGATGCCGGAACGAACGTGAACGTCAGTCTGGAGAGTCAGTCGGAGTATGCCTCGATGCGTAAGACGATGCTTGGATTGAACTGGCAATACGACTTCTCAAAGAATTTCTCTATTGGCGGTACGCTGATGCGACTGACAGAAAAGCCTCTGACGTCGAAGGTGGCTATAGGTGCAGAACCTCTGAACAACATACTGTGGGGATTGAACGTGAACTGGAAGCAGCAATCGCAATGGCTCACTAATATGTTCGACAAACTGCCGTTGCTCAACCTTAGCGCCCCATCCAACATCTCGTTCTCAGGTGAGTTTGCACAACTGATAGCCGGCAAGTCGAACAATACACAGGGCGGTGCATCCTATCTCGACGACTTTGAACAGACGAAGAGCAACATCAGTGTGATAAGTCCGAAGGAATGGATGATTTCCAGTACGCCGCACTCGTTCACGGAGTCAAGACTCACTAACAATATAGATTATGGTAAGAATCGTGCCCATCTGGCATGGTACATGATTGACCCGCTGTTCACCCGAAGAAGCAGTTCGCTGACTCCGGCACACATCAAGACCGACCTCGACCAGCTGTCGAACCACTATGTTCGTGAGGTGTATGTGCAGGAGATATATACGAACCGTGAGACGAACTACGGTGAGAGCAATACGCTCGACATCCTGAACCTGGCATATTATCCTAGCGAACGCGGTCCGTACAACCTTGATACTGATGTTGATTTCAACGGAAATCTGAACAATCCGGAGAAGCGATGGGGTGGTATGATGAGGAAACTGGACACTAGCGACTTCGAGACAAGTAATGTGCAGTATATCGAGTTCTGGATGCTGGACCCCTTCATCTATACCAAGGATAGCACGAATATTGCCGACTTCTGCGGCGACCTCTTCATCAACCTCGGTGAGGTGAGCGAAGACGTGTTGAAGGACGGAAAGAAAGCATACGAAAGCGGTAACCCTGTTAACGGAAATACGAATTATCTCGAAACGGTGTGGGGTAGGGTGCCGAGCGAGAAGAGCGTGGTATATTCATTCTCGAACGAGAGCAGTGCCCGCACTCAGCAGGATGTGGGTCTGGATGGTATCAGCGACAGCGACGAACGTACCTTTGGTGCCTATGCCGACTATCTGAATGCTATGCGCAGCAAGGTGTCGGAGACGGCATACAATGCTATATGGAACGACCCGGCAGGCGACGACTACCATTATTTCCGCGGTAGCGACTACGATGCAGCACAGGTGTCCATCCTCGACCGCTATAAGCGCATCAACATGGTTGAGGGTAACTCTCCTTATTCGAGTGGCGGTGAAAGCTATTCCACAGCCTATAAGTCTAACCCTGACTACGAGGACGTGAATGCAGACTACACGATGGACGAATATGAGAAGTATTACAGCTACCATGTTAGTATCTCTCCTGCAGCACTCAACGTGGGTTCGAAGTATGTGGTGGATAAACGTGAATACAATGCCAAGCTGCGCAACGGTAGTACCAAGGACTCGAAGTGTACGTGGTATCTCATCCGTATTCCTATAGAAGAGGCAGACTCTACAATCGGAACCATAAGCGACAAGACGAGCATTCGCTTCATGCGAATGTATATGACTAACTTCAAGCGTCCTGTCATACTCCGTTTTGCAAGTCTCGACCTCGTTCGTGGCGAATGGCGACCATACAACAAACCGCTCTATACAGGCGACAAGCCAAGTGATACGGGAACGATGAGCGTGGCTGCAGTCAATATCGAGGAGAATAATAGCAAGACTCCTGTCAACTACGTCATGCCTCCAGGCATCACACGTGTCGTTGACCCGTCGCAGCCCCAGCTCACACAGCAGAACGAACAGGCTCTGTCGATTACTGTCGATGGTTTGGCAAGTGGTGATGCACGTGCTGTATATAAGACCATGAATATCGACCTTCGTCGCTACAAGCATATTCAGATGTTTATACACGCTAACGCCTTGGAGGGCGAGGAAGACCTGGTTGCCGACAAGGAGATGAGTGTCTTCATCCGCATGGGTTCCGACTACAAGAACAACTACTACGAATACGAGATACCGGTCAACAAGACTCCGAAAGGACACTACGACACTTATAGTGCTGCAGGATGTGAGGCGGTATGGCCTTATGAGAATATGCTCGATATCGACCTCAGCGTGTTTACCGACTTGAAAAACCAGAGAAACCATTTGCGTTCGCAGGGTAAGGCAAGTTATACGGATCTGTTCCGCCAATACGACGGCTCACGTCCAAACAACCGCGTCAGCATCATGGGTAATCCTACGCTTGGCGAGGTGAAGACCATGATGATTGGTGTGAGGAACAACAGCCGTTCCACAAAGAATATAGAGGTGTGGGTCAACGAACTTCGTCTGCAAGACTATACCAACGAAGGCGGTTGGGCAGCACAGGGAAATCTCAACATCCAGATTTCCGATTTCGGTTCGGTCAACCTTACAGGACACATCGAGACTGCAGGATTTGGTGGAATCGAAGAGGGTGTGAACCAACGACGCGACGACAACCTCTACGAATGGAGCATCACTACCCAACTCGAACTCGGCAAACTCTTCCCTGAGAAGTGGAAGATGCAGCTGCCGTTCTATTACTCTTACAGTTGGCAGAAGATAGCACCGAAGTACAACCCGTTCGATACCGATATCCTGCTCAAGGATGCGCTCGACAACCTTAGCACAAAGGCAGAGAAAGACTCCCTCCACAGCATAGCTGAGACTGTGACCAAGAACAAGAACCTCTCACTCTCCAACTGGAAGTCTGGTGTCCGAAGCCGTAAGCCGATGCCATGGGACCCTACCAACTTCTCTATCAGCTATGCTCACAGCAAGAAGTACATCACCGGTAAGACCACAGTCTATGAGAACGAAGAGACATGGAAGTATGCTTTCAACTACTCTTACTCGCCGAAGTACAAGGCTCTTGAACCTTGGAAGAACCTGAAGGGTAAGTCGAAGTGGCTCGACATCGTCAAGGCCCAGAACCTGCAGTACCTGCCTCAAAGCTTCCAATTCAACACGGATATTCAGCGTCACTACTACGAATATCAGGAGCGCGACCTCGAAGCTGGAGCCAGCAGCAAACTGCCTGTGGTATGGAGCGACCAGATATTGTGGAATCGTGAACTCTCACTCCGATGGGACATCTTCAAGAGTCTTAAGATGACCTACACCTCGGCTACTCATGCTGAGATAGAGGAACCATACCGAGTAGTGAACAAAGACCTCTATCCCGACGACTACTCCGCATGGAAAGACTCTGTTATGCATAGTTTCTGGTCGCTTGGTCGTCCGCTCACATACAATTCTACGTTCAGCGCCTCATATGCCGTTCCACTAGCCAAGATACCAATCTTCGACTACATGACCGCCAATGGAGCATACAGTTCTAGTTACGGTTGGAAACGTGGTACGGAGCTTGAAGACGGTACTTCGCTCGGAAACATTGCAAACACGCAGCGTACTCTCAACCTTACTGGCGACATCAACTTCGAGAAACTCTACTCCAAGTGGAAGTTCCTCGATGATGTGCAGAAACGTTTCTCTGGTCAGAATAAGAACGCTAATCAGCGTAACCAGGCTAACCAACGCAACCAGAAGAATGCTAAGACGGGTAAGGATGGTGAAGCCGGCTCAGCTGACGACAAGAATGCAAAGAAGACAAAGGGCTTCAGTCAGGAGATACAACTGACCGACTCTGTTCCGTTCGAACTGAAACACGGACAGAACACTAAACGTCTCATCGTTCGTGCCACTACCGAGAACGGCAAGACCTACAAACTGAAGTATAAGAAGAAAGATGTCAACACCATCGAGATTCAGCCGTTCACTCCTAAATTGGATATAAAGGCTGTGAACGATTCTGTAGACTCCGTTCAGACTCCTGCGAAGATTGAGCCGCTCAAGCTCAAGGTTAATGTCGTGGCAAAGGAACCGCTTGAGAATAAGGGTTGGTACAAGACAATGCAGGTTGTGGCTCGTGCACTTATGATGGTTCGCAAAGCCAGCATCTCTTACCGTAATACCTACTCGATGACGTTGCCTGGATTCAAGACAGAGATTGGCGATGCCTTCGGACAGAAGAGGACTGACGCAGGATTCTCGCCTGGACTTGCCTTTGCCTTTGGTATGATTGGTGACGACTACATCCAGAAAGCTGCCGACAGGGGCTGGCTCATGACCAACGACTCAGCCATCACAACGCCTGCTACCATCAGCAATATGACCGATGTACAGGTGAAGGTAACTCTCGAACCGGTTCGAGACCTGAAGATAGACCTCAATGCCAGCCGTACAGAAAACCGTGCCAAGAGCGTTCAGTTCATGTATCGTGGTATGCCTTCAACCCGTAGCGGTAGTTTCAACATGACTACGCTATCCATCAAGACGGCATTCTCCAATCCTGGTAATGTTGACAATAACTATGCCTCGAAGCCGTTTGAGAAGTTCCTCTCATACATTCCTATCGTACGCCAGCGTGTTGAGGGTCAGTATGCCGATGCAGTCTATCCGGCTGGATTTGGCGACCTCTCAGGCAAGAAGTTCGACCCTGCCAACGGAGGAGTAAGTTCTCATTCTGCCGACGTATTGATACCGGCCTTCCTAGCAGCTTACTGTGGAGGCGACCCTGTTAAACGTCCGCTCGATATATTCCCGTCCGTATGGCACATGCTGCCTAACTGGACTCTGCGCTACAGCGGACTCGTCAAGCTGCCTTGGTTTGCCAACCGTTTCAAGAGCTTCAACATCAATCATGCCTACAAGAGCATCTATACCATCGGAGCCTACAACTCCTACACCTCTTGGATGGAATACATGGGCGACCTCGGTTTCATGAAGGATGTCACTTCCGGCAATCCTATTCCTAATAGTGTATATAATGTGTCAACCGTCAGCATCAACGAGACGTTCTCTCCGCTCCTTGGTGTCGATATGACCTTCAACAGCGGCATCACAGCCAAGATGGAATATCGTAAGACTCGTGCCCTGAATCTCTCTGTAACTTCTGTTACCCTTACCGAAAACTACTCGAACGACATCGTCGTAGGCTTCGGCTACAAGTTGAAGGATATCAGTCTCTTTGGCGCAAAGCGCATACAAGACCCAAATGCGAAGAGCAAGAAGAAGTCCAAAAAGAAGGGTGCAGACCAGAAGGAAGACTCTTCTCAGCAGCAGCAACAGAACAACTCGCGTAGCTCTCGTCGTGGGGCTGTGAGCCACGACCTCAACCTGCGTATCGATTTCAGCTACCGTATGCAGAATGCCATCAACCGTAACATCCAGACTGCCATCTCTACGGCTACCAGCGGAAATACGGCCTACAAGCTCGCCATCAACGCCGACTACACCTTCAGCCGTCTGCTCACGATGTCAGCCTTCTTCGATTGGCAGAAGAACGTACCACTCGTATCGCAGAGTTCATATCCGACCACCACAACCGACTTCGGATTCAGCATGAGATTCTCGCTTACGAGATAATACAAAAAAGAGCTCCCGTCTTGGGAGCCCTTTATATTATATAATGTGTAAGCTTATCGTCTGTTGAACTGGATGAAGTTAACCTGTGTAGGTCTTTCCTCTTCCTTCTTGGCGTTTGCCATCACGTTCGTGTTTCCGTTGGTCATTGGCTTAACTACTGTGTAGAAGTCGTTTGTGACGTCCTGGTTGACGAAGTCAAACATAAACGCAGGGTCGACAGGCTGTCCGAGCAGGCGGGTCTCGAAGTGGAGGTGAGAACCGAACGAACGTCCTGTGTTGCCACCAAGTCCGATTACGTCTCCGGCACGTACTATCTGGTCTTCCTTCACGAGCTGCTTTGAGAGGTGTCCGTAAAGAGTCTCCAGTCCGTTCGGGTGACGGATTACAACATAGTAGCCATATCCTTTGGCGTTATATTTCACGATACGAACCTTTCCGTCGAATGCAGCACGGATGGTGTCGCCGAGATATACCTTGATGTCGAGTCCTGCATGCAGTCTGCCCCAGCGGCGTCCGTACGGAGAGTTAATCTGACGGCTTGGAGTAGGCATGTGGAATCCGCGCAGATCTACCTTGTAGTTAGCCGGCACAATTCCCTGAGCGTCCGAAATGGTACGTGTCCAGTTCGAATATATGTTTGCAGCCGGATTGTCGAGGTCGGCAGTCTGTGGAGCGAATGCGTTGAATTGAATGAGTTGGATGTCTTTCAGTTTCGTGTCTGCTGGAGCCTTGCTTGCAATGAGATCCTGGGCTGTTGCCGACATACTGATGAGACCTATGAATGCAGTTGCAATTGTTTTGCTGATGTAATTCATTTCTTTTTTTACCTTTTTCTGTTTTTTATGATACTCCCTATCTTTATCTTAACCTTTTCAATATTCGTCGTTAGCGTAGAGATACTGGAATACTCCCGGCACGTAGTCGAAGATTTCTTCTGGCTTGAAGAATCGGTTCAACTCTACGATTGCGTTCTCAGGCGAGTCGGACGTGTGGATGATGTTCTCCTGGAACGACATACCGAAGTCGCCACGAATAGTACCGGGCTGTGCCTTTCTCGAGTTTGTCGAACCCGTCATGCTGCGAACTGTCTCCACCGCATCTACTCCTTCATAGCAGCAACACACCACGGGCGAAGCCATCATCGAGTTTTTGATACGTTGGAAGAAGGGTTTACCTGCCAAGTGGGCATAGTGCTCGTTGAGCAGTTCGTCGGTCAGTTGCATCATTTTCATGCCAGCCAGACGCAATCCCTTGCGTTCGAAACGAGCAGTCACTTCTCCTACAAGTGCTCTCTGAACGGCACCGGGCTTGAGTATTACGAGGGTTTTCTCCATTGTTTTTGCTTGTTCTGAAAATTGTTGTCGCGCACATACGCGCACACCAAATCGCTGCAAAGGTACGCTTTTCTAGTTTAACAGCCAAGCAATCTTGCTGATTATTAAACTTTTTTCACATTTTGTTACAATTCTGCTTAATCGTCTAGTATGTTTTTTACGTCCGATTCCACCTTTTGCAGTTTTTCCTTGCAAAAGACGATGAGGCTTTTAGCCTCCTTCAGACTTTCGGCCAGTTCGTCCACGTTGGTCTCTCCGCGTTCGATGTCAGCCACTATGGTTTGCAGTCGTTCTAAAGCTTCTTCGTATTTCATTTTTCTATCACTTTTGATTTCGTTGTTCCTTCGGCAAAGGTAGTCTCTATTATCGTTCCTGGAGTCAGTTTGTCGGCGTTCGTAACAGCTTTACCTTCAACCCTTGTAATACTGAATCCCAGTTTCAGGATGCGTTTCGGGTCGGCTGCCTCGATGCTTACGCCTAGTTTCTCTAACGTGTTGAGTTTCAGGTGTAGTAGCATGCGTACGGCTGAGTCCGTCTTTTGGTTTAATAGCTCCAATCTGCTCTGTTGTTGAGCTAATCGCCCCAGGACAGTATTGCCTACAGTCGTTGCCAACCTTTCAATCGTTGCGAGCTGGTCGGCTCCGTGCTGGATAAGAAACTCGGCAGCAGCCGTAGGGGTTTTCACCCTCGTGTGCGACACCATATCTATTACCGTATCGTCCCTTTCGTGTCCGATGCCCGTGATGATGGGCAATGGGAACTGAGCCACATATTCTGCCAGCCGCAAGGTGTCGAATCCAGACAGGTCGGCTGCTCCGCCTCCGCCTCTGATGATGACCACTACGTCCCAGTCTGTTTCCTCCCCGGCTATCTGGTCCAGAGCCGCTATCACGCTGCTCTCCACCGTATCGCCTTGCATCGTAGCGGGGAACAGCTTCACGTCGAAGGCCAGTCCGTAGGCATTCTTTTTCAATTGGTCGCAGAAATCGCCATATCCTGCTGCTGTGGGCGACGAAACGACGGCAATCCGTTTCAGCAGCATGGGCAGTTCCAGTTCCTTGTTCATCATATCGACGCCCTCTTCCTGAAGCTGGCGTAGGATTTCAGTTCTCCGTCGCGCTATGTCCCCGACGGTATATGTGGGGTCGATGTCAACCACATTGAGCGAATAGCCGTACAGTTCGTGGAACGTGATGCTCACCTCCACCAATACCTGCATACCTACTCCGAGCGGCTGTCCCGTCGTTCGGCTGAAATAGGCAGACAGCACATTCCAGCGGTTTGCCCAAATCATGCCTCGTGCCTTTGCTATCAGTCCCTCCTTCTCGCCCTTCTGCACAAACTCCAGATAGCAATGTCCATGCCTTTGGTTCACCTCGCTCAGTTCAGCCTGCAACCAGTACGTCTCCTCCATCTCCTCTTCCAGAGTGGCACGCACCAGTCCGTTCAGTTCATATAGTGATAATGCATTCATTCCTTACAGTTTCGGCCTCCTTCCGTCCAGCAGGTGATAGAACGCCTCGCTTCCGCTGTCCAGCATCGACAGCTCGTAAGGCTCAATGTGTAGGGCGAACCTGCCCTTCAATTCGTCGAGTCCGAAATACGCCTTCATGATAGCAGCCATATTGTATGCCCTGTCGTCGCCCCTCTTCATGAAGTGTTGGGCACACTTCGCCGCCAATGCCTTTCCGTCGTGCATCCGCCTCAGGGTGTTGAACAGCACATAATGGCACAGAGGCGTCTCCACCTTCAGCAGGGCAGCTATCCGGCTCATTTCGTTGCCCGTCTCAAACGTGTCGAGCAGAGCCCCTATCTGTTCCTCGTCCTGCATCAGCGGAAGCATCATGTTCACGGCCTTGCTCACCGACTCGGGGTGTTCCTCCCGTAGCCATCGTGCCAGTTCGCGAGCCCCCTCGCAGTCGAACCGTAGCGTTCCGTCCTTTGCTCTGTCCTCTACGGCCAGCACTCCGCTCAGGAACGCCTGCCGTCTGTACCTTATCAGGTGGAGTAGGGCAGTCCACAGCTCGTCGTTCTTCAGCTCAGGCAACACCCGAGTCCTGACGTGCGCCTCCGCCCGTCGGAACTCCCCGTTGCTCATGGCTCCGAGCCTTTCCTCGGCCCTCTGCCATTCGCCTTCCTCTATTGCTTGCCTCAAGTATTGCATCGCTAGTGAATTTTCAACTCGCGAAGATAGTACAAAATAGCGGAAGAAGCAAGAATTTCTATTCTTTTTCCCAGTCCCTTACTTTTTGCTCCTAAGGAAACACTTCGTCACGTCTGAGGCACAAAAGAAAATCGCGACGCGATTTTTAAAAATCCCCTAGCGATTAATAAAAATCCCGACGGTATTAATAAAAATCCCCTCGGGATTTTTTCTTGAAGCAGGCGCGTCGCAACATCACAGCTTAGGAGCTGCGACCTCCTGGCAGGGAAAAAAAACAAATGTTTTGCGATTTTTCTTTGCAGTTTCCGAGTTTATTCGTACTTTTGCGCCGTCTTTCCCGTGAAAGCCTGTCGTCGGACATGCATTCTCCTGGGGGATAGACACATAGTAAGGCGTTTGTCACGCTTGTTCTTGACTATCTGAAAACTTCGCAACTTTCAAAAAACTGTCTGGAGCATAGTAACGATAAATGACCACATGATGTATATTAAACTACTTCAAGTTCAGTACGGCCGTAGACCACTCCGTGTGGTATATGGGCTGATATTTGTGCGGAAGTATTGTACTAGAATATAACATCAAATGTGGGGTCATCCGTTACTCGTTCAACAGTTTAGGTAGCGAAGACCTCAGGTAGTGGGACGAGTAGGATTGGTTCCACTTTTTTATTCCCCTCTTTTTTTGAAGTCGATAACGAAGTTCGAACAGAAGCCTGCATCGGAGTTGTTCAGCCCCTGCTTGTGCCCTGCGCCATACGAGTGTCGATACACATTATTAATAATATAAGAACTTTTTTTAACTAACTTATTAATTATTTATCAAACATGAGAAAATTTACCTTTCCTTTTAAGTCGCTTCTCCTCGCAGCCGGCCTGCTGATGGGAAGCGCAAATGCGTGGGCAACCACCTACTCAGGAAGTGTGAGCTTTGCTGCTCAAAATAGAATTACCAACAATGGTGATGGCACATTCACAACAGCTGGTAATGCAGGTAACCAATATGCCTTAGCTTTAGCTGACTTAAGCGGTCTGGAGAATATCACAAGTGCCACATCTGTTTCATTAGAATTTGATGTTACAATTGGAGGTCGTCTCTTGATTGGAATAGGTGACAAAAGTACTCGTGGTACAACGGCAGGGTCGTCTAATAAATCGACTTATGATGCAGTAGGATTGGTAATGCGTTATGGCACCTCTGATGGAGCATATGTACGAGTTAATGGAGGAACAAACAATTCGAACTTACTTAATACATCTTCTCATGTGACATTTACTTTAGATAGAACTACAGGTAAATATAGCTATACCATTACTTATGTTGATGGCGAAAGTGTTGTTCAAACAGGTCTTTCTGGCTCGAATATTTCGACAACAGTTAGTAATGCAACAATAGTAGAAGCATATTCATGGAGTGGTAGTCAAACATTTGCAATTTCTGATGTCTCGTATTCGTATGAGTATTCTGCTGCGTCTTTCGACTATACAATTAATGCGGTTGATAGCGAAGACAATATTATCAAAGAGTTTGCATCAGGAACCAGTACAGAGGCTGTGAACTATTATTATCCTTATGCTTTTGAAAAGAGTGGTGTGTATTACACGACCTCCACAAGCAATTATGTAGCTGAAGCAACAAGTCTTAATACTACTGCTAATGTAGTCTATACACGTGATGAGAGCATTGTTGGTTTTTACGAAGGAGAGGCTGCCGCAGGCACAAATGCTGTATATTCTAATGGTGCTTATGGCACAGTAGCTTCGCAAAACAAAAGAGACAGAGGAACTGCTGCAGGTACACTTACTCCTGGCGTATACAAGTTTATGGGACGTTTGGTTGCAGACGGAAATAGTGGTCGCGCCATCACCATTCGCGAAGGTACCAATGACCCTATGGCCTCTCTTGTTGGCAATAATACTACAAAGAATGCTGAGGCTGAATTTACGGTGTATGCTACAACAGGAAGTCTTTATATCAATGGCGCAAACAGCGGTGAAGAAAAGACAAACCTGTCAACCAGCTTCGACTATGTGCTGATTAAGCGTACTGGCGATGCAACTGTTTCTAAGACTATCTCTGCTGCTGGTTGGGCAACATATTGCAGTCCTTACATTCTTGACTTCTCAAGCGCTATTACTAATCTGACTAATGCATACATCATCACAGGATATGAAGGTGATGTATTGACTCTGACTGAGGTTACAGGCAAGGTTCCTGCTGGTACAGGTCTTCTGCTCAAAGGCGAAGGCGAGTGTGTTATTCCAGTAGCTGCAACAAGTGATGTTGACGTATCTGGCAATATTCTTGTAGGTGTAACAGAAGATACAAATATTGATGCTGACGCAGGTTATCTCCTTATGAATGGCGATAAAGGCGTAGGTTTCTATCAGAACAAATACGAATTCACTGTTGGTGCTAATACAGCATACCTCCCAGCTGGAAGTGTGTCAATGGCTAAGATGCTCCGTATCGGAGGCACAGCAACAGAAGTTATTGCCCCTGAAGTAGCTGAGACAGAAGAAGAGGAGATTCTCTTCAATATGGCAGGCGTTCAGGTTGACAAGAACTTCAAGGGATTTGTAATCAACCAGAAAGGTGTGAAGCGTTTTAACAAGTAATTAACCTTAAACAATCTAAGAAAGGAGATAATTCAAAATGAAAAGAATATATGTAGCACCACTCACAAAAGTGGTAAAGATAAAGTCAGAAAAGATGATTTGTGCGTCAGGTGGAGACCGCATCGTAAGAGATGTCAAGACTGAAGAAACATCTGGCAACCTCAGCAAGGATTACGATGACGAAGACGTCTTCGACGATCTTTGGTAAGACACTTATGGTTCATGGTTCAAGGTTAATGGTTCAGGGTTGTAACGATAACCAAAACTGTTAGTCGTGAACCATGACACTCTCGATAAAGTCGGTCGTTGGACCGGCTATTCATGATAATAAATTGTTAAAAAATGGTAATGCACTAAACATGTGTCGCGAGACACAAGGTGTTAATGTAATTAGTTATTTGTTCGATTGTTAACACAATCAGCAAAAGCTCGGTCTTCTTCGCAGCGATGCGAGGAAGACTTTTTTGTTTGGCAGTAATAAAATGTTTCCGTACCTTTGCACCATCTCACAAAAACTGATTATGAAAAAGAATCTGATTGTAGGCTTTGCAGCCATGATGCTATGTATAGGAAATCTGAATGTGCAGGGTAGGGAGAAGCCGACTCCGGCAGATACTCCGCTGAGTCAGCAGGAGAGCCTGGACAGGGGATTCATCCGCATTCAGACGAATACGGCAAGTGCGTTCCTGTCGTGGCGACTGCAGAATACCGACGACGAGCATACTTCGTTTATCATACTGAAGAATGACGCACCCGTGACGGAGCCGCTCAGGAACGTGACGAGCTACAGGGTGATAGCTACCAAGACTACCAATCTGAAACTGGTGACGCTACAGAACGGGGTGCCGACAGACACTATCGAACCTCAGACGTTCAATGCAGCTACGCATCATGTGCTTCAGCTTCAACGTCCGGATGGAGGAACGGCTGGTTCGGGTAGCGATGCTAATGACTATACCTACGACCCGAACGACTGCTCTGTGGGCGATGTGGATGGTGACGGAGAGTATGAACTCATCGTGAAGTGGTATCCAACGAATGCGAAGGATAATTCGCAGGGTGGATATACGGGCTTCATTCATTTCGACTGTTATAAGATTTTCAGCGGCGAACGCCTGTGGCGCATCTCGCTGGGAAAGAATATAAGGGCTGGAGCACATTACAATCCGTTCCTGGTGTATGACTTCGACGGGGACGGAAAGGCTGAGCTCATCTGCAAAACTGCCCCTGGGTCGAGAGACGGACAGGGTCATTACGTGAGTGCTGCTGCCACAATCGACGCTATTAAGAATGTAGCTAATGGTACGGACTATCGTGTGAGCGGCGGACGTATCAACGGAGGACACGAGTATCTGACTGTATTCGACGGAGAGACTGGTGCTGCCATTCATACTATCCCTTACCTGCCCAACCGCAATGCGAAGTACGAACTGAGTACGGCTGCCGGTACATTTAACTGGGCTATCAGCGGAAAGACGGACAAGGGAGATTATGGGAACCGAGGTGAGAGGTATCTGGCTGGTGTGGCTTATCTCGATGGATCTGATGCCAGACCGTCGGCTGTGATGTGTCGCGGATATTATACACGTTCGTATCTGTGGGCTGTCGATTTCGACGGAACGGAACTCCGGACGAAGTGGATTCATGCCTCACTTGAGGATAACTCGGTAAAACGTACTGACGCAGACGGGCAGACAGAAACGAAGAAATACACAAAGAATACGGGGGGGCCGAATACGCATGCAATCTATAATGCGTATGGACAGGGTGCACACAGTCTGACGGTAGGCGATGTGGATGGCGACGGATGTGACGAGATAGTATATGGAAGTGCTACAATCGACAACGACGGATGGTTGCTCTATTCTACAGGCTATGGACACGGAGATGCTGAGCACCTCGGCGACCTCGACCCCGACCGTCCAGGTATGGAGGTATTCATGGTACACGAGGAGAGCCCTTACGGAGCTCATGTAATCGATGCAGAGACGGGACAGGTGTTGTGGTCAACGACCAGTTCGAAGGATAACGGACGCGGAATGGCTGCCAATATTCTGGATAACTATCGCGGATATGAGTTCTACTCGGCAACGGTGGACAATACCTGCTACATAGACAATAGCACGGTTTCGCATGTGTCGGCTGATAAACCTTCGATGAACTTCCGGGTATTTTGGGACGGTGACCCGTTGGATGAACTACTCGACGGAACGAATATACAGAAATGCACGTACAGCGACGGAAGCATTGTACGTACGGATATGGGTGTATATACCTCGAAGACTGCCGTGAAGAAGTTTGCTGATATAGCCAACCTGTCGTCGTGTAACGGAACGAAAGCTACGCCGTGTCTGCAAGCCGACATCCTGGGCGACTGGCGTGAGGAGGTGATATGGTTCAATGCTGACGACCCGTCGCAGGTCATCCTCTTCTCATCTACTGCAGCTACTGAATACCGCGTACCTTGCCTCATGTATGACCACAACTACCGAATGGCGATTGCTTGGCAGAACGGAGCCTACAACCAACCTCCGCATATCGGCTATTATCTGCCTGATTACATCGAGGGTTTTAGGGGTGTAGAGGATGACATCGTGGACGGACTGACCGCCACGAACGAGGCAGACAAGACCGTCATCTCGCGTACATATTATAATATGGCTGGTCAGGAAACCAACCTCCAGAGTGTAGAAGGTATATACATGGAGAAAGTGACCTACAGCGACGGAAGCAGCAAGACATTAAAGATGCTGAAGCGTTAACTGATAGCTCCCCAGTTGATGTTGTCGCTGCGGAGTTCCTGCAGACGTTTCCAGGCTATACGGTTCTCAGGTAATGACTCGGTAGGGTCGCTCTCGAGCAGTTGCTCGGCAGCACTACGAGCATAGGTAAGTATCTGTCCGTCGCGAGCTATATTGGCTATCTTCAGGTCGAACGCCATTCCCGACTGCTGGGTGCCCTCAAGGTCGCCAGGTCCGCGAAGCTTCAAATCGGCTTCGGCAATCTCAAATCCATCGGTACTATCGACCATTATCTGAATACGTTTGCGAGTGGTCTCGGAGAGTTCCTGCTTGGTGACAAGCACGCAGTAGGACTGCTCTGCTCCACGTCCTACTCTGCCTCGCAACTGATGCAGCTGGGAGAGTCCGAAACGTTCGGCATTCATTATTATCATTACTGAGGCATTCGGCACGTTGACTCCTACCTCGATAACGGTAGTGGCAACAAGTATCTGTGTCTCTCCAGCAGCAAAAGCCGTCATCTCTGCTTCCTTCTCCGACGATTTCAGTTTGCCGTGAACACGGCTCACTTTGTATTCAGGAAAGGCTTCGCGCATCTGCTGATAACCCTCTTCGAGGTTTTCGAGGTCCATCTTCTCCGTATCTTCGATGAGTGGATAGACGACATATACCTGATGCCCTTTGCGCAATTCGGTACGCATGGCTTCGTGTATGCGGTTGATATGGTGCAGGAACTGATGAATGGTGCGGATGGGTTTGCGTCCAGGAGGCAGCTGGTCGATGACGGAAACGTCGAGGTCGCCATAAAGTGTCATTGCCAACGTACGAGGAATAGGGGTTGCAGTCATCACGAGCACATGAGGCTGGGTGGGGGTGGTGCGTTTATCCCACAGTTTAGCTCGTTGAGCTACGCCGAAGCGGTGCTGTTCGTCGATAACGGCAAAACCAAGGTTGCGGAATCGTACGTTATCCTCGATGACGGCATGGGTGCCGATAAGTATATGAATGGTGCCGTCGAGGATGCCCTCCATTATCTCCTTGCGTTTCTTGCCTTTCACACTACCGGTGAGCAGTTCGATGCGCAGCTGAGGCATTCCCTCAAGGAAACGGCGGATAGTCTCCAGATGCTGTTCGGCAAGTATCTCCGTAGGTGCCATGATGACTACCTGATAGCCGTTGTCGATGGCTATGAGCGAACAGAGCAAAGCCACGAGGGTCTTACCCGAACCTACGTCGCCTTGCAGCAGACGGTTCATCTGGTAGCCGGCACGCATATCCTGACGTATCTCACGGATGACCCGCTTCTGGGCTTCGGTAAGTGGAAAAGGCAGATGTTTATGGTAGAAGGTGTTGAAGTTGTCGCCTACGGTAGTGAAGATGAGTCCTCCCTGACGTTCCTTCCTGTTGCGTGCATAGCGCAGTATGCCCAGCTGGATGTAGAAGAGTTCGTCGAATTTCAGTCGTGCCTGTGCCCTGCGCAGAGCCTCGGCTGAGGTGGGGAAGTGGATGTTGTGCATTGCCTCGTCGTACGACATCAGACGGTATTGGTCGATGATGGGACGGGGCAGGGTCTCAGGCAGGGAGTCGGTGATGAGGGCAAAGAGGTTGCTGATGAGTTTGGCTACTGCCGCCGATGCAAGGAAACCGCGTTTCATCTTGTCGGTGGTGTGGTAGTAGGGACGGAACGAATATCCTTTTATCTCGGGTATGTCAGCATTATCCTGAACGGTCTCAATCTCGGGGTGGTTTATCTGTAAACGTCCATTGAATACGGTAGGTTTTCCGAAGATAAGATATGTGGTGCGCACCTTGTATGCCTTGCCCACGAAACGGAGTCCCTGAAACCATACGAGTTCGATAAAGCCGGTTCCATCGGAGAAACGACCTACGATTCGTCGGTTTCGTCCCTCACCGATAGGCTCCATCGAGACGATTTGTCCGACGAGCTGCACATAGGGCATATTGCCGTCAATCTCCGAGATACGATACACCTTACTGCGATCGACATAACGATAGGGGAAGTAGTTGAGCATATCGCCCATGGTCCTGATGCCAATCTCCTTCTCAAGGAGTTCGGCTCGCTGCGGCCCTACGCCACTAAGAAACTTTATGTCGTCGGAGGGATTGAACACGGCTGTGTGTTATTTTATGAGTATGCGGTCGCCGAGTCGTTTGGCGAGTTCGCGCTGTATCTGACTCAGTTCGATGTATTGTTTCATGGCATCGGTACAAAGCAAGGGGTCGTTCATCTGTGCCTGACATGCTTTCAGCTCTTCGTCGATGACGAGAAACTTGTAGTCGAGCAGCAGGTGGGCGATATATTCGGGCATGAGTTCCTGCTCGCTTGCCATCTTCTGGTTTTTGGAAAGCTGATAACGTTCGGTCATCAGATTGACAGCCTCCTGACTGACAGCGATGTCGGCATTGTTCATGAAGTAACGGCTGGCTGTGAACTGTGCATCGTCGATATGTGCGACTGAATCGGACAGCATCTGTCTGTAGAGCGGAGTCTGAAGGGAGATGCCGTCGGCAGTAAGGTCGTCATAGACGTAGCGTATGAGTGGAATACTTATGGTGTTGCCATCTGCATCTTCTGCGTTTATCGGTTGTTCGCCATAGCGCACCACAAGGGTCATAATCATACGTTCAAGTCCGTGATAGCGTGAGGCAGTAGGGGAAGGGGGACTTTGCTGGGTGACTACTGGGCTGATTGGGGGTATTGAGCCTTGCTGGGTGACTTCTGGGTCGGATGGGCTTATTGGGGTTATTGGGCTTTCGCTGGTGTCCTTGACTTCAGTGTTCTCTTCTGCTTTTTCTGCGTTTTGTGCCAGGCGCTGCTGACGTTCCTGCTCTATGGTCTGCTGCTTATGCAGTTGTTCGAGTGCTGCCTGTTTGTTTTTCGTTATCTCACGCAGGAGCAGTGCCTCGTCCTGATGAAGCAGTTCGGCACATTCGTGTACATATGCAGAACGCAGTATCTCGTCGGGTATGACGGATATGCTGTAAACGATGCTTTGTGTGAGTTGAGCCCGCTTCAGAGGGTCGCGTCCTGCATCCTTGAGCAGGAGGTTGGTTTTGAAGATGATGAAGTCGGTCTGGTGCTGCTCCACGTACTCCCGGAACTCAGTCGCATTATGTTTACGTGCAAAGCTGTCGGGGTCGTCGCCATCTGGCAGGAGCAGAATCTTGACGTTCATACCTTCGGCAAGCAGCATGTCGGTACCTCGCAAGGCAGCATGGATACCGGCTTCGTCGCCGTCGTAGAGCAGGGTGATATTATTGGTGTAGCGGTGGAGAAGACGTATCTGCGGTTCGGTGAGTGCTGTACCCGAGTTTGCCACCACATTCTCGATGCCGCACTGATGCATCGAGATGACGTCGGTATATCCCTCGACCATATATACGCGGTCGTCTTTGGCTATCTGCTTCTTTGCCTGATAGATGCCGTAGAGTTCGCGTCCCTTGCTGTAGATGTCTGTTTCGGGAGAGTTGATATATTTCTGGGAAACGCCCTTGGTGCGGGAGTCGAGCACACGACCACCGAAGGCTACGACTTTGCCGCTGACGTTGAACCACGGAAACATAACCCTGTTGCGATAGCGGTCGGTAATCTGACCGTTGTCTTTCTGGTAGCAGAGTCCGGTCTTCAGCAGATAGTCGGTGTTGTAACCTGCCTGTGCTGCAGCCTTTGAGAGAGCATCGAAGGAATCGAGCGAAAATCCGAGACGGAATTTTTCTATTATGTCGTCGCGGAAACCACGTGAACGGAAATATGCCATTCCGATGGCAATGCCGTCAGGATTCTCCTTCAGCAGTTTGTGGTAGTATTGGCTTGCCCACTCGTTGATGTTGAACATCGCCTCACGTTCGTTGAGCTGCTGGCGCTGTTCGGGTGTAATCTCCTTCTCCTCTATCTCGATGCCGTATTTCTTGCCAAGAAACTTTAGTGCCTCGACATAGGTAAGCTGTTCCATCTTCATAATGAAATGGACAGCGTTGCCTCCCTCACCACAGGCAAAGCATTTGCAGATGCCTTTTGCAGGAGAGACATGGAACGAGGGAGTCTTGTCGTCGTGGAACGGACACAATCCTTTGTAGTTTGCACCTGCTCGGCGCAAGGTCACGTATTCCGATACTACGTCAACTATATTTGCAGCATCGATAATGCGGTCTATGGTAATCTGATCTAACAAAGGTAGTGCGTGGTGTGAGCTTTAAGATGTTAAGTGTGTAGGAAGACGGCGACTTACAACTTAATCATGTCGAGGAATTCTTGACGCAGCGATGCATCCTCTTCAAACACTCCCGTATATTCGCGAGTGACGGTGATGGCACCTTGTTTTTCAACTCCGCGCATCTGCATGCAGAGGTGTTGTGCTTCGAGAACCACCATGACACCTTTGGCGTTGAGTGTGTTCTGTATGCAGTGGCATATCTCGCGTGTCAGTCGTTCCTGAACCTGCAGACGGCGTGAGAACACATTCACCACACGTGGCAGTTTGCTGAGTCCTACGATATAGCCGTTCGGAATATAAGCGATGTGTGCTTTGCCAAAGAATGGCAGGATATGGTGTTCGCAAAGAGAATAGAACTCGATATCCTTCACCATTATCATCTTGTTGCAGTCTTCTGCAAACTTTGCGGAATTGAGTACGTCGGCTGGATTGATGTTGTAACCGCTGGTGAGAGCAAGCATAGAGCGAGCCACACGTCGCGGCGTTTTCTTCAGACCTTCACGGTTTACATCTTCACCGATAATATTAAGATTTCTGCGTACTATCTCCTCGATAGCTTCAATTTGTTTCTGTTCTTCCATTTGATAGAACCCTTATGTTTTAGGCTTTATGCCTTTTGAAAAGCTTTTCCCGATTATTTGTAGATAAAGACTTCCGAGCGTACGATCATTGCTTCGGATGCTATGCCTGCCCTCTTCAGTTGTTGCAATGCTTCTACAGCATCGTGACGATCGGTGAAGTCGCCGACGCGACATCTCCAATGGGGCGATTCAAACGAGGTGTAAGCTTTGTATTGAGGGAAGAGTGTGGCTACCTGATTGGCTGCATGCTGGGCACGAGCCTGGTCGGTGCGGTTGCTTCCTCCCCAATATATCTGGACGCGATAGCCCCTTACCTTGGTCTTCTTCCCAGTGGGAGTGACCAAGGCAGGAGTTTCGTCGTCTTCTTCCTCTTTTTCCTTCTCTACTTTGCTGCCGGCTTCAGCAGACTGCTGTGGCTGCAACACCTCCCCATTGATAAGGTCGGTGAGGCGCTTGTCCTGATTGACGGTAACCCTGCCTTCGCCAGGAACGGTACGTGTGAGACGATCCACAAACTTGGTCTGTGCACTCACAGCGCAGGCAAACAGGAGAAAGATGAAGATATGAGTGAGTTTGTTCATTTACAAATCTGACTGATGATTGTATTATTTCCAAGCATCGATGATACCCTTGAAGTCTGCAACCTTGAGTGATGCACCACCAATGAGTCCACCGTCGATGTCTGGCTTAGCGAAGAGTTCAGGAGCGTTGCTTGCCTTGCAAGAACCACCGTAGAGGATTGATGTGTCAGCTGCAACCTTGTCGCCATATTTCTTAGCGATGACTGAACGGATGTATGAGTGGATTTCCTCTGCCTGCTCTGCAGTAGCAGTCTTACCTGTACCGATAGCCCAGATTGGTTCGTAAGCAATAACGATGTTTGCAAACTGTTCTGCGCTGAGGTGGAATACGCTGCCTTCGAGTTCAGCCTTACATACTGCTTCCTGCTCGTTTGCTTCACGCTGCTGGAGCGATTCACCGATACAGAAGATAACCTTCAGACCGTTAGCCAGTGCGAGGTCAACCTTCTCCTTGAGGATAGCCGGAGTCTCGTTGTAGTATTCGCGACGCTCAGAGTGACCGAGGATGACATATTCAGCACCTGTTGACTTAACCATCTCAGCAGATACTTCACCTGTGTAAGCACCAGAAGCCTTGTCTGCACAGTTCTCAGCACCCAACTTGATAGTCTTGTGGTCGAGAAGGTCAGATACCTTTGCAAGGTGGATGAATGGAGTACAAATGATTACTTCGCAGTTTGGTTTGTCAGCAGCAAGTGCGTCCTTCAGA
>CAJODY010000022.1 GCA_905233285.1 uncultured Bacteroidaceae bacterium
TGAACGCGAAGCATTTCTGCATTACCAAGATTTAAGTTCCCAATTTCTTGCTCTCAAGAAGTACACGAAGCAAGTAGTAAGCGACCGAAAGAAGCTTGCACCCATTGCTAAGGTCCAGGGAATACCAGACCTGCCGAAGGTGGGAAACATACAGGACGTACTCGAACTGGGACAGGAGGTGATGGTACAAATCACCAAGGAGCCCATCAATACGAAAGGTCCGAGACTGACGGGAGAAATCTCGTTTGCAGGACGATTCCTCGTTCTGATTCCATTTACCGATAAGGTATCGGTGAGCACGAAGATTAAGTCGAAGGAGGAACGGGTACGACTGAAACAATTAATTCAGAGCCTGAAGCCGAGAAATTTCGGTGTGATTGTCCGTACGGTAGCTGAAGGCAAACGAGCAGCAGAACTGAACAACGAACTTGCCATTCTGCTGGGCTACTGGGACAACTGCATAAAGAAATTGCAGAAGGCAAACCAGTTACCGGCTCTGATTCACGAAGAGACCAGTCGCACGGTTTCGATGTTGCGCGACCTCTTCAACCCTTCGTACGAAAGCATACACATCAACGACGAGGATGTGTTCAAGGAGGTGCAGACATACGTGTCGCTCATTGCTCCGGAGAGAGCCGGCATAGTAAAACTGTATAAGGGCAACATCCCTATCTTCGACAACTTCAACGTGACGAAGCAGATAAAGTCGGGACTGGGACGCACCATCAGTTACAAGCACGGAGCATATCTCATCATCGAACACACGGAGGCTCTGCACGTTGTTGACGTGAACTCCGGAATTGAAAATCAGGAGGACAATGCGTTCGAGGTGAATATGGGTGCTGCCACAGAACTGGCACGCCAACTCAGACTGCGCGATATGGGTGGCATCATTGTGGTCGATTTCATCGATATGGACTCGGCAGAGCACCGTCAGAAGCTCTACGAACACATGACCGAGTTGATGAAGAACGACCGTGCAAAGCACACCATCCTGCCGCTGAGTAAATTCGGACTGATGCAGATAACCCGACAGCGAGTAAGACCGGCTATGGACGTACACGTGGAGGAAACTTGTCCTACGTGTTTCGGAAAGGGAACAATCCAACCATCCATTCTGTTTACGGATGCTCTGGAAAGCAAGATTGACTATATGGTCAACAATCTTGGTATAAAGAAATTCAAACTGTATGTCCACCCGTACGTGGCAGCCTACATCAATCAGGGACTCCTCTCCCTGTATATCAAATGGCAAATGAAGTACGGTTTCGGACTGCGACTCATCCCTTCACAGGCTCTCGGATTCCTGGAATATAAGTTTGTAGATGCAAAAGGAAACGAGGTGAATATGACGGAGGAAATTGAGACTCAGGGCATGACCAACAACTGAAAGCCCAACAAAAACTAAAATTTATAGCCCTACACATCATTTCGTGTGCAGGGCTATATTTTTATCTTACGCGGAGGAGGTCGCCGGCTTCGGGTACATAGTCGAATGGACGGAAGTTCATCTTGTAGAGGTACTTGATGCGGATGCCGTACTGCTGAGCGATGGAGTACATCGATTCGCCAGAACGGATATGGTGCCAGTAGTCCTTCGGATAGAGGTTGCGGTCAGCATATTTCTTTTTCTTCTGCAGGAATATTGGTGTGCCGGCAGAAGGGAAGAAGTATTTTGAAGGTGCCTCGTTGTATTTACGCAGTTTACGTGCAGACAGACGTATGCCACGCTGTTTAAGTTCTTTCGAAAGACTCTCCCACGTGTCTCCTTCACGGGCTATGACACAGTCGAGGTTGTTGATGAGCTGAAGCGGATGCTGGTCGCCTACGGCTACATAGGATCTGCGACGCGAGCCCCCACCCTTCTTATCGTATTCGTGAAGGTCGTAGAGTTCGATGATTCCGATGAGTCGTTCGGCATAGGTACTCAATGTGGCATAGCCACAGGCTTTCAGACCGCGTGCCCACCCTTTATAGTCGGTCTCATCAAGTTTGAAAAGCCGGCTGTAGCGTGGACGCAGTAGGAAATGTGAATGGTCCTCGTAGCTGTCGCGAACGGTCTTATACACACGGAAACAATCGTTACGGCGGTCGTCATCGTGATATGTGCGCTTACCTGTCCAGTCGTTGTGACACTTGATGCCGAAGTGGTTGTTCGAACGCCGTGCCAATTCACTCATTCCTGCCCCACTCTCAAGGAGTCCCTGAGCCAACGTGATGCTGGCAGGGATGTGGTGCTCCTTCATCTGTTCGATGGCTATGTCTTTGTATTTCTCGATATATGCCTCGTAGGCTGAATTGCGACGTTGTGCATTCAGACTGACAGATAGAACTGTGAGGAGGATTATAAGATATGAGCGCATGAATAGTTTACGGTTTACCGTTTACGGCTTAATGTTCAATGAGGTTAAAGTTAAGGGGCAGGAGTTGCCGGGCTGAAGGGATGACGTAGATGGCATCGGTGCCGTAGAGTATTATCTGCATGGGTGATTGCTGTCGCTGTTCTGTCTCCTGCAACACCTGACGACATCCGCCACAGGGGGTGATGGGTGCAGTTGTGAACTGACCATCGGTACCACGAGCTGCTATGCAAAGCATGGTGACGACCTGTTCGGGATAGCGCGAGTTGGCATAGAACACGGCTGTACGTTCGGCACATTGTCCCTGCGGATAGGAACAGTTCTCCTGATTGCTGCCAGTCACTATTGTACCGTCGGCAAGCAGGGCTGCAGCTCCCACACTGAAATGGGAGTATGGAGAGTAGCTGCGATAGGTAGCCTGTCGGGCTACATCGAGCAACTGGCGCTCGGAGGATGTCAGTTCCGACTCGGCCTTTTTATAATATGTGAAGTTGAAGTGTAATGTTTCCACGTGTCAGAGTGTACCTTTGCTTGATGGTAACTGGTATTTGTATATGTCGCGCTTCACAGCCATCTTGATGCTGCGAGCCAAAGCCTTGAAGATGCCTTCTATCTTATGGTGCTCGTTATCGCCTTCGGCACGTATGTTGAGATTTATACGTGCCGCATCGCTGAACGACTTGAAGAAGTGGAGGAACATCTCCGTCGGCATGTCACCAATGCGTTCGCGACGGAACTCGGCATCCCACACGAGCCAAGGACGTCCACCAAAATCCAGACAGACGCTGCAAAGACAATCGTCCATGGGCAGAGTGTAGCCATAACGCTCGATTCCTCGCTTGTCGCCAATAGCACGTGCTATACACTCACCCAAGGCAATACCTGTATCCTCGATGGTATGGTGTTCATCTACGTTGAGGTCGCCCTTCACATGTATCTTGAGGTCGATACTTCCATGCTTGGCAATCTGTTCGAGCATATGGTCAAAGAATCCGAGTCCGGTTGACACATCGCACTGCCCCGTGCCGTCGAGGTTCATCCACACATCGATGTCCGTCTCCTTTGTGGTACGACGAACCGAAGCTGTGCGTTCACCGGCAAAGAGACGTTCGCTGATTTGATCCCACGACTGCACGTTGTCACCCAGTATGAGGTATTTGCAACCGAGATTCTCTGCCAACTGACGGTCGGTAGCCCTGTCGCCAATGACATAACTGCCGGCAAGGTCGTAATTACCCTGCATATACTGTGTGAGCATAGCAGTACCCGGTTTACGAGTGGGCAGGTTGTCGGCAGGGAAAGAGCGGTCGATATGCTGTGCGTCGAATTCCACGCCCTCACCTTTAAGGATGTCAAGCATGAGATTGTGGGTAGGCCAGAAATCGGACTCCGGATAGCTGTCGGTACCCAGTCCGTCCTGATTGCTGACGAGCACTAACTCGAAGTCGAGGTGTGTACGAATGAAGTTCAGGTTGCGTATGACACCCGGCACAAACTGGAACTTCTCGAACGAGTCGATTTGTTCGTCGGCTGGTTCTACTAATATTGTACCATCTCGGTCGATAAATAAAACACGACGCAGGGGTTGCTTTTGACTACTCATATTATTATACGTATTTTCTCAGTGATGAAAGGAGTGCTGTATTCTCTTCCTTGGTTCCGACGGTGATGCGCAAGCAACCACCGCACAAGTCCACACGACTACGGTTGCGAACAATAATACGATGCTCCACAAGGTATCGGTAGATACGGTCAGCATCGGTCATCTTGGCAAGGAAGAAGTTGGCATCGGTCGGATATACTTTCTTGCAGATGGGAAGCTGTGCAAAGGCACGCATCAGACTCACGCGCTCTTCGATAATGAGCGAAAGATTACGACGGAACACAGTAGCTTCCTTCAGTGCCTCCATTGCACGCTGCTGAGTGAGTGTATTGACATTATACGGATATTTCACCTTGTTCATCAGTGCGATGATGTCGGTACTGGCGAATGCCATACCAAGACGAATACCGGCACAGCCCATTGCCTTACTAAAGGTGTTGAGCACGATGAGATTAGGATAGTGCTGAAGGTCGAGACGGAACGGACGCTGCGGACAGAAGTCGGAGTAGGCTTCATCTACAACAACTATTCCTTCGAATTCGCGCAATACTTTCTCTATCTTTTCACGTCGGAATGCATTGCCCGTAGGATTATTGGGCGAACAGATGAAAATAATCTTGGTGTTCTCGTCACATGCTTTTAGGAGGGCTTCTGGCGAGAAGTCATAGTTTTCGTCGAGTAACACTTTGCGATATTCCACATCATTGATGTCGGCACATACTTCGTACATTCCGTAGGTAGGAGCTATGGCTACTACATTATCAACCCCAGGACGGCAGAATATGCGGAACTGGAGGTCGATAGCCTCGTCCGAACCGTTTCCAAGGAATATGTTTGCAGCTGGTACACCCTTGAAGACGGAAATATGCTGCTTGAGTTCTTCCTGTAGAGGATCAGGATAGCGGTTCACACCATTGGGGTATGGATTCTCGTTGGCATCGAGGAATGCATCGGCACGCATGCCTTTGAATTCGTCGCGAGCACAACTATATGGTTTCAATGCCCAGATATTAGGGCGAGTCAGTTCTTGAAGGGTTTTCATGTTTTAATGGGGCAAATGGGGTTATTGGGGGTAATGGGCAGATGGGGGTTATTTCTCTATTGCTTTCAGACGTACAGTCATAGCCTGGCGATGGGCATCGAGATGTTCTGCCTCTGCCATGAGTTCGACAGCCGGACCTATGTTGCGTATGCCTTCGGCAGTGAGTTCCTGAAAAGTAATCTTCCGACAGAAAGAGTCGAGGTTGACACCGCTATATGCTTTTGCATAGCCCGAGGTAGGCAATGTGTGGTTAGTACCGGAAGCATAGTCGCCAGCCGATTCGCATGAATAGTTGCCAAGGAATACCGAACCGGCATTGACGACACGCTCAGCCACCTTCATATAGTCGCGCATGGCGAGGATAAGGTGCTCGGGAGCATATTCGTTAGTTATGTCGATTACCTCCTCAAGGTTGTTTACCACTATGATGCGGCTGTACTGCAACGACTGTGCTGCAATCTCCTTGCGGGGAAGCAGGTTGAGCTGACGCTCCACCTCATGGCTGACAGTCTCGGCCAACTGTTCGCTGTCGGTA
This sequence comes from uncultured Bacteroidaceae bacterium, assembly GCA_905233285.1. GTDB lineage: Bacteria > Bacteroidota > Bacteroidia > Bacteroidales > Bacteroidaceae > Minthosoma. Next base: position 5,541 of record CAJODY010000022.1, read on the forward strand.
AACATAACTGCCTGACTGTCGATTCCGTGTTCTGCCTGACTGAGGAGGTCGGCTGCCACAAACTCAGCATTTGCACTATCGTCAGCCATCACGGCTACTTCACTTGGTCCAGCCGGCATGTCGATGGCTACGTCGTGCAGACTTACCTCTTGCTTGGCAGCAGTAACAAACTGATTGCCGGGACCGAATATCTTGCTAACCTTGGGAACACTCTCCGTTCCATATGCCATAGCTCCGATGGCCTGAACACCACCTATCTTATATATGCGGTCAACACCGGCGATGCGGGCACTGACGAGGATGGCAGGATGAAGTTTGCCCTCTCGGTTAGGTGGGCTGCAAAGTATGATATCCTTACAACCTGCTATCTTGGCTGGGGTAGCCAGCATGAGTACAGTAGAGAATAGAGGAGCTGTACCACCAGGAATATAGAGTCCGACACGTTCGATGGCTACCGATTTCTGCCAGCAAAGCACACCTGGTTGAGTCTGAATCTTCTCTCCATGGAACTGTTGAGCACGATGGAATCGCTCTATATTGTCGTGAGCCAACTGGATGGCAGCCTTCAACTTTTCGCTTACGAGAGCCTCCGCTTCCTGCATCTCAGTCTGACTTACCTGAAGCGACTGCAGACTGACTTTGTCGAACTTCAGTTCATACTCCTTGACAGCCTCATCGCCACGACTGCGAACATCAGAAAGCACGCCACGTACTGTGTCGCGCAGTTCGGACGCATCACGATGTGGACGCTGCAGGTAGCTTCCCCACTCTTTCTTATCTGGATAACGGATTATCTGCATTATAGAATCATCTTTTCGATTGGAGTAACAAGTATACCTTCTGCACCAAGTGCCTTGAGTTGTCCGACGATTTCCCAGAATTGTTTCTCGTCGAGCACAGAATGTACCGAGCACCAATCTTCGTCGGCAAGCGGTATGATGGTAGGGCTCTTCAGTCCGGGCAACACCTTTGTGATGGCTGCAAGCTGTGACTTAGGAGCGTTCATACGTACATATTTCTTTCCGTCGGCAATGAGTACCGATTCGATGCGGAACAGGAGTTGTTCGAGTATAGCCTTCTTCTCATCCGTAAGATCCTGATTACCTATGAGCAGCGCTTCACTCTGCATCACCACCTCAACCTCTTTCAGATTATTGCTGACAAGAGTGGAACCCGAACTTACGATATCAAATATGCCGTCGGCAAGTCCGATGCCCGGAGCAATCTCTACCGAGCCTTGGATGACGTGGATATTGATATCAATACCCTTCTGCTGCATAAACTTACGAAGAATGCCAGGATAGGAGGTGGCTATCTTTTTGCCGTTGAACCAGTCTACTCCTGGATATTCGATTGCCTTGGGGATGGCAAGTGAGATGCGGCACTTGCTGAAGCCGAGTCGCTTCACAATGTCAGCCTCGAAACCACGTTCTACAAATTCGTTCTCACCCACAATGCCTATGTCGGCAACACCATCGGCTACGGTCTGTGGAATATCGTCGTCGCGAAGGAAAAGCACTTCGAGCGGAAAATTGGATGACTGTACGAGCAGCGTGCGCTTCGTACTGCTTACTTTTATGCCCGCTTCCTTGAGGAGATTCATCGTGTCCTCGTAGAGACGACCTTTGGATTGTACTGCTATTCTTAACATATATGTTTTTGTTTTATTGTTCTTCGTTCTGTTTGAATTGTATTACGCTGTTGCCCGTCAGAATGGTCTGACTGATGCCTATGTAAGTACCGATAAGCGGAGTCTTATGCTGAGGGTCATCGTGCTTGAACCATTCGAGAATTTCCGTGAAGGAATAGGCATCCGTATCGAATACGATATAATCAGCTGTAGGGTCGAGACGTTGCGGCAAGCCCTGCGACACGGAATGGTATAGGTTATGCTCCTTCATCAGGCGCTGCATCTGTCGAAGGTTGTAGCCCTTGCCAACAAGCAGGAACTTCTTCTGTCGCATATCGTCCATAATGACATCCTCTTTCTCTTCGTTCTTATGGAACTGCTGTTTGAGATACGTCAGGAAGGCCTTGCCGTAAATAAGCAGTGACACAACAAATAGGAGCAGGATGTTATAGCTGAAATGCTTCTTGAAGAAGATGTACATAGCCTTGTGGAACACGATGGCATATCGATACGAACTCTTCTGAGTGCTCTCTCCCTTGTAATGCAATATGGTAGTGGGCAGGAAACAGTTTTTATAGCCTGCTTTCAATATGCGGTAGGACATATCGACATCCTCTCCATACATGAAGAAATCTTCGTCGAGCAGTCCGCATTTCCCGAACACCTCCTTACGTATCATCATGCAGGCACCCGATATGACCTCAATCTCAACAGGACGGTCGAGCGGAAGATATTGCATGTAGTAGCGTCCGAATACAGTCGATTTTGGGAAACGACTGCCCAAACCCGACATCTTGCAGAACGCAGTCCACGGAGTAGGTATGCCTCGGCGCGATTCCGGAGCCATACTGCCATCAACACGCTGCTGACGCACACCCAGTCCTCCCACATTCGTGTGAGCATCCATAAATGCTACACACTCTTTCAGCGTGTTTTCACCCACAATCGTGTCAGGATTAAGCAATAGCACATATTCGCCACGCGCCTTCCGTATTGCCATATTGTTGGCAACGGAGAATCCAAAGTTCTGGTCGTTCTCAATGTAATAGACCCACGGAAACTTCCTCTTCAGGTAAGGTATCGAACCGTCCGAACTGGCATTATCCACCACATACACCTCTGCCTGCATACCCTGCAAGGCACGCTCCACAGAGAAGAGGCACTGCTCCAGGTAGTACTTCACATTATAGTTTACTATGACAACCGTCAGCTTCATTCTATTCAGTTATTATTGATAACGAAGTCGTTCTCCACAATCTCCATGAACTCACGGATACGTCGCTTCGTAGGCAGACAATAAACCGTGATGCAGAGTCCCATCAAAGCACACAAAAGTCCCGTAGCATTGAGAGTCATGAAATATGCAATCAGATTATATGCGATGCACAGCGAAATGAGCACAAGACGAATCAGGCTCCAAGCATGATAGAAGTCAAGAGCCTCGTCCTTGTTCATACGTCTCAGTCCCTTCGTCGTGTTCAACAGGAAAAGTTGCAGAGCCAGAGGCAACACCAGAAGAGTGGAAAGTATGCAGATACAGTTCATGTTGAACTCCTCATCCGAGCCACGAGCCACACTGCCGTTTACTATCACTCCCATCTTTCCCACTATAAAAAGTATAATCAAAACGCCCCACGCCACGCAACTCTCAAGGCGTAGCATCATCAACAATGATTTGATTCTTTTCTCCATTTTCCTTAATCTTTAAACAAAATTCTCACCTTATTTTATAATACCTATAACAATTCTTTATGCCACAAACGGCACCCTGTTTACGAGCGAACGTCCCAGCGTAGCCTCGTCGGTGTATTGCAGTTCATCGTTTATACTCAGTCCGCGAGCCAGCACGGTCAGTTTCAGTCCTCTACTCTCATCGGCAAGCACGGCAGATAATTTCCTAGATATGAAGAAATTGGTCGTATCGCCCTCCATCGTACTGCTCAACGCCAATATCACCTCCTTTACGTCCTCACCCTGCTCCACGCGATCCACCAGACTCTGAATCTGCAAATCGCCCGGACCGACTCCGTCCATAGGCGAAATGACGCCACCCAACACATGGTACATCCCACGATATTGCATCGTAGCCTCAATGGCCATCACGTCCTGCACGTTCTCTACAACACAAATGGTCGTTTTGTCGCGTTGCTGACTGGCACACAAGGCACACACCTCCGTGTCACTTATGTTGTGACAGACCTTGCAGTATCGCACCTCATGACGCAAACGGGCAATTGCCTCGCAGAACCCATCAACAGCCGATTCGTCCATACGCAACGTATGAAGCACAAGCCTCATGGCTGTCTTTCGACCAATGCCTGGAAGCTTTGCAAACTCATCAACAGCGCGTCCTAAAAGCGCAGATGTGTACTCCTGATCCATAAATCAGGTGCAAAAGTACGATGAAATTACGAAAAAAGAAAGCGTTATGGCAAAATAACGCTTTTACTTTAGTAAAAGAATGCTATTTCCAGCGTTTTCTCGAAAAGAATGACGTAATCTTCCGAAATGCCGTGTAAGTCTTGTATGCCGTAATGGCATAACCGATATATCGCATAAACGAGAGGTCAGATGAGAAGAAAGCATTGTTCGATGGCATTACCATATCAATAGCATCACGCTTCAGAGCCTTCGTTTCGCGATTCAGGGCACGGTTCACCCTATGCTTGTCCCGACGCAGTTCGTCGAGCGAATTATATACTTCTTTACGCCTCTTCATCGTCGTCCTCTTCTTTCAGCATAGACCGGGAAATGCGCCGAACCATCGGACCCTCAACCCATGCCTTGCGGTTAAAATAAAAAATGATAATAAGAAGAACCAGAATACCCCCCATCAGATAATAAGCACCCGCTTCGCTACCAATCCAAACACTGATAGTCTTCACGACACCCATACTCAGGAAATATACCGCACTGACGGACAATACAAGAATCACGCCGCCAGCAATCAAGAAGGTGGTAGCGACCGACAATTTGTCAATCGCTTCCAACTTCATGTACTGTTGAAACAAAGTGATAATCTCCGAAGTTTCCTTCGGCACCCTGTTTGCGTCACCTTCGTTATTCAGCGTCATAATCCTCAGCAGGAACAGCCTCCTTCTTCTTACCAATCTTCTTGATTTCGTTCACCACTTTGTTCAGCTCCTCCTTGTTCAGTTTCGAAGCATACTTGTCCCATGTTTCCTTGATTTTCTTACGCTGGTCCTCACCCTTTTCAGGAGCCAAAAGAAGACCACAAGCAGCGCCAGCAATTGCGCCTCCAACAAAAGCAGCGATGATAGCTGCACCATTCTTACATGCCATAGTTTTAGTATATTAAAAGGTTAAAAAATTAAAAATGCTCCCAAATCTACAACATTATCCTTAATAAACAACAAAATTATACGGGTTTTAACATTTTTTTTTTCAAAAAGACTGCCTACACGAAAAATAAGCCGTAAATTTGTGAGGATTTTTAAAACCACACATATTATTATAAAAAAGATTATGAGAAAACTATCATTCAGCATTGCACTCATTGCTGCAATCGCTCTTGTAGGATGTAAATCATCTGAAAGCAGCTACAAGAAAGCTTACGAGAAAGCAAAAGCTCAGGAAATGAGCGAACAGACAACAACAGCACCTGTTACAGTTACTCCTGTTCAGACCGTAACTCCAGTACAGCAGACAGTCACTCCTGTTGACAACTCAGACCTGCGCACCGAGCGCCTTAACCCAATGGCTGGTGGCACACTGAAGTCATACAATGTAGTATGCGGTTCGTTCAAGAGCCTCGACAATGCCAACCGTCTGCGTAGCGAACTTCAGGGCAAAGGCTATGACGCACAGATAGCACAGAACCCAGACACAGGTATGTATCGCGTCATCGCAGCATCATTCGACGATCGTGGTTCAGCAGTAAGTTCTCGCGACGCGCTCCGTGCATCTTACCAAGATGCTTGGATTCTTCTCCGTGCATTCTAATCGATACACATTATTAATATTATAAAGATTCAAAAATGAGGATGCTACCCACCAAGGATAGCATCCTCATTTTTTACGCGGGCGCGATGGTTTTATCATGACGGCAGAGCGGATTAAAGCGGCACCCTCACGACGAGAGCGCGGCGCCCGCGTGATTATTTCACGTATTCGTCATCTCGAACGAGGACCTTCTCAATCTTACCAACGTACATGGTGTGGAAGTCTCGTTGGGGGTAACTCTGGTCAAGGGTTTGCTGATAGAGGAAACCATTTTCCTGCAGTTCTGACTGGTACATTTTCTTACAAACGAGCACTAGCTTCGCCTGTTCGAAATAGACGGTATTACCGGCATAGATGGGTGTAAGGCCAGTCTTGGCTATCTTATCCTCGTCGCGACCTGAGACACTACCAAGATATGCCATCTGTTTTTTAAAAGACTTGTCCATAACACAAAGTGAGAAGTAACCTTCGCGGTCAACAAACTCCTTGGTATAGCGAGATGGACGAAGATATATGACTGCTGTTGGGTCGTTGTTGCCCCACAGGCATCCGAGGTGTCCCCAAGAGGCTGTCATCGTGTTGCATCCGGTCTGCTCGTTTCCTGCCGATACTAGCATCCATTCTCCTCCAATGAGGTTGAACGGATTGAACTTCATGTCTTTGTAATTGATTTCTTTCATATAATTATTTCGTTTTTTTGCCAAACTGAGGGTCTATCTTCAGGAAAGCAGTTATGATGAATGTAATGAGACAACAAAGGATAGTCCACACAAAGAAGTGACGATAACCGATTGTCTCCTGAAGCCAACCGGCTGCCATCCCAGGAAGCATCATGCCAAGAGCCATGAATCCGGTACATATGGCGTAGTGGGCTGTCTTGTGTGCTCCCTCGGAGAAGTAGATGAGGTAGAGCATATAGGCAGTAAATCCGAACCCATAGCCGAACTGTTCGATGAAAACGCATGCATTGATGATGAACATGCTGGAGGGTTGAACATAGCTCAGATAAACATAGACGAGGTCAGGCAGAGTGATGGCACATACCATAGGCCAAAGCCACCGTTTCAAGCCGCCGTGAGCTGCCGCCATACCACCGAGGATACCTCCAATTGTGAGTCCGATTATACCTACCGTTCCATATACGAAACCGACCTCTCCTGTTGTAAGTCCAAGTCCACCTTTTTCGACAGGGTCGAGCATAAAGGGCGTAATGAGTTTGACCAACTGTGCCTCAGGCAGGCGATAGAGCAGCATAAACAAGATGGCTATCACCGCATTCTTCTTCGTGAAGAACGTGCGGAATGTCTCCATGAATTCACGTGCGATGGTTCTTGCTGTAACACCCTGTGCCGGATGGTCTGACTGAGGCTTGGGCAAGATAAACTGATGATAGACAGCGGCCAAAAAGAACAGCACAGACATGACAACAAACACCACCAGCCATGCAAAGGGGATATTCCCTGACAGCCCTTCGAAAGTTGCGACTGTCTCACCCTTGAGTTTTGGGTCAACAGACACCAACAATAACGCCTGTTTGTCCCAGTTGTCTTTCGTAAACTCGAAACGGGGTGACTTGCCATCCAGCGAGATACTTTGGTCGCCATTCTTGAATGCAATATTCAGAATGACCGGTTCTTCATTATGAGGCCGTTCGGACAACGTAACACCTACCATCTGCTGTCGAGGTGCCAGTGCCGATACTTCGCGAGGTTCTTCTCCAAAAGTTTCACGTACCCACCCTGTAAACAACGCCAGTTCCTGATCCAGCCATCCAGGAGTCTCTTTTTCTTTAGCTGCCAGTTCCACTTCCTTTTTAACAAATCCATTTTCCTCGTTCTTCTGTTTCACATAAGAGGCCGAAGAACTCTCTGACTCCATCGATGTGAAATAAAAATATGGAGTGTTGGCACTGGCGGGGGACACCGTGTTGACTTCTATATGATGCTCATTGGCTTTAACCTCCATTTGAACTGGTTCCAAGCCACTATTCATCTCAATGACGCCTGCAAGTATGACCAGAAGTCCTTGTCCAGCAACGGTGGCAACACGATAGAACGTACTGCGGATGCCCACATAAAGCGACTGTTCATGGTCGTCGAGAGCATGCATATAGTAGCCGTCAGCTGCTATGTCGTGGGTAGCAGAAGTAAAGGCTACGAGCCAGAAGGCTGCCAACGTAAACTGGAAAAAGAACGAGGTAGGCAGCGAGAAAGCAATACATGCGAAAGCAATCGCAATCAGGAACTGCATGGTGACAGTCCACCAACGTTTTGTCCGTATCAAATCGACGAATGGACTCCAGAAAGGTTTGATGACCCATGGCAAATAGAGCCAGCCAGTATAAAAGGCAATGTCTGTGTTTGATATACCCAATCGTTTATACATAATGACAGAGATAGTCATTACTGCTACGTATGGCAGTCCCTCTGCCATGTAGAGTGATGGTATCCAAGACCAAGGATTACGTTTCTTTTCCATTTATTCTGATTATTGTTTTGTATGTCTTCAATATGCCTGTTCAATATCTGCTCCGGGATAATAATGACTGAGAATTTCGCGATAGTCATAACCAAGGGAGCCCATAACGGCAGCTCCTATCTGACAGAGTCCAACACCGTGTCCCCACCCTCTTCCCTCAAGGCGAAATCCATCGTCGAGTTTGATAACATCAAAAGCGGATGAATAGAGATGGGACGGACTGAGCCAACGACGAATTTCCAGTTCTTTGCCTACTGTCACCGTCTGCTTCGTTCCTTGAATCTCAAGCAGTATGATACGCCCGGAAGGGCCACGCTTCACAGGTGCGAGACTAATGATGTGTCCGAAGTCAATACCAGATTTCTGTCGGACAAGTTCGTCAAGTTGCAGACCTGTATATTCCACATTCCATCGGTAAAAATCGGTTGTTTCCTGGTCGAAGTCGTTAAGCACCTGTGAAAGGATAGCAGGGTCGGATGTATTGCAGAAAGCTTCACGAACATCTCTTGATCTTTCATCGAGGATTATATCCGGTTTGCTTACAAGATATGGTTTATTCTCATCGCTCCAACAAGTAGCGAACTCTTCCATCACGCCACCACAGCACTTCGAAAAGCGTGCATCGCAGATTTCACCATCGTACATAAGTACCTCGCCTTGAGTCTGGTTCACAGCCTCAATGGCTGTCAGGTTACTTATCTTCGTTATTCCCTGATAACGCTGACAATGGTCATCGGCACATACATCGAACAATTGATGGTCTTCACGGTCGTACCAACGAATACGAAAAGAAGAGCCCCCTCCTAACCTCCCCATTAGGGGGGAGGAACTTGAACTATTTAAACTCTTTGGACTATTTGAACTCTTCTGAATCTGCGCCATAAGCCAACTGCGGGAAATTACGGCATGAGCCTTAAGGAACTGGAGCGATGCTGTGGATGACATCTCGCTAGAAATGACACTTTTCAGATATTCTTCAAGCGGAAGGATATTTATGGCACAGACCTTTCCTGCATCGTTGACAAGAAGAAGTGAACCTCGGAATGTCTGTTTTTCCTTACGTTCCCAATGGAAATCAACACCTATAGTTACATCATATAAAGTAAAGGATGCCTCCGTTGGTTCCTTTGGTTCGAAAAGCAACTCATGATGAAGTTCGCCATTCCATCGGAGAGCAGTATCAGTAGCCTCTACTTCTGATTCCCCTTGTACGGAAATTCCGTTCTGCCTACAAATATATTTGTCATTAAGACAAAAATGAAGGGAGGGAGCAGATACTATTCCTACCCTGATGACAGACTGAGCAAGATGGCGGTTCATTATTCGCTTTTGATTTTATCGTTAATCTGCATTATCACACTTTCTGAGCAACCGCACTCCTTTATGATGCCTTCTATGATTTCGGGAGTGAGTCGACGGAAGTCTTGCTCACGAGGAGTAATCAGAAGTCCTCCCATATCGATGGCGCCCGGACTGACCATAATCTGTTCGTCACCCTCACGGAAATAGCACTCGGGACGATGTTTCGAACGCGGCAACACTATTGTAGTTATGTATTCGTCGTTGTTGGTAGTCCATGACAGAATATTCATTTGTGGTTCTGTGTCGGCCTCCTGCACAGGCATAGCAGAGTAAAGTTTCTGAAACAGAACGTTGCTTTCTTCTGCCGAACGACTGATTATTACATATCCAGGACACAAATAACCATTCAGAGCATACAAACCCGAGATATCGTTACCGTCAGAAAAAAATCTGCTCAGACGCGGGCTATAAAGTTCATCCCAATCTCGTTGCAACGGAACGATGCCGATTGGACCTGCTTGAAAATGCAAATGGTCGGGAGCTGAAGCGCCCGACTTCGGACCATTATAGAACACGAGCATATTATTCATCTTAGCAACTATCTGCATCATATCAACATAAGTATCCTGTATGAGCTGAGGGCGGTGCTGGCTGTGAGGAATGGTGAAATGGCGCGGTAGAATCGGGAAGGGATTTACAAGAAACTCATAACCACCATCAAGAGGAATGAACGACTGCTGCGAGGGGCGATTATGTCCGCATAGGAAACAAGGACGTTTCTTCAATGTGGCAGCATCAAGTTTGGCACCCGTTGACTGGATACGCGCCGGATTCCATTGTACACCAACACGAACGTCACCAATCTTCATATTACGGATGTTTACACCCTTCAATGCTTCATATCGCTGGCAAACTTCCGTCCAATGGCTGAGTTCATCATTAAAAAAAGAAATAGCTGAGTCGTACGAGAAATACATATGGTATATGGTCAATGGTTTTTCTGTCGTGCAATGATTTCCATCGTACGAAGCAAATCTTTATATTGGTTGTTTGCGTTAACTTGTTCAGGAGTTAATGCTGCATCACTATTTCCTTCCCAACGACGGCAAAGGTATAGTTCGTCGTATATTCTGCCAATGCGGTAATTACGAGAGAAGGCTAATCCAAGTGCATAGTCCTCACCATAAGATGTGTTGGGCATACCATTTCTGCGCAAAAGAGGCGTAAAGAATGCACGTGGTGCCCCCAGTCCGTTTATTCGCAGCGCATTATTCCTACCATTTTCATCACTCCACTCCTTGTGGTCGATGATACCGGGAGGAAGTGTTTCGAGTTTGAAATTGCACATACGATACGAACCTATAACCATTGCACAACGCTCTGCATAGAATTTATCAACAATCTGCTGCAGCGTCTGAGGACTGCTATACAAGTCATCACTGTCGAGCTGCACGGCAAACTTACCACATCGCTCATCGTTGAATGCCAGTGACCAACAACCACCAATACCGAGGTCTTGTCGTTCCGGCACCAGAACAACAAGTTGAGGGTAGAGAACTGAAAGCTGAGAGAGAATTTCCCCAGTACCATCAGTAGAGTGGTTATCGACCACGATGACGTTATACTTGAACGATGTCTGCTGTGAAAGAGCCGACTGAACAGCATCGGCAATGGTTTTTGCACGATTACGTACCGGTATGATAACCGAAGCCTCGCAATCAAATTTTACATCTTCCAGATTTACATCAGATATAGTATCAGAGGAGATGTATGCACCGATACGTTTCAGGTGTTCGGTACAAACTTTCTCCATCTCTATCTGCACCTCACGATTCTTAGGGTTGACATAATCAAACTGCTTTTCGCCACTCTTGCGGAGATCAACTTCCGTTTCTGTATATAGATACTCTCTAAGGTGCAGGACAGGATGTTGAGACATCTTACGTAGCATATTTAACGTCAGCTCATACCATCCAGCATAAGTCCAGTCGCTGTCGGGATGTTCATCCAAACTCTCGCGCAACTGAGAGGTTGAAACCAACTGCAGGGAACCGAAGTCAAAATCATCACGCACCCCACCCCAACTCAAGTCAATCTTCGGTTTCTTCACCAACTGACCATTCTCTTCCGAATAATTATCGGAATAAATCATCGCAGGAGCTATCCCCTGAGCAATGCCGCACATACGTTCCAGTGCACGGTAACCAAGACTGACAGCCTTGGGGTGTACAAAGAGGAAGTAATCGGTAGTCACATTCTGAGCAATGGTCTGCATCATTGCCGAACCATAGAATGTAGGCGCCGACAAGGTGGTCGCTCCGCCGATATTCACGTCAACACCTGCAGTCTGCAGCAGAAAGATATTACGAACACAAGAACTGCTTTTCAATTGATTAATCAGATTCGTTGTCGTGTCCTTGTCAATAAAAGGAATACAACAGTCTATAGCATTTGTCATAGTTGTTAATTTTACTCGCAAAGATAAACATTTTTCATATAAATCTCCTATCTTTGCAACCAATAAATTTTAATAATATGGAAATCAATCGTAAGAACGAGAAACTAAAGGCACTTGGAAACACCACTGAATACCAAATGGACTATGCGCCGGAGGTTCTTGAGTTTTTTGCCAATCAGCACACAGAGAACGATTATTGGGTACGCTTCAACTGTCCTGAGTTCACAACCCTATGTCCCATCACCGGTCAGCCCGACTTTGCAGAGATACGTATCAGCTACATCCCCGACCAGAAGATGGTGGAAAGCAAGTCGTTAAAGCTGTATCTGTTCTCGTTTCGCAATCACGGTGGATTCCACGAGGACAACGTGAACACCATAATGAAGGATCTCATCAAACTGATGGAACCGAAATACATTGAGGTATTGGGACTCTTCGTGCCACGTGGCGGCATAAGCATCTATCCATATGCTAACTATGGCAAACCCGGTACTAAATACGAAAAAATGGCTGAACACCGAATGCTCAGCCATGATATGATGTAAAAACGTTATTTACTTCAGACGTTCTTGTATTGCCTTGCTCTCAGCCTCATAACCAGGTTTGTTGAGCAGGGCAAACATATTTTTCTTGTAAGCCTCAACACCAGGCTGGTTGAATGGGTTGACACCAAGGATAAGACCGGAGATACCACACCCTTTCTCGAAGAAGTAGATTAGCTGACCGATATTATACTCGTCGAGTTTCTCTATCGATATCTTGATGTTAGGTACACCACCATCGACGTGAGCCAACTGTGTACCCAATTCTGCCATTTTGTTCACTTCGTCTATACGCTTTCCTGCAAGGAAGTTCAAACCATCAAGGTTTTCCTCGTCTGAAGGAACAGCAAGGCTAGTGTTCGGTTTCTCTACAGAGATGACAGTCTCGAAGATGGTACGTTCACCGTCCTGAATCCACTGACCCATAGAGTGCAGGTCGGTAGTGAGGTCAACTGATGCAGGGAATATACCTTTCCCGTCCTTTCCTTCACTCTCACCGTAGAGCTGTTTCCACCATTCGCCCAGATTGTGCAACTTGGGTTGATAGTTTGCCATTATCTCTATCTTCTTTCCGCTCTGATATATTGCATTACGCACTGCTGCATAAATGGCAGCCGGATTGTTCTTTACAGGAGCATTCAGGTCACACTGTGCCTCCATGTCCTGAGCACCTTTGACAAGCGCTGCAATATCAAATCCAGCAACAGCTATCGGTAGAAGACCGACCGGAGTGAGTACTGAGAAGCGTCCACCAACGTTGTCGGGGATAACAAAACTCTTGTATCCTTCCTTATCGGCAGTGGTACGTGCAGCACCTTTCTTAGCATCGGTGACAGCAACGATGACTTTCTTAGCCACATCCTTACCCATCTGCTCCTCACACATCTTCTTCAACAGACGGAAAGTAATGGCTGTCTCAGTAGTGGTACCCGACTTCGAGATATTAATGACACCGAATCTGACAGTCTTCAGATAGCCTATAAGCTCTGACAGATAATCTTCACCTATGTTATTACCTGCGAAGAGGATACGTGGCATATTCGACGGTTGCAACCATCCGAAACTGTTCGAAAGTGCATCAATTACCATACGTGCACCAAGATAGCTGCCACCGATACCCGCTACAACGACTGCATCGCAATTTTCCTGCAGAACCTTTGCAGTTGCATTTATCTCGTTGATAAACTGCGGAGTGATAGAACTAGGAAGATGTAACCAACCGAGGAAGTCGTTTCCTTCACAAGTACCCTGCTCCAGTGCTTTTTGAGCAGCCATCACTTGAGGCTCCAAGGCCTCAACTGCTCCAGCAGTTACGAACTGCTGTGCCTTTGAAATGTTAATTTTCATAGTTATTTATATTTTTATCTGAACGAATCGCTTAATATCTTAATCTCGACCGCCGGACTGATTTTCCCGTACAATATATTATATACTGCATCAAGAATAGGCATGCTGACATGATACTTCTTATTGAGTATCTTCATACAGTCGGTGCCATAATAACCTTCGGCAATCATTTCCATCTCAAGTTGCGCTGTCTTCACCGAATAACCCTGTCCAATCATCGTACCGAACGTACGGTTACGGGAGAAATTCGAATACATGGTTACCAGCAAATCACCCATATATGCACTTGCCTCGATATGGCGTTCATCCTCCGGCTGCACCTCGTCGAGGAATCGTTTCATCTCCTGCAGGGCATTGCTAGTGAGAACTGCCTGAAAGTTATCACCCAGCTTCAATCCGTGACAAATACCTGCCGCAATGGCATAAACATTCTTCAGAACCGAAGCATACTCGATACCCTCTATATCCTGACTGATGCTGGTTTTGATATATTTGTTGGTGAGCAGATCAGCCACTACCTGAGCATTCTCCAGACTGCGGCAACCCACAGTAAGGTAACACTGGCGGTCAAGAGCCACTTCCTCAGCATGTGACGGACCTCCGATACAAGCAACCTGCTCCTCGGGAATATTATACATCTTCTCCAAGTAACTGCTCACTGTCAACGATTCTTCCGGAACGATACCCTTTATGGCTGTAACCACCATCTTTTCCCTCAGATTGCTCTTGAGTTTCTTTAGATGGCTCTTTACATATGGCGATGGAATGACGAAAATAAGAGTGTCGTTATTCTTCACCACCTCATTTATATCGCTCGAAAAAGTGATTCTGTCAGTGTCAAAGTGAAGTCCTGTAAGGTATGCAGGATTATGATGCAGACGTTTGAAATCCTCTATGCGGTCGTCACGTCTCATGTACCACGTGATATGTTCCTCGTGGTGCATCACGATTTTGGCAATGGCTGTTGCCCAACTGCCTCCACCCAGCACTGCTACTCTACCTGTACTTTGAAATTGCATTATACTTTTTCTATTATTGCATTGAGTTCATCTACGCTTGGCTTAGTGATGTCGAGTTTGTATTTCTTTATCACCTCACCTATCTGCTGCTGAATCTTCTGAGCGTTGCCATCTTTAAGGTCACTCACCAGATTATATCCCGCCTTATACAGTACCGGCACGATGTCTTCACTGAATCCGAGTTCAGTGAATTTCTCCACTCCGTCGCGTGGCATCTTCTTTTCCGGTTTCATCGTCGGGAACAGCAATACTTCCTGTATTGTAGGCTGTCCGGTCATAAGAATTGCCAGGCGGTCGATACCTATACCTATACCACTGGTCGGCGGCATACCATATTGCAAAGCACGCAGGAAATCATGGTCAATCACCATTGCCTCGTCGTCACCGCGGTCTGCCAGTTTCATCTGTTCTACAAATCTCTCCTCCTGATCAATCGGGTCATTCAACTCAGAATAAGCATTTGCCAATTCCTTACCGTTGACCATCAGTTCGAAACGCTCCGTCAATCCAGGTTTAGAGCGGTGCATCTTTGTCAGAGGCGACATCTCTACCGGATAATCAATGATGAATGTAGGCTGAATGAATGTACCCTCACAAGTCTCACCGAATATCTCATCTATCAACTTACCACGTCCCATCGTGTCGTCAATCTCTATATTCAGCTTCTTAGCCACTTCGCGCATCTCGTCCTCCGACATCTTTTCTAAGTCATATCCAGTCTTTTCCTTGATGGCCTCGAGAATGGGTAGACGGCGGTATGGAGCCTTGAAACTGACTATATTGTCACCAATCTTTACTTCTGTAGTGCCGTTCACAGCCACACATATCTTCTCCAGCAGCTGTTCGGTAAATGTCATCATCCAGTTGTAATCCTTGTATGCAACATATAGTTCCATACATGTAAACTCAGGATTATGACTGCGGTCCATTCCTTCGTTACGGAAATTTCTACCAATCTCATATACACCTTCGAATCCACCTACTATCAAACGTTTCAGATACAACTCAGTAGCGATACGCAAATAGAGGTCTGTGTTCAGTGCGTTATGATGAGTAATGAATGGACGAGCAGTTGCGCCACCGGCAATCTGTTGCAGGATAGGAGTCTCCACCTCAGTAAAACCAGCATCGTCGAATACCTGACGCATAGTACGAAGAATAGTGGCACGTTTCAGGAACACATCCTTCACACCCTGATTCACAATCAAATCGACATATCTCTGGCGGTATCTCAGTTCGGGGTCTTCAAACGCATCGAACACCTGTCCGTCCTTTTCCTTTACTACCGGCAGCGGCTTCAGACTCTTTGCCAATACCGTGAGCGACTGAGCATGAACCGATATTTCACCTGTCTGAGTACGGAACACATAACCCTTCACACCAATGAAATCACCCAAGTCGAGCAGTTTCTTGAATACTACATTATACAGATCCTTGTTTTCATCCGGACAGATATCGTCGCGAGTCACATAAACCTGAATCCTACCCTTTGAGTCCTGCAACTCAGCAAAAGAAGCCTTACCCATCACACGACGACTCATCATACGACCCGCAATGCTTACCTCTCTCTGTTCGCCCAGCGGTTTTCCATCTTCATCTGTCTCGGGGTCAACGAACTCAGCTATAATATCAGTTGAAAACGCATTTGTCTCATACATGGCAGCAGGATATGGTTCGATGCCCATAGCTTTCATAGCGTCGAGGTTTGCCCTGCGCTGAATCTCCTGCTCCGACAATTCCAGTATATTCATTCTCTATTTATATTATTTGCCGCGAAGATACGCATAATAAATGAAATAAATAGAGTACGTTAGTAAAAAAAACAAAAAAATCACAACCTAAAAGTAGATTGTGATTTTCTTTTGGATATGTATTGTTCTTACTTGAATATCTGCTTGCGCACAGAACCATCACTCTTCTTAACAATGTAAACAGCACCGGCAACTGGTTTTCCTTGCAGACGGATTCCCTGCAGAGTGTAGATTACCTCATTCTCTTTTTGTTCGTCAGCAGAATAAGAAGAGATGGCTGTTGGAGTTGGATTGAAAGGACTTCCCAATACATAAGAATCTGCACCTGGATAGGTTGCACTAGTTCCGAACAATCCGTAAGCAATGCCACCAGGAACCTTCCAAGTACCATCGGTCTTGTAGAAACCTACGCCCCTGTCGCCATTTCGGAATTCATATATAAACTTATATGATGCCTGCGAAGCTGTAATTGCAGGGATGGAATCGCAATAGAATCCCTTTACATAATTAGTTGCTATTGTAGTATTTGAAGCAACAGCCGTTGGGACGAATACTGGACTCTTTACTTTAGAGTTGAATACTATAGGTTTATTGGCTGCTATTATCTTACCTGCAGTGATGGCAGAAACCTTTATTGTGTCATATCCATCCTTGTAATCATAACTTGCAACAGAATAAGCAGTAACGCCATCTGGAACTATTACAGGATATGTAACATATATGGCACCCCAGTATTTTCCTAAGCCATCTGGAGCATCCTCCACTTCAAATGTCTCTGCAGTAATCTTCTTTGATTCACGCAGGTTATATCCCAGATGTGGTGGCTGGTTATAGCAGCAGTTTTCTGCTATTATCTGTGCTCTATAGTCAATATCATCCAACAGATGTGGTACGATATAATCTGTCTGATAGTTTGTAGCATTTACCGTCAATTGATAACCTGTTGTTCCTCCTTCTGTCCAACAGATTACCTCTTCTCTCCAGTCACCAAAGACATCACCCAGCAGACTGGCATTATTCTTTGAATCATTATTGGTTTTTCCCAATGTATAGTTGCCACCATTTACGCAACCAATCAATCTGTCAAAGTTCTTTGACAAAGGGTTCCAGGTCTCAAGAACACCTTTTCCCCAGAAGTCATCACCAAGTGTTCCTGTCCAGTACAAGCGATCCTGTGCAGCAGCGCCACCGCCCCAAGTCTTTGAATCGACAACACTGTTTCCATCCTTATCAAAGATGTTAGGCCATGCTGAAGCCTGCCAAAGGGCATCGTCTCTCTCTGGGTCGAAGTTTGCCATAAATCCACGTCCTGTATCGCCAGAAGCAGTCTTTCGTAACAGCAGTTCACCTGTTGTAGCATCACGATAATCCATACCGAACTGTCCTTTTTCATGTACCATAAAGGCTTCCATTCCAGGGCGGTTTGGGTCAAAGTCGCTGACATGAAGGGCATCACCATGTCCAAGTCCTGTGCGATATAGTGTTGTACCATCATGCTTCAGGGCACCAGAACCATAGGTTATATCCTGCTTGCCGTCAAAATTCACATCTGCCACAGAGAACCAGTGACAACCTTCGCCATATACAGTTTTAGTAAGTGTCTTTTTCGTTCCATTAGCATATTCCACTTCGCCTTCGTTTGTTTTGAAAGCCCTATGTACCCAGCGCAGGGTGAGATCTGTTCCATCCCAGTCATAAGCACCGATAAAGGCACCATTATAATATCCGCGAGCGAAGATACCACTTGGATTTCCTTCCTTTCCGTCCAGCCAAGCTATGCCGGCAAGATATCTCTCTGAACGGTTTTGGTTACTGTCGCCCCAATATGATGATCCTGCAGCATAGTCAGTATGATAAGGAATAGTCTTCAGTTCTGCACCAGTCATTCCATCGAACACTGTAATCCATTCCTCACCACTCACCTGTTTTCCTCTTGAATTTAGGTAGTTGCCCGTAGGGTTATTGTCAACACTGAGGTAGTTACCCTCTCCGTCGATAGCTCCGTGACCTGTCTTTATCATAAATTCCCCGTATCCATCGCCATCAAAGTCCCATGCTACGAAAGAAGAAGTATGTGCTGAAGAGAACATATTCGGACCACCAGTAAGTATCCACAAACGTTTTCCATCCATCTTGTAGCATCCGAAGTATTCGGGAGAAGTAGTACCATTTGATGCAGCATCCTTTTCGTTTGAAGGACTCCACTTCAGTATTATCTCATATTCTCCGTCGCCATCCATATCACAGATAGAGGCATCATTCGGAGTATATGTGGCTCCCCTGCCCCATATGTCCGTAGGAGCACCACCTTCAAGGTCTATGTATGTC
>CAJODY010000023.1 GCA_905233285.1 uncultured Bacteroidaceae bacterium
AGAAGCGACTTAAAAGAAAAAGTAAATTTTCTCATGATTAGTAAGATAGATTAAATTGTTAAAAAATAGTATATAATGTGTAATTAGCACTTGCTTTGTCAGATTATGCACGTTCGACTACGCACAAATCGGCGGCAAAAGTACGGACTTCAAATGAAAAATCCAAAACTTTTGTTCGGATTTTTGCAAAAAGTCTGTATTCTGATGCACTAAAGATTGTAAATTTTGACCTTCCACGGGGGCTCAGGTCACTATTGTTTTTTTTGCACCTTACTGTAGCATGTTTGTTGCGCCGAAGGATTTGTTATGTTCTCGGTCTGCGTATGTACATTTGCAGACCGCAAATATACGTTTTTGGTACTGCAAATGTATATTTGCGGTACTAAGAATATAGATTTTACTGAGGCACGAAAAGGGTGTGAATGGGGCGCAAGAAAATGGATACCGAGGCTTTGGCTTTTTGACCCTTGTATTGGGCAGGTATCAGAAGCCGTTCATCATCTTGATGATTTCGGTGCCACAGAGGAGGAAGCAGCCGAGGCCGTAGTCGTCGAAGTCGGGTTCGCGGTCGTAAGTGACGGGCTGCGAGTCCTTCGGTTCCTTGCCTGTACCCTGTACGTACCCTAAGAAGCCGTTGGGGTGGAGGCAGTCGCGAACCATCGTCTGCCACACATTATATATAATAGGGACGTACTTCTTGGCTGGAAGTATGCCTTGACGAACTCCCCATGCCATTCCGTAGATGAAGAGGGCTGTGCCCGTAAGTTCCTTGCCTCCGAAGTCGGTGGGGTCGGCAAGGGATGCGTACCAATAGCCGTCGGGCTGCTGACAGCGCAGGAGGGCACGGGTCATCATGAGGTAGTCACGTCTATAATCTTTATAATGCGGGTCGGAAGGCAGGGCATCCATAGCACGCACAAGGGCTGCATATACCCATCCGTTGCCTCGGCTCCAGTAGCAGTTCTTGCCACCAGGGGTGGTAAACGGAGCCACGAAGTTCTTATCGCGCCACCAGAGTCCTTCTTTCTTGTTGAAGAATCCACCGGCTATGGAGTCGCGGCTGGTGCGATACATCTGCCATCCCTGCTCGGCATAGCGCAGGTAGTCGGGGTCGCCCTTCAGACGGCACATCTCGCTGAGCTTCGAAAGGACGGGAAGTCCCATCTGTATGGCATCGATCCAAGTCCAGTCGCCATACGAACCTGTGGAAGAGCCGTTGCCCTGGGTCTGAGGCACGTTGCGACAAGCTATCAGGTTGTCCATGCACTCGACGGTGGGCCCGGGATGTCCCATGTCGAGGTAGGTCTGCGAGCAGCAATAGTCGTCGGCATCGCGGGTCTTCACTCCGTTGCGCGGTGTCCACTTGTGGGCTGTACCCCAGTCGATGATGTATCGGAAGTAGGTATCGGTCTTTTCTCCTCCCAACTGGCGCTCAAGGTCGGCAAGGGCATAGAGTCCCTCGAAATAGACTCCACGAGTCCAGAGGTTCGACGGACGCGATTTCTTCACGAACGTAGGTGCTCCGGCATCAGGATATTTAGCGATGAAGTAGTCGTTGGCACACTCCAAGGCTGCGAGGACTTCGCTTATATCCATTGACCATTGACCATTGACCATTGAACGTTGACCATTGACCATTGACCATTGGGTATTGACTATAGAAAAGGCAAAAGTAAAAACGGCAATTAAGATTTTTCTCATAATTATGGTTTTAAAGGTTAAGCGGTAAACTATTAATTATTTTTCATTTGTTCGTTAAGGATGCTTTCGAGTTCGTTGCCGGCAAGGCGGAGACGGAATTCTCCATGCATGGCGACGGAGATGGCTCCTGTCTCTTCGCTGACGATGATGGCGATGGCATCGGACTGTTGGGTGATTCCGAGTGCGGCACGGTGGCGCAGTCCGAGGTCTTTCGGTATGCTGAGCGAGTGGCTGATAGGCAGGATGCAACCTACTGCCATGATGCGTCCGTGGGATATAATCATGGCTCCGTCGTGGAGGGGTGAGTTCTTGAAGAATATGTTCTTTATGAGCTCGCTGTTGACTTTGGCATCGATGGTTTCGCCCGACTTCACGATGTCGGTCAGCGACATTTCACGTTCCAGAATGATGAGAGCTCCGACGAGGTTTTTCGACATGTAGTTGCAGGCCATGACCACAGGCAGAGTGCTCATGTCGTCATCGTCGTCGGTCACATTCTTTTTGTAGAACCATCGGAACAGGTAAGAAAGTTGTCGCTGGCTACCCAGGGTGAGGAAGAATCGACGTATCTCTTCCTGGAATATCACAATCAGAGCCAAACCACCCACACTGACCAGTTTGTCGAATATGCTGCCCAGCAGTTTCATCTCGAACATCTGCGACACTACAATCCATATGAGGATGAATACGAGGATTCCGTAGAAGACATTCAGCGAGCCCGACGATTTCATCAGGCGGTATATCTGGTAGAGCAGGATGGCGACGCAGATAATGTCGATTGCATCTTTTATTCCGAAGTCAAGCATTTAGGTTAGTATGGGTAAGGGTTAAATAGCTTACAGGTTACGGGTTACCTTCGGTCGATTTTGTCGCGACTCGGCATAGTTCAAAAGCGATTTTGACTCTGCCCTCGCTGCTCCAAAATGTTCCAGCTTACTGTGGGCGCCCGAGTAATTTTACGATTTCAACGCATTCTTTGACGTCGTGCACACGGAGGATGTTGGTTCCTTTCGTGAGTGCTATGGTGTTGAGTGCGGTGGTTCCGTTGAGTGATTCGGCAGGGGTACATCCGAGCCGACGGTATATCATGCTCTTGCGACTTACTCCCACGAGGATGGGGAGTTCGTAGAGTAGCAGTTCCTCCTGATGGAAGAGCAGGTGGTAGTTCTGCTCCAACGTCTTTGAGAATCCGTATCCAGGGTCGATGATGATGTCTTTCTGTCCCAAGTCGCGCAGTTGCTGTATGCGCTTGGAGAAATAATACAGGATGTCAGGCATCAGATTCTCCGTAGGCATGTTATGCGTCAGGACGTATGGAACCCCCAGTCGGGCTACCGTCGGAAACATATTTTCGTCCATTTCACCGCCGGAAACGTCGTTCACGATGTCGGCTCCGAGTTCTTCTATTGCCATCCGTGCCACTTCGCTGCGGAACGTATCGACACTGACAGGAACGTCAGGAGCTACCTCCCTCACTATCCTCATCGCCATCCGCAGGCGCGACATCTCTTCCTCCTCACTTACCTCGGCACTGCCCGGACGAGTGGAGTATGCCCCCACATCTATCATCGAACCGCCATCGCTCAGTATCTGTTCCGCCCTGCGACGTATGTCCTCCTCGGTCTGCTGACGCGAAGCCTCGTAGAAGGAGTCGGGGGTGACGTTCAGAATGCCCATAACCTGTGGCTCGGACAGGTCGAACAACCGTCCTCGAACATTGATGGTGTATGGGATTGGAGCTTGCAAGGTTTTATAACACTTTTTTGAATCGTTCGATGAAGTCGGCTGCCTCGTCCATGCTGAGACATAGAGGTGGCAACAGACGTATGGTGTTGGTACCTGCACATCCTGTGAAGCAGTGCTGCTCCTTGATGAGACGGGTACGTGGTTCCTTGTATGGGATGTCGAGTTCGATACCTATCATGAGTCCCATGCCACGCACATCGATGACGTGTGGCAGGTTGCCAGCTTTCATCTCTGCCGTAAGGGTGTCAATCAGGTACTGTCCTACTTTTCCTGCATTTTCAACGAGGTGTTCCTGCTCGATGACATCGAGTACGGCGATGGCTCCGGCACATCCCAGGTGGTTACCTCCGAAGGTGGTGCCGAGTTGTCCGTAAACAGGCTTAAACTTCGGTGAAATCAGCACTCCTGCCATCGGGAATCCATTGCAGATACCCTTGGCAACGGTGATGACATCGGGACGTACGTCGAAATGCTGATGGGCAAAGAACTTTCCGCTTCTGCCATATCCGCACTGGATTTCGTCGCAAATCATCACGGTGTCGTACTTGTCGCAAAGCTGACGTATGCCCTGCAGGAATTCCTTCGTGACCAGACGTATTCCACCCACACCCTGGATGCACTCGATGATTACGGCACATACATCGCCCTTGGCGAGTTCTGTCTCCCATGCCTTCAGGTCGTTGAGCGGCAGGTAGGTTACATGTCCGTTGTTGTTGATTGGTGCGATAATCTTGGGATTGTTGGTCACCTCGACTGCAAGACTGGTACGTCCGTGGAATGCCTTCTCGAGTGAGAGAACACGTGTGCGTCCGTTGTAGAAACTAGCCAGTTTCATGGCATTTTCGTTTGCCTCCGCACCACTGTTGATGAGGAACAGCTGGTAGTCATCATATCCGCAAGCCTTGCCTAGACGTGCAGCAAGTTCCTGTTGCAGAGGGTTCTGCACGGAGTTGGAGTAGAAGCCGAGTTTGCCGAGCTGGCGAGTCATAGCCTCAACATAATGAGGATGGCAGTGACCTATACTTATAACGGCATGACCACCATAAAGGTCCAGGTATTCCTGACCTTTGTCGTCCCACACGTGGCAGCCCTTGCCTTTGTCTATTGCGATGTCAAATAATGGATATACGTCAAATAGTTTCATTTTAGAATGCTGATGCTTTAAGGTTCAGTCCGGCACGTTCATCGATGCCGAACATAATATTCATGTTTTGTACAGCCTGTCCTACTGCACCCTTGAGCAGGTTGTCGATGATGCTGGTAACAACGATTTTCCTACCGAACACCTCGACGTGTACCAATGCCTTGTTGGTGTTCACTACCTGTTTCAGGTCGAGTGCCTTGTCGCTGTAGTGGGTGAAGGCAGCTCCCTCGTAGAAGGATTTGTACAGAGCCACAATGTCGCCCTCTGCAACCTGCTGGTCGAGGGTAATCACCTCGGTACAGAATATGCCACGTGCGAAATCGCCACGATAAGGAATGAAATCGACTGTGATACCTTCAGCAGCGAAGCCCTCGTCGAGGGTATCAACTACGTGAGGTGCCGATGCAGGGCGCAGTTCGTTGAGCGACTGGCATATCTCGTGCAGATGCTGATGGGTGAACAGTTTATATACTGAGAAGTTGTCGGAACGCCATGAGAAATGGGTCGTAGCAGCGGGCTTCTGACCAGCTCCCGTACTACCAGTTATGGCATTCACAGAGATGTCGTGAATGAGCAGTCCTGCCTTTGCTGCAGGAAGGAGTCCGAGCTGGATGCATGTGGCAAAACAACCAGGATTGGCAAGATGCTGACACCCGGCAATCTGTTCCTTGTGTATCTCAGGCAGACCATACACATAGTCGTGAGTGGGTGCAGCAATGCGGAAGTCCTGCGCCATGTCGATAATCTTCACGTTGGCAGGGATAGCATGTTCCTTCAGGAACGCTTCGCTCTTTCCGTGTCCGAAACAGAAGAACACCACATCTACCTTGTCGAAAGGCATCTCGCTGGTGAACTCCAGTTCGGTTTCACCCAGCAGACCCTCATGAACATCATATACTTTGTTGCCTGCATTCGATTCGCTGTTGGCAAATACGATGTTCACCTCGGGGTGGTTGATGAGCAGACGAATGAGTTCACCTCCTGTATATCCGGCTGCACCGAGTATTCCTACGTTTATCATCTTATCTTTCTTCGTTTGGATGAGCTAAGTAGTATGCACGGAGCGGAGTGGATGTCACCTTGATGAATCCCTTTGCGTCTTCTGAAGACCAAGCCTTTGCAGTCTCGCCGTATTCACCCAGTTTGTTCTTCACGAGGTCGTTTGGCGAATCAACACCTACAGTCTGGAACGAATAAGGACGCAGTTCGAGAGTCACCTCACCGGTCACGTTGCGCTGCGACGATGTGAGCATAGCCTCGATATCCGGCATCACTGGTTCGAGATACTGGCTCTCGTGCAGGAACATACCGTACCAGTTGCTCACCTGGTCTTTCCAGTACTGTTGCCACTTCGACAGGGTATATTTCTCAAGGAAGCGGTGTGCACCGATGATGAGCATCGGAGCAGCAGCTTCGAAACCTACACGACCCTTGATGCCAATGATGGTATCGCCAACGTGACAGTCGCGACCTATGGCGTATGCAGCACCAAGCTCTTCGACAGCCTGGATAGCCTTAATCTTATCGTCGTACTTCTTGCCGTTCACACTACAGAGTTCGCCCTTCTCAAATCCGAGCTTCAGCAATGTAGGTTCAAGCTTCGTAGGATGTTTCAGATATGCAGACTCAGGCAGTCCCTGAGTAGAGTCCAGAATCTCACCACCACAAATCGACGTACCCCATATACCTACGTTGTACGAATACTTCAGTTTTGTGAAGTCTGCTGCGAAGCCGTTCTTGTTCAGATAGTCAATCTCTTCCTGACGGCTCAGGTTTCCGTCGCGTGTCAGCGTGATGATTTCCACACCTGGAGCCATCACGAGGAAGGTCATGTCGAAACGTATCTGGTCGTTGCCGGCACCTGTAGAGCCGTGAGCAATAGCACTTGCACCAATCTCCCTTGCATAGCGTGCAATGGCAAGAGCCTGGAATATACGTTCGCTGCTCACACTGATTGGGTAGCAGTTGTTGCGGAGCACATTTCCGAACACCATATACTTGAGCGACTTCTCATAATATTCCTGAGTAACGTCGAGAGTCACATACTTAGTTGCACCCAACTTGTAAGCATTCTCCTCGTTTGTCTTCAGCTGTTCAGCCGAAAAACCACCTGTATTGGCACAGGCTGCATACACTTCATATCCTTTCTCTTTTGCCAGATACATCACTGTGTAGGATGTGTCCAGACCGCCACTGAAGGCTACTACAACTTTTTTCTTTTCCATCTTATTATTTTCAATTTTCAACTTTCAACTCTAAACTTTCAACTTTCCATAACGCCTCGGCTCTTCATCTCGCCTATTATCTCCTCGAACACCTTCAGCGGAGTAGGCTCCGACGGATGCTTCTCAGGGTCGTAGAGCATACCTGTACAAATGCAGAACTTCCTCTGCTTCATCTCGAGTATGGGGTAGTTGACGCATCCCTGACAACCACGCCAGAATGCATTGTCGTCTGTAAGCTGACTGAAACTTACAGGTACATATCCCAGTGCCGTATTCATCTTCATCACGGCATCACCACTCGTCAACGAGAATATCTTGGCATGCGGCCATCGGACACGAGCCAAGGTGAACGTGTGGTCCTTGATGCGCTTCGCAATGTTGCGTCCCTGATAGTCAGGATGAACAATAAGTCCCGAAGTCGTCACATACGACTTGTTACCCCACGTCTCAATATAACTGAAACCTACAAACTTCTCGCCCAACTCAGTCTGCTGACTGGGGTCGAGGGCAAGCACAGCCTTTCCTTCTCTCATCTTCGTTGCCACATACTCATGTGTACGTTCGGCAATACCCGTACCGCGCTTCTTCGCAGCTTCACGTATTGTGTCCAGAATCAAGTCCACATACTTCTCATGACTTGCATCTGCCACAATGATTTTTATTCCGTCGTTGTATATCATGTTCTAAAATATAGCCAAAGCCCTAAGTTTCGATTCCACCATTTCTGCGTCATATCCCTCGGCCAGCGCCACAAACACCGTGTCGTATCCAGCCACCGTACCCAACACCTCGTTAAATCCTGAGCGGTCTATCTCGCCTGCTATGCCAGCAGCATATCCAGCCCTGCACTTCACCACAGCCAACTGACCCGATATCGTAATGTCCACCACCTCTTTCTGTATCGTCTGTCCCACACGACTGGTCTCACTCACGCGGCGATAGTACGGATTCTCAGGCAACATATAGACCGACTTGCCTTCCATCGTAGTTCCCTTCACCACCTTCAGCAGTTTCAGGTCTCGCGAAATCGACGACTGAGTCAGCGTGAAGCCTTCCTTAGCCAAGGCGTCCGACAACTCATCTTGGTTGCATATCTCCTGACTGCCTATGATGGCTCTTATCCGCATCAATCTTTGTTGTCTAATGTTCATACGCGCATATATGTGTGTAAAAATCGTGCAAAGGTATCAATTTTATATTAAAATCAATCATTGCAGGCAGAAAAATGCTATATTTGCAGCGAAAATGCATCATATATACACACTAAACGCATGAATTACTACGTCCGCGACGACATACAAAACATCAGCGACCAGAAATTGCAGATGATTCTTTCATGGATTCCTGCATGGCGACGAGAGGAAGCCTTGCGCTACAAACACCGTCAGGGGCAACTCGAATGTGCACTCAGCTATATGATGCTCTGTCAGGCCATCAGTACCAATTACGGCATAGACGCCCAACCCCACTTCGTAATTGGCGAACATGGCAAACCCACCCTCAAGGAATATCCCGACATCCATTTCAACATCAGCCATTGCAAGAAGGCAATAGCAGTAGCAGTCAACGACAGACCCATCGGCATCGACGTGGAATGTATCGGACGCGAAAACGACAGTCTGGCTCGCTACGTACTCAACGACGACGAACTCCTGCAGATGGAAGCCTCCGACGAACCCTCAGTTCTCTTCGCAAAATACTGGACTCAAAAGGAAGCCGTCTTCAAGCTCCACGGCACGGGTATTCGCGACGACATAAAGAACTTGCTGGTTAATTCAGACAATGTCGAGATAAGCACTATTGTTCACAAAGAAAAAGGCTACGCACTCAGCGTAGCCATTGGGAAATAATCAAACTTAACGATAACGCTAATGTTAACCTGTAAGCTGTAAGCCGTAAGCCGTAAACTAATACGCTTCGTCTACTAAAAGTTCCTCCTTATCCAGTTTCTTGCTGTCAATCTTTCTCCATGCATAGAATATGTATGCAAGGACGAAAGGAATGAGCAGACTGACGATAGCCATCGTGCGCAGGGTGAATTCACTCGAACAAGAGTTTGCGATGGTCAGCGACGATTGCAGGTCGGCTGTAGATGGATAATAAACCGTGTTGTTCCAACCCACACTTACGAGCAGAGCCAAAACCGCTAGAACAACTCCGATGCCTACGGGCCATATACCACAGCGATAGGTGGCAGAGAATATCGTGCGACTTATGCCGAAGAGCACCATGACCACACCTATCAGAAGCAGTACGAGCAGGTAAGGCATCTCAATGAAGTTCTGCAGGTATTTCATCGGTTCCATATACACCACGCCCGATTCCGGACAGTACGCATAGCCGTCCTTCAGCAGAGTGCGAACCAGAAAGGCAAGGAAGAAGATGAGGAATGTCACAGTATTGCCAATGAGGAGGCGTCGCGAACGCCCGTTCACCTCTTCGTCGTTCACATTGTTAATGATATACAGCGTACCCAGTATGCGAGCCAGGAACAGGACAGCGAATCCGAACACGAGCGTCCAAGGGTCGAGCAGGGCATCAAGTCCGTGACTAGCATTTGCCCAGTGACTGATTACGGGTTGGATTCCACCCGTTAAGTTTTCCTTACAAACGACGAAATTAGAACCGTTAAAGAATGTCGCTACAGCACCGCCAAGCAGCAGTGGACCGACGATTCCGTTAAGTACGAGGAACGACTGGAAGGTACGTGCGCCGAGAATGTTTCCTAGCTTATTTTGAAACTCATAACTGACAGCCTGAAGTACGAATGAGAACAGTATAATCATCCACAGCCAATAAGCTCCACCGAAGCTGGTGGAATAGAATAACGGGAACGATGCGAAGAAGGCACCTCCGAACGTCACGAGCGTAGTAAACGTGAACTCCCATTTCCTACCCGTCGAGTTGATGACCAGTCGTCGCTCTTCTTCTGTCCTTCCCAGAGAGAACACCATCGAGTTTGCGCCCTGCACAAACATCAGGAATACCAACAGCGCTCCGAGCAACGAGACGAGCAGCCACCAGTAATGTTGTAAGAATATATAATCCATAGTTTTAATCATTTAAGCAGTAAACTGTAAACTAAACTTCTTCTCCCTTTTTTATCTGTTTCAGCATAATATTGATTTCCACAGCCAGCATCGTGGTGAAGAGAGCCAGGAAGATGAAGAACGTAATCACTACACTGCCGGAGTTCACATTGCTGACCGAAGCCATCGTAGGCAGCATGTCCTGAATGGTCCAGGGTTGGCGTCCGAACTCAGCCACGAGCCATCCACATTCCGATGCGATGTATGCCAATGGCACCATCGCGATAGCAGTCCACTGCAACCATGCCGGTTTGGTTATGTCGCGCTTGTAGCAGAAGAAGAGAACTACCATGAAGAACAATATCAGCAGACAGCCCACACCCACCATCACACGGAATGCATAGAAGTTGATTGGTATCGGAGGCACAAGTTCGTTCTTGTCGCGAATATACCCATATCCGAAATATGGCATATTCTCCCTTAGCGTTTCAAGCAGACCAGCCAACTGAGCCTCGTCAGCACCTTCTTTCTTGGCTGCCCTGTAATCGGCAAGAGCCTGTATGGCCATTTGTCCACGCTCTATCTTCTCATCTGCCGACAGTTCCTTGGTGCCGTCGGGACGGGTATATCCGTTGAGCAGGTCGTTCACACCCGGCACATATCCGTCGAGACTGTTTGTAGCAAGTATCGAGAGTCCGAACGGAACGGCAATCTTCAGCGGAGCCTCCTCCCCTTTCTCGTAGTCGGGCTGTGAGAACGGATTCAGAAGCGATATGACAGTCAGGCTCTGACTCTCTCCTCCGTTGTAAAGTGCTTCCATCGCAGCCAGTTTCATGGGTTGCACCTCAGCCACACGCTGTGCCGAATGGTGTCCAGTAGCAGCAGCTCCGATGCTGGCAATCAGTCCGACGATGGCACCAATCTTTATACTTGCCAGCGCCATCTTCTCCTCCCTCTTCTTCAGCAGGTACCAGCAACTCACAGCCACCGTGAACACACCACCTATAATCCAAGCCGAGATGACCGTATGACAGAACTTATCAATGGCAAAGGGCGAAAGAGCCACGTCGGCAAACGACACCATCTCGTTGCGCATCGTGTCGGGATTGAACTCACAACCCACAGGGTACTGCATCCAGGCGTTTGCTACCAGAATCCACCATGCCGAAAGCGTCGCACCCAGTCCGGTGAGCCATGTCGCAGCCAAGTGGAACCCAGCCGACACCTTCTTCCATCCGAAGAACATCACAGCCACAAATGTCGATTCCATGAAGAACGCCACGATGCCCTCGATGGCAAGCGGAGCTCCGAATATGTCACCTACGAACCATGAGTAGTTCGACCAGTTGGTACCAAACTCAAACTCGAGAATGATACCTGTAGCCACACCCATGGCGAAATTCACACCGAAAAGACGTTGCCAGAACATCGCAGTCCGTTTCCAGAACTCGTCCTTCGTCCGGTAATACTTCGTTTCCATGATACCCATCACCACTGCCAGTCCCAACGTGAGCGGAACAAAGAGCCAGTGGTATATTGCAGTCAGCGCGAACTGAGCTCGCGACCACTCGATGGTACCTAAATCGATTGCAGAAAGAAAATTCATCATAGTATTATTTAAGGGTTATAGGTTTATAGGTTAAGGATTAAAGACTTCTTAATTCTAACATCTTACATCTTACTTCTCTCTATCATCTCCCCTGCCACATATTCATCCTCCTCGCCTGCCACGGCATTCTCTTTGATATGATTCGGGAAGAAGAAAATCTTCAGCACCACGAAAATCACGAACAACTTCACCAGAATGATAATCCACAACGTCCGCCCCACCGTCATGTTCCTGAACCCGTCGTAATACAGACGGAACACTTTCGTCAGAAATCCTTTTCCCATGCTTCATAGTATTTGCAGCAAAGATAATAAATAAATTTGAAAACAAAGCCAATATGCGGAATTTTAACACTCCGTGTTAGACAGCGAAAAGTTTCAAAGTTTCAAAGTTTCAAAGTTTCACATGCATTTTTCTTCCCTGCGCGGTTATTATATATTATAAATCTTATTGTTTAACTGGTTTTTTGGATAACTATTATTATATATAGAATACTATATAGTATAATAGAGCTGCACTTTTCACGAAGCGGCACTGAACAGAAACTGAAATCGCGCCCGCAAGAAACTGAAACGGCAGGCGCGTGCCGAGATAATGGCTGAGACGTCATTCTCCGACAGCTCTGTAGAAAAAAATGAGGGTGAAACTTTGAAACTTTGAAACCGAAAGAAGTTGAACGACGGCACACCGGAAATAAAAATAAATGCATTTTATTTGGCTCTTTGCTCACTTACTCGTACCTTTGTCGCCCGAAAAGCGCTTGTGGCGAAATTGGTAGACGCGCCAGACTTAGGATCTGGTACTTCACGGTGTGCAGGTTCGAGTCCTGTCAGGCGCACAAGGAAGGATGCACTTATACCATGATACGATTACTTTTCACCTATATTTTTTTTGTTTGTGCCTTTTCAATTAATGCACATGGTGTCAGCTACAAAGAAGCTGCCAGTGGAGGTATTGCCGAACTGGGTGTTGAGGGTGACACGATGAACTGGGTACTCCGTACTGACGGCAAGCAGTATGAGTGGGTGACGGAGAAGTACGCATGGGGACTGGGTTACCTCACTGCCGACGGAACACCGTTGCAATGGATACGTACAGGCAAGGGACGCTACAAGGCTGGCGATATAAGCATCAGTGTGAAGCGCAGCAGGATGAAAGACGGCGACCTGGAAGAAACGTACATTTTTAAGAACACAGGAAAGAAGGCGGTGGCGCTTACTAATATCGGTATTTATACCCCATGGAACGATAACTACCCCGAGGCAAGGGTGTGTATGACTTCACGATGCAATACTCATATCTGGAACGGAGGTGAGGCTGCATGCGCATTCCTCATGCCACGACGTGTCAACGGTGAGACGGCACATTACTACGATGCGTATGCCAACGACCAGGACTTTGCCCTTATGTTCTATATGCTTGTAAACACCAAATAATCAATATAACATGAAGAATTACCCGTTTGTTTTTGCCACAGCGCTCTGTATGCTTGCAGCCTGTGGCGGAGGACAGAAAGCTGAAGTGGCTGAAACGGAAGACCTCGTAGTGCCTGAATGTATAGTAACGTCTGTACCCGATTCGTTGGGGTACGATTCGTTCTATGTTAAGTATGTAAGTGTGAACGGCCTGCCCCTGGTGTCATCATGGCGCGTACCCGACTCTGCATTCGTAGCTGCCCACCGCACGCTATATGCCATGACGAGTATGCTGGACAAGAAAATACTGGACACTATGATAAAGTCTGACGCACGTGTAGCCATCATGGCACGTTATGAGGGCACAACCGACCTGCCTGAGCATCATTATCTGGTGAACGATACGGCACTGAACTGGGACCTTCGTGCACGCGGACTGGGTGGAAGCGTCGAGGAACCACTGACGAGCTGTGCCGAGGAGAATGTACTGGCTTATCAGATTGACAAGTACCACGCTGAGGATATCCTTATTCATGAGTTTGCACACGCAATTCATTGTATTGGTATTATCCAGGTGGACAGTACGTTCAACCCACGTCTGCAGGCTCTGTATGAGAAAGCTAAGGCATCGGGAAAACTGGACGGCACATACCGCATCACGGATAAAGAAGAGTATTTTGCCGAAGGTGTGCAGGACTGGTTCAACGTGAATGCCGAGGTGGAACATCCGGACGGCAAGCATAACTGGTGTAACACACGTGCAGAACTGAAGGTGTTTGACCCCGACCTCTACCAACTGATTTCAGAGTATTTCCCTGAAACGAACCTGCATATAAGCAAACACAAGACTGTAAATATCTACGGTAAACAATAAATAAAAAAGGCGGGGTGTCCCGCCTTTCTTATTTATTTCTTAATCACCTTCATCAGGAACCCGCCACCGGATGCCAGATGGATAGGCAACTGCGTCGAACTGTTCACGTCAAACACCTTGACTGCATAGTCCTCTGCATTGTGATTTGAATTGATTCCATCGCAGAAAAGGGTGCACTGATAGGTAGCACCAGCAGCGAGGAAATCGAAGTTGAGAGTTATGTCACGCTCGTCCCAGTTGCTAAGACCACCGACGTACCAGTTACCACCCTTTGTACGGGCTGTGACGATGTACTTACCCATCTCACCCTGCGGGATAATGGTACGTTCGAAAACGTCGGGAACAGAGGTTATGATATCGACACAGGGCTGTTCGCGTTCGTAGTTCGTAGGTGTGTCGCTAAGCATAGTGAACGGGGTGTCGTGAACCACATAGCAAGCCAACTGATGGCAACGGGTACCGAAGGATACAGGGTTTTCGTAACATTCCACCCAGTTCTTCTTTGTTCCGTTGCGCAGGGCACCCGGGGTGTAGTCAACCTGTCCTGCCATCATACGGATGTATGGGAAGGTGACGTCGTAGAGCGGCATGTCGGTAGTCTTCTTAGCCCAGCGCACTTCCTCCATACCGAAGACACCTTCGTAGTTGATGATATTAGGATAGGTGCGACTCATACCCGTAGGAGCGAAGTAACCATGATAGTCGAGCATAAGGTGATGACGGGCACAAGCAGCTGCTATGCGTTCTGCCATTTCAACGGCAGTTTGGTCGTTACGGTCGAGAAAATCAACCTTGAAGCCCTTGATGCCCATTGAGGAGTATTTCTCACATGCCTCCTGAAGGTGTTCGTCGAGCACATTGAAGACAGTCCAAAGTACGATGCTTACGCCCTTAGTCTGTCCATAGCGGATAAGTTCAGGGAGGTCAACCTCGGGTATGCTGTTCATGAGGTCGGCACGATTGGAGTCGTACCATCCTTCGTCGAGCACGATGTAAGGTATGTGGTTTTTCGAAGCGAAGTCGATATAGTATTTATATGTAACAGTGTTGATTCCTGCCTTGAAATCGACCCCTTTGAGATTCCAGTCGCTCCACCAGTCCCACGCCACTTTACCAGGACGAATCCATGAAGCATCGCCTATCTGATTAGGAGCAGCAAGGGTATATACGAGGTCGTTGACCGGCATCTGCGTGTCGTCAGTGGTTACGGCAAACACACGCCACGGATAGGTGCGCTGACCTGTAGTCTTTGCAATAAACGACTCACGTTCTGCCACATAAGTCATACCACGCCATTTGTGGTAGTCCATACGCTTTGGATATTGAGCAAAGACGGCAGAGAGACGGTCGCCGGATGCCTTCATGAACATACCCGGATAACTGCGCAGGTCACTCTCAAGCAAAGTTACCTTCACATTACCTACCGAGAGGGTAAGAGGAAGGAATATCAGCTTGTCCTGAGCCTTCGATACGGTGGTGGCGTCGTAGTAGTTCTGGAATGCCGTAGCAAAAGGATTCTTCGTATTCTCGGAATAGCCGAACCAACCCTTTGTATCCTGCCCGAAAACATAGTCAGCTTTCTCGGTTTCAACGATGGTTTCTTTCTTGTTAGTGGTATAGAAACGATAGGCTACGCCTTGGTTGTAGGCACGTACTTGAAGTCCGAATCCATCGGAAAGACGGAGGTCCATCTGACGCCCTTCGGTACTGATGGCCTGCTGACGATAGAACGGAGCAACCGTCTCATCCTTCACTGTCGTAAACTTTGGTTTGGAAGCTATGCGACTTACACCATTGATGCCGATGGCAGAGGACTGCATGAGTGTAATTCCGGTACGGGAAAGAGAAATACGCAGGGTGCCGTCTGTATCGGATACAGTAGCGGAGAGCGCACCATCGGGTGACTGAACGGAATACTCACGGGCATAGGTACCTAGAGCAGAGAAAAAAGTCAATGCTAAAAAGACATTTAGGAGTTTCATAGTACATCAGAATTTGGATTACAGCGCAAAGGTAAAGTTTTTTTTGCTTTATATTCATATTAAATATGTAACTTTGCAGCGCAAATTCATAAAAACACAAAACTATGAAAAAAATATCACTCTTGCTGGCTGTGCTTTGTGCACACCTTGTCGCAATGGCTGAAAAAAAGATTTATATCCCCAACGAGTGGCTACACCCTTGGCCGTCCGATTCTCTGCTCTATGCTGAAAGCGACCCTGAGAACAAATACACATGGTCGAAGAGCCGATCGGTAGAAAGCGATAATGTCGTCATTTTTTGGGATAAAAATTATGGCAATAAAAAACCACAGGATTTACCAAAAAGCGATTGGAACTATGTAGACATTCCCGATTTGTTGCAAAAATGTGAATCATTTTTTGATATAGAAATCAACAAGCTTGGTTTCGTTGATCCAGAGAAATCCAATCTGTCTAAATACAAAGTAATGGTATTGATGAACTTCTCGGAACCCGGTGACTGGGCATGTTATGGAGGAGGCTATGATTTTATGGTATCGGCACTTTGGCTTAATTCTGCTACATGCAAGCCTGTAGGGCACAGCGTAGCTCACGAGGTTGGCCATTCATTCCACTACATGTGTTTTGCCGAACACAGCGGTCATAAAAAATCCGAAACGGACAACACAGGTTTTCATTTGGCTTGTGGTAATGGCCAAGCTATTTGGGAGCAGACTGCACAATGGCAAGCTGCACAGTCATACCCCGGAGAGATGTTCAACCAGAGTATAGGCTTGTTTCGCAACACACACAACTATGCTTTTTCACACGAGTGGCATCGCTATCAGAGTTACTGGTTTCACTACTACCTAAGCCAGAAATATAACGACATTACTACCGTGGCTCAAGTATGGAATCAGCCCATGACCGGTCAAAGCGAAGGTAATGGTTCCGATTTCAGCGAGGCTCTGATGGCTCTAAAAGAACTTTCGGCTAACGACCTTTACAAAATGTACTTTGACTATGCTTGCCATTTAGTAACATGGGATATTGACGCTTGCAAACCATATCGTGAAAACTATATAGGCGATTTCCGATATGCAGCATCAGCAATAGCAGACTCAACATATCAGGTGGCATATTCAAGTTGTCCGCAAGGAACGGGATTCAACGTGATTCCACTTCAACTGAAACCTGCCGGCACACAGATAAACACTCATTTCACAGCAATGCGTCCTTTATCGAAACTTGCTGAGGCAGACCCACGAGAGTATCACAACGGAGATGGTTTCGTTAAACTACCCGACACAAGGACGACATACAACGGTCAGAACTCTTCTTACAGGGGATTCCGTCTGGGATATGTAGTGCTGAAAGAAGACGGCACACGCGAATACTTCTCGGAAGATGAGGTTTATTGTACCGGTTCCGGAGAAAAGTCGGTTGACTACGGATTCACCGTTCCGGAAGGAGCAAAAAAGATATGGCTTGTCGTTTCTCCTGCACTAAACAAGTACATACGTCACAAATGGGATGAAAACATAGCGAACGACGACCAGTGGCCATATTACTTCAAACTGTCGGGTACGGACATCGGTTCGTCGGCAATAGTCTATTCACCCATTATCATTGACGGACGTCCGATTGGCAATATCGACATTGAATACAACGTATCTATTCCTGCCCGCAACAGCTACGAGGGCACAGCTTTCTATGTCTCGGGCATGGCTCTGGCCACGTTTGGTACAGCATACCAAATGCCAGACCCGGCAACCGACGTAGATGCATGCATCACTGAGTGGTCAAGTAGTTCACCGGCAGAGGGCACATGTAAATTCTACGCCTGCAACCCGAAGAGCGGTTATGTGACAAGCGGTGGCAGTACCACCTCCGAAAAATACGGACACTGGTTCAATGCTGCCGGCACACGATGCAACTATAGTGACAGCGGAGCCAGCCTGTTCTCAGTATTCATGCCTAGTCTGATGGCATTCAACATCGGACAGTATCCCAACAAACTGAAAGTAGGCGACACATACCGCATAGCACAGGCTCTGCGTTACAAGAAAGACGGCATAATCAGAAAGGCTACGTTCTACTTCAACGTAAACATCACGGCTGATACAGAGTCGAGCGAACTGGCAAGCATCAAATATGAAGACCCGACAGGCGTGGATACTATTGAAGCTGAGGACACGACTGTGGGAGACGATAACTGGTACTCACTCGACGGACGCACCTATACTGAAAAACCACAGCAGAAGGGCATCTACCTCAACAAAAAGAAGAAATATCTTATCGGATATTAATTATTGACTTCGTTCGTAAGGGTTAGAGACAATACCTGACCTTGCGAATGAAGTTCATCGAAAAGCCCGATAAAATCGGTATTACTGCGGCTACGCACCATGAAGTTTATGGTCGTAGTCGCAAGTGTATAGTCATATCTCAGAAATTCGTCGGAGATATGCACGCTATACTTTTTGAACATCTCACGATATGAAGAAGCATCGGTAACGATGTAATTGACTTTCAGACGTACAATCTTCTGTTCGCTACTGCGCAACAGTTTCTTTTCGAGTATCTCGAGCGACAGAAGTACGAAGAGGATGAGGAAACAAGCCACAATCGACACTATGTACATACCGGCTCCGACGGTAAGTCCGATACAAGCCGATACCCACATGCCGGCAGCGGTGGTGAGTCCGCGTACCGAACCCTTCATCTGTATGATAGCACCGGCACCAAGGAAACCGATACCGGAGATGACCTGTGCCGCGATACGTTCGGGGTCACCGTTCTTCAGTCCGAGATATTGCTGCGGAATGTAGATTGAGATAATCATTGCAAGGGTTGCTCCCATAGTGATGAGGGCAAAGGTGCGCATTCCGGCTGTCTGTCCTTTGTGACGGCGCTCCAGGCCCACAATGCCTCCAAGTACGAAACTGAGGGTCAGCTTGAAGATTGAACCAATGGAGTTTATCTCTGGACTGTTAATCTGGTCGATGATGTAAGAAATAAAGTCTATCATTAAAGGTTATGGGTTAAGGGTTAAAGAGCTTATTGTTTGAGGAATTCACGTGCTGTTTCGATATATGTATCTTTATCTTGACTGGTTTCCTTGCCTGACATGACGAGCGGTATATCGGGTTTTATACCGAATTCCGTTTGCTGAAGGTTGCGATCGTAATTGATGACGGCACTATAGCGCACAGCCCATCCGTTAGGGAGTTCGCTGGTAAAAGGCATACCCGAACCACCACCGGTCTGGTCGCCCATAGTAGTGACGAGAGGCGAGGTCTTCATACACATGACGAAGTCGTTCGTTGCACTATAACACTGGCGATTGGTTAGTACCACAACCTTCTTCTGCCAGCGCATTCCGTCGGAAGCGGGTTCGAGATACTCTGCCTTGGGTTCGGAGAGGTCGTAATGCCCCTTGCCCGTCTTGTGCGAAGTATAACCTACCAGAGTCTTCTCATTAATGAAATGGGATGCCAGGGTATGGGCATTATCCAAGTTTCCACCACCATTGGAACGTACATCGATAATAAGTCCAGTACATAGCGACATCTCCCTGAGTGCCACAGATACGTTACCATGACCGATTCCATCGGAGAAAGAAGCCACACGCATGTAGCCGATATTATCGTCGAGAACCTTATAATTCAGTCCTGCGGCAATCTTATAGTCCGTTCCGAGGTATGTAGCCTGAATGATGGAGTCGTTGAAGTTGAGTGGAAAATCCTCGAAGTAGCTCCAGTTGCGAGCATAGTCGAAGGCAGCGATAAGGTTGACATGTCCGTCTTTCAGTTCCGCCAACATATTGCCCATCACTTCGAAAAGCTGCTGACTGGTCATCTTCTCACTTACCTGCGAGAGATATTTGGAATGGACGGCATTCCAGTCGAGACCAATCTCCTTTTCCTTGTACTCGAAGAAGCAGTAATGCTCGTCGATAAGCCGCCACAGGGATTCAACGTTGTTATACTTCGTATTGGTGGAGTCCTCACCCTTCACACACGACACAAGACTGACAACCGAGAATGCTGTCATCAATGAAATAAGTAATATGTGTCTGAGTCTTTTCATCGTTTACGAACGAAATATTTGGTGAATCCTATCATGAAATCGTGAGTATAGTAGTGGTGACGCAGTCCGTTGAACTTAGACTGGATGAGCTCCGCCGAATAACCCACACGAAGGATATTATGCCCGATGGGAATGTCGAGAGTGAGCAGATGACGCATCGACGGCATATTGACGAAGTTGGCAAATACGCAGTTGTGGTCGTAGTCTTTCAGTTCGAAAATCTCATAGTACGACTGCCCGTATTGAGGAGAGAATGCCAGTCCGACAAACGGGATGGACAGATAGTAGCGGAGAATACACTTACGATCCTTGACTGTCCGAAACGAGTACTGAACGCCTCCTGAGAGGTCAACCATAACTGATAGCTTTGCCTGTGCCGGATTATTACTGTTCCGGTCGTTGTAGATACATCCCAGATAACCCGATGCCTGCAGACCTGCGGTGAAGTTCAGAGCACGCTTCACAGGAAAATTGTAAAGCCAGGCATTCCCGTAGAGTACGCCACCCGAGTAGGACTTGACATTACGAGCCGGATTCTTGGTATATGACGCATTGAAATCAACGAGGGTCTGGTACGATATATTCCCATTCCATCGGCGTAAACGGCGTTCCGTCTGACGGATAACACGGACATTCGAGCCGGTATAGGAATAAGGAGAGAGATAAGAATCGAGTACGTTGGCAAATCCGATACCATACAAAGTGGAATGCATACGCAGACTGTCGGTCTGTGCAGCGGCCATTATGCAGAATGCGGAATGCAGAACGCAGAATAGCAGGATACGTCTAGAATAACTTAAGCTGACCTGTAAGTTCATCTCTTATGTCGCTGTCGGACTTTCCTTCGTCGGGGTCAATGATTTCCTCAGGCTCCTCTTCCTCGTCCGCAGGTTCCAGCATCTCAGGTTCAGGCTGGCGCAGAGGTTCGAGTTCGGTGACATTGCCAAGCGGGAATACCGTCAGGCGCTTTCCCTTTGCCTTGAAGCCCTTAATACCGATGAATTCGTCGGCATCAATCTCTTCCGACGGACGAGCCACGTTCGGGTCGTTATATTCCACAAGGAGTCGCGGATAATATGTGTCGGTAAGCAGGATGAGACGACTTTCAACATTATCACCGAGGAAGTTCTGCTTCTTAGCCGTAGCGTCCATGAAGAAGCGCTTGATATAAGGCAAGTTCTGATTGTCGGCATCCCAGAGCACGGCAGTCCATACCTTTTTCGGATTATACTTCTCGATGCGCAGGATGTTCTGCTCGTAGTGGTTGTTGACATCGAAGTTGGAGATATAGAAATCTCCGTTCTGCAGTACCACGAGTATAGAGTCTTCGTTATGGAATTCGCCCAGCAGCACGCCATGTTCGTCGTAGTTGATGCGCTGTATGTCGGCATCCCACCATACCTTTCGTCCGCCCAGCGTACTACCGCCACGGGCTTTCAGCTGGATGCGGAAGATATCGAACTTAGTCACCAGATTACCACGGCTCGAACGTCCCTTGATGGCAATTTCGCTAAAATCTTTCTCGAACACGAGTTTGCGGAGTTTCTCCTGCGGCTTGAGGGTGACGCGGATAACTTCGGCTTCTCCGTTGGAATTGGACGAGAACCATGTAATTCTCGACTTCGGAGTGCCCGTCGTGAGGTCGTATTCCTTGTCGCGGGTAAGACTCGGGATGTTGAAACGCTTGATGAATGTGGTACCACTGGCTCCGTCCTTGTAACATACGTTGTAGATGGTACGTACGTCGTTCTTCTTGAATACGGCTATGTGGATAATCTCCACCTTGCGCTTTTCCTTCTTCGACTTCTCCGTCTCGCCCACGAATATCTTGTCTGCCACCTTCGTAATCTTGTATGTTCCGTCCTTGTAGAAGATGATGACATCGTCGATGTCGGAACAGTTGCACACGAACTCGTCCTTCTTCAGGCTCGTACCGATGAATCCGTCGGCACGATTGATGTAGAGTTTCTGATTTGCCTCAGCTACAGTTGCAGCCTGAATGGTGTCGAAGTTCCTTATCTCCGTCATTCGCGGATGGTCAGCTCCGTATTTCTCCTTGAGGTAGCGGAACCAGTTAGCTGTCACCTCCACGAGGTTGGCAAGGTCGCGGTCTATCTCCTCGATGTCGGCCTTCATCTTGGCTATGAGGTCGTCGGCTTTATCCTTGTTGAACTTCAGGATGCGAGCCATCTTGATTTCCATCAGACGAAGGATGTCGTCACGAGTCACCTCACGCACGAAGTCCTCCTTGAACGGCTCCAAGCGCTTGTCAACGTATGCGACAGCGTGGTCCATATCCGGAGCATTCTCGAATTCCTTACCTTTGTATATACGTTCTTCGATAAATATTTTCTCAAGACTTGCGAAATGGAGTTGCTCGAGTATCTCGCCCCGACGAATCTCCAACTCACGCTTGATGAGGAACTTGGTATAATCGACCGACTTGCGCAACACATCGCTGACAGTCAGGAACTTAGGCATACGCTCGTCGATGACACAACAGTTCGGAGAGATGGACACCTCGCAATCGGTGAAGGCATAGAGTGCATCAATCTGTTTGTCGCTGCTCACTCCCGGCACCAGATGAACCAGAATCTCTACCTGCGAAGCCGTGTTATCCTCAATCTTACGGGCTTTAATCTTACCTTTATCTACCGCCTTCGTGATGGTCTCGATAAGCGATTCGGCAGTCTTGCCGTAAGGAATCTCACGAATGACAAGGGTTTTATTGTCGAGTTTCTCAATCTTGGCACGAATCTTCACGATACCTCCTCGCTGTCCGTCGTTATACTTCGCAACATCGATAGAACCGCCCGTAAGGAAGTCGGGATAGAGTTGGAAAGGCTCCTCATAGAGGTAGTTGACAGCAGCATCGCATATCTCGTTGAAGTTGTGTGGCAGAATCTTGCTCGAAAGTCCGACGGCAATACCTTCCACACCTTGGGCTATGAGCAACGGGAACTTCACAGGCAGGGCTATAGGTTCCTTGTTTCGTCCGTCGTACGAGAGTTTCCACTCCGTAGTCTTCGGATTGAACACCACGTCGAGGGCAAATTTCGACAAACGTGCCTCGATATATCGTGCAGCTGCGGCATCGTCACCAGTAAGGATGTTTCCCCAGTTTCCCTGACAGTCAATCAGCAACTCTTTCTGACCCATCTGAACCAGCGCATCCTTGATGCTGGCATCGCCATGAGGATGGAACTGCATGGTATGTCCCACGATGTTCGCCACCTTGTTGTAGCGTCCGTCGTCCATGCGCTTCATCGAGTGCAGAATGCGTCGTTGCACGGGTTTCAGACCATCGACAATGTGTGGAACAGCACGTTCCAGAATCACATAACTGGCATAGTCCAGAAACCAGTTCTGGTACATGCCCGAGAGGTGATGGGTAATACTGTCGCCCATAGCCGTAGGATCGTAATCAGACGCAGGAGGGTTCTTGCCATCCTGCACGTCCTCGGCAAAATCATCCAATTCCGTAAGTTCGTTATTTTCTTCGCTCATAGTAAAAAGATTCTCGGCTGCGAAGTTACGAAAAAAAAGGAAAACCACCACCGCTCCCCGATGGTTTTTTAGGCATTTTAATAAAAGAAGTTGCAGAAATAGCTTAAATTATGTTTATTTCATTGTCAGACGGATTTTTTGCC
The DNA here is from genome assembly GCA_905233285.1 of uncultured Bacteroidaceae bacterium. GTDB lineage: Bacteria > Bacteroidota > Bacteroidia > Bacteroidales > Bacteroidaceae > Minthosoma. The sequence continues at coordinate 23,447 of CAJODY010000023.1, forward strand.
GTACCTTTGCAGCCGATTTAATTACAAATAGTAATTATCTCGTATTGTAAGGCAAAGACAGTTTTTAGAAAAGACAAATATCACTAAGTAAAGAAAACATGGGTTTTAAGATTATCGTACTCGCAAAACAGGTACCCGACACACGCAACGTCGGACCTGACGCGATGACTCCCGAGGGCACTGTGAACCGTGCAGCTCTGCCTGCTGTGTTCAACCCGGAGGACTTG
>CAJODY010000024.1 GCA_905233285.1 uncultured Bacteroidaceae bacterium
TCCTCATTTCCAAGGGCTATTCCCGGGCATGTGGCAGGTTGGATACGCGTTACTCACCCATTCGCCGGTCGCCATCAGAAGTTGCAAGCAACTTCCATGCTGCCCCTCGACTTGCATGTGTTAAGCCTGTAGCTAGCGTTCATCCTGAGCCAGGATCAAACTCTTCATTGTAAAAATTTAGCTTTGCAAAATTTTTACGAATCTCTCTCGCGACTCGGCATAGCGAAAGTAAACTTTCCTCTGCGCTCGCTGCTCGGAGAATTGTAAAATTGCATTATACTGTTGATTCCCAACTCAGGCTTCCTGCATCGTTCGATTCATTGTATATCTCGTTTAAAAGACATTCATTCTTCGTAATTGACGTTTCTTTTTGACTCATTCTTTCTGCATTGTCTTCCATTTTTGTGTCGCAGTCTGTCAAAGAACTCTTTCTTTTAGGCCTTTCCTGCGAAAAGCGAGTGCAAAGGTACGAACTTTCTGCGGACTGGCAAAATAATACGGACACTTTTTTCAAAATATTTTTCCACCCCGCTCTCTCCTATATATTATAAATAATGTGTAAGAGCTGTTAGGAGGCGATTTTGAGAAGTCTGTCCGACCCGTCGTTCTTTATGTTCTACTGCAATCAGGCTTTCATTCCTATGTAATGGTGTTGTCACGTCCCAGCGATAAGAAAAAATCGCGAGGGGAATAAAAATAATCCCGAGGGGATTTTTAAAAATAGCGTCGGGATTAATAAAAATAGCCCAGGGATTTATTTTTGCTACAGGCGCGTGAAATGTTGATTACTTAGGAATGAAGATGAAGATACGGATAAGCGAGAGATGTACAAAATAAATTGAGCGCAAAAGTTTCAAAGTTTTAAAGTTTCAAAGTTTGCATACCTTTTTTCAAAAAACATAGGAGAGCCACAAGGACTCTCCTATATATTATATATAATGTGTAACGTTGAGTTTTATCTTGCTCGCAGAGGGAGGTACCATGGTTTGCCTTCCATGTTTGGAGTAGGTCCATAGAGCTTCACGATGGAGTCGGGCATGGTAATTGTAGAGCCTACACCACCGACTTTTCCGCCCTGCATCTGGTGACGCAGAATGTCGTAGAAACGTGTTCCTTCGAACGAGCTTTCAAGTGCCTCTTCCTGGAGGATGAGCCAGCGTACGCGTTCCTGACACTTTTCAACAACGGCTGGTGATGTGAGGTATGTCACGTCGGCCTCGAAGTTAGACAGTTTTGTAGGATAGGCATTGTATTCATCTACGTAGGCATTGTATTGAGCGATAGTTATCGTCTTGCCGACAAGAGCCTCCACTTCAGCCTTTGTGAGGGGTGCCTTACCTGCTTCCCATCCCTGAGGAACATCTGGACGGACACCTTGCTTGATGTTGTTAATGATATCTACAAAACTAATGCCTCCACTTTTAGTGTCATCATAAGGATTAAGAAGACGGTAATACTCGTTGAAGTCGGAGTCGCCCGAACCGAGAGAGTGGATACCAATCTGCTTGTAAGTAGCCACATTATAAACAGTATTCCACTTGCCTGAGGTGTATCCTGAACGGTTATTGCCTTGCTTGTTAAGACCCGTGAAACGGTCTTTTCTCCATATTACGAACGAGTTGTTTGCCTTAGCTGCAACTACAGGATCAGCGTCGTAGTCGGTGGTGTTGTTGGTATAACCTCTAGTCTTGATGTTACACAGACGGCTAAACTCATTTTCAGAAATAACCGGCATCCTGAGTGTCGTATCGGTACCTGTAGAGGACTGCTTGTTGTGGATGATGTATCTCTCGTCATTAAGGGTTTCGTAACATAGACCGTGGGTGAGCACTGCCATAGCTGTCTCGGGGAATCCTGCGAGATTGAGTGCCTCTGCCATGTGGAGGTAGATGGTGTTGGTAGTATAGTAGTAGATGAATGTCTGACGGCGGTCGTTCGAGAGGTCGTCTTCTCCGTTAGTCCATTTGAGGATGTACTGTTTAACAGAGTTAACATTCTCATTATATTTCGATTCGCTTATATTTGACTTGTTCTTATATATAGCATTGAGACGCAAGTCGCCTACTCTGCGTTCACCACCCACCGTAGCCGGATCGGTAGGAGCGTAGTTCAGGAGTGTATCGCCTATCGCGAGTGTACCTGTCTTGTAAGTCAGATAGAGGTACTTCTGGCTCTTGGATATGTCTGACATACGCGCAGATGGTGTGACAGAAGGATAATAGAGGTTGCTTATTGTAGAGTTGAAGATGGCACGCAGGTCAGATGTATTTCCGAAGTATGCTGCGGTGTCGATAGGGAGTACTGCTATATAGTAGTCCTCCTTCTCGCTTTCCTTATAGTGATTTGTATAGAACGAACCGCCATTGAGATTAGTCCAATCAGTGCTGTACCATTCACAGGCATCATATTGTACTGCCTTCTCTTCGCCTGGGTAGCAAAGGTAGTCGTGATACATGCGCACTGCCTCCAAGAAGTCGCTCTGCCCGGCTCCTTTACCCTTGAACGAACCACGCCATAGGTACAGTTCGCCAAGGAGTGCACGGAAAGGAAGGAAGAGACTATAGGAGTTGAATCCCATAAATTTGGCACCATAGCTTGGACGCAACGCTCCGTTTTCAGGCAGATTGGCAAATGGAGCGATGTCGTCGATACAGAAGTCGAGGATGGTAAGCATATCTGCCTTTGGCTGTGCAAGGGCTTGTTCTGCTGCATCGGGTGTCAAAATAGGTTCTGTAAAGAACGGTACGGAGCCATAGATTTTAGCCAGTTCGAGGTAGCACCATGCACGGAAACATCGTGCTGCAATGACTTCCTTTCGATAGTAATAATCGCCATATACCTTGAAGAGTGAGTCAACATTTGCGAGATAAATGTTACAGTTGTTGATGACACTGTAGTATTCGGCAGGAGAGTTGTACTTATTGGTCAGAGATATGGTATTGTTTGACAGCTCCTGAAGGTCGGAAGAGGCATGCACAGGGTCAACATCTACCAAGTCGGCTCTGAGTTCGCCGAGCAGGATGGTACGGTCGGCCAATTTCTGCATGCGCTGTATGATACCCATCATCTGATACAGAGTGTCTTGAGGAGCAAGATTCGTAGTGACAAGGTTGTTGTCAGGTGTCATCATGTCCTCACACGATGTAGTGGCTGCTCCGACTCCCAGCAGAAGCAATCCACATGTTATGATTGATTTTATTTTCATAATTTTGATTATTTTCAGAGGTTGTTCGGAGTTAGTTTAGAGGTTTATCTTAACGCCGAGGTTGAAACTACGTCCGGCAGGGAGATAACCTGCATCGATACCCTGCATCAAGACTCCGTTGCCACAAGAAACTTCAGGATCTACGCCCAGATAGCGTGAGAGTGTAAAGATGTTGTTGGCTGCGGCCCATATAGTGAGGCCTTGGATGTATTCGTTACGGATTGGTACTTTGTATGAGATGGTAACGTTCTTGAGTTTCAGGTATGAACCATCTTCAATCCATCGGTCGGAGAAGCGGCTGTTGCCCATTGGGTCGAGGTAGCTGACGCGAGGAACGTCGGTCTGCTGTCCTTCAGATGTCCAACGGCGGTTGACTGCCTTGGTCTGATTAATGAACAAAGAGCCGCTTTCGAGCAGTGAACGCTGATAGTTATAAATATCGTTGCCGACAGAATACTTGAAATTAGCATAGATGTCGAAACGCTGTCCGATGTTGAAGTGGAATGAAATGTTTCCGAAGAAGTCGGGGTTTGGATCACCTATCACTACCCTATCTTCGTCGCTAATCTTGCCGTCGTTGTTCTGGTCGATGAATTTTGTATCACCGGCTCTGAAGTAATCTTTATTACCTGATGAGTTGATGATGTATTTACCATCGGCTACTGCCTCTTCTGATGTAGCATATACACCGGCGGTCTCGAGACCATAGAATACTCCGGCGGCACGACCTACTTCAGAGAGGATGGTTGCTCCGTACATGTCGGTTGTGAAGCTGCTCTTACCTTCAGGCAGCGATACGAGTTCGTTCTGATAGTGACCGAAGCTAGCTCCTGCATCGAACTTGAAGTTGCGGGTGTCTATAATCTTTGCATTGAAAGAGAGGTCGTAACCATTGTTCTTGAGCGAACCGTCGTTTGTGTAGAACTTATAGTCGGTGAGTCCGGCTACGTAAGCGAGAGTTCCGAGTGAAATCAGGTTGGTGGTCTTCGAACGATAGACATTGAACTTAACGTTGAGTCGGTTGTTCAGGAAGTTTCCTTCGATGCCCGCGTTGAAACGGTTTGTCGTTTCCCAACGCAGTTTCGGGTTACCGATGTTCGTCAGTCCGATAGATGTAACACCATTGGTAAACATCGCTGCTGTTGTCATGTAGGTAAGTGTGGCACTATTGTCAACTGCATCGTTGCCTACTGACTCCCAGCCAGCATTTATCTTGAACATATTGACACCCTTGTTCGGACGGAACCACTTTTCGTTTGTCAGCACCCATGCACCCTGAACAGAGGGGAATATACCCCAAGGTATTCCGAAGAGTTTCATACCGCCTTCGGCTTCCTTACCGAAACGTGATGAGGACTCAACAGAGAGCTGTCCCTGCAGGTAAAATCTTTCCTGGAAGTTGTAGTTAACATTTGCATAGTATGCAAGTGTGCGCCAGTTGACGTCACTACCTTTGATTTCCTTGTTGACCTGATTGCCGGAGTTGTTTGGTGTCTTATCGTTACCGGTGTTGTCACCAATAAGATAAGAAGCGTTGAAGGTATCGTTCATGAAACGGAAGCCTCCGAACAGGTCGAGGTGATGAGCTCCGTTTGGTACGATTATCCAGTCGAGACGGAAGTCGTTGAATACTGAATTGTGTCGCGAGAACAATGAGTACTTCGAGTTTTCAGTTGTGTACTGGTTACCAGGCTTAAGGTATGAAGGCATACCTTTGATAGGAGTAAAGTAAGCCTCGTCGAAACTTTGCATTGTGTAGGCAAAGCGGTCGGACAGAGAGAAGTTCTTCGTAGGCTGCCACTTAGGAGCGACGGTGATGTTAATCATCGTACAGTCTGAGTGGTTCTTATTCTTTGCTTCACCGTTCTCGAGTATTGCTGTAGGATTGGCAAGCGATGCAGCGCCTTTACCGAGCACCTCGTCGAGATAGGTATCAGCGTCAGCAATGAACGATGTCTCGGTTCCGTCGGTTGCGAAATCGTAAGGTGAGAGGAACGGAGACTTTGCCATAGCAAGGAAAGCAGGAGAAGCCAGTGTCTGGGTATTGAATTCAGAAGCCAGACCATCGTCGCGCAGGTTTCTTGTCACGTTGGTATAGCTGGCATCGAACTGAGTCGAGAACCACTTATTGAAGTTAATATCGGTATTGAATCGGATATTGAAACGCTGCATATCGTTCTTCTTGAGAATGGACTTAGAGTCCATGTATCCGACTGAGAGATTGTATGCTGCAACATCGTCACCACCTTGTATGGAGATGCCGTATTTCTGCTCCCATGCGACCTTCTTGTAAACCTCTTCCTTCCAATCAGTATTATTATGATACATATTGTAATAATAATAGTTCGGGTCAGGATTGAGGAACTTGAATTCAGTAAGCTTGGTGCCGGTAGTACCGAGCATCTCGGATGCGTATGAGCGGTACTCCTCCGCACTCATCATATCAATAGTGCCTGGGCGCAGGTTGATTCCACCGCTTACGTTCACGTCGATGCGTGTTGCCATAGAGCGGCAACGCTTAGTGCGAATGATGATAACTCCATTGGCTGCCTTTGCACCATAGATGGCTGTACCATTTTTCAAAACTTCTACGCTTGCTATATCGTCAAGGTTGATAGCCTGAAGCAGGTTGTTGAAGTAGCCGGTGTGGAGCATCTCAGTGTCGTACATCTGGTCGAAGATGACGCCATCGACAATTATGAGAGGCTGCGCATTGGAATAGATAGAGTTGAGACCATTGATAAACATCGACACGCCCTGACCCGGATTCGCACTACGCTGCATACTGTGTATGTCGGCAGAGAGCTGTTTCTGTATCTCGTCATCCACTGTAATTGCGTTGGTTGACTCAAACCTTGTAGCCATTACAGAACGGGCTCCTGTGGTCACATCCCTATAATCATCCATGAACACGTCTGAGCGCAGATATACGTTGACATCTGTGGTACGACCATTGATTGCTGTCTGGTTGAGATTATAACCTTCGAGCTTTACAGCGAGTGATGTGACGAATTTAGGTACATTGATAACGAACGCGCCGTCTTCATCGGTCATCGCTGTATAGTTCTTGTTGTTGTATGCCTGAATCTGAGCACCGGCAAGTGGTTCGCCTGTTGCTGCGTCGAACACTTTACCGGCAACCTCGATGGTTGGGTATTTCTTCGCTTTCTTAACCCGCTTTTTAGGTGTAGCAGGCGCTTCAGCAACTTCTTCTTCAGATTCTGTCTGCTCTTGTGCAACAATAGGTAGTGCAGTTCCGACGAGGAACATCAATGCTGCTATTCCGATTTTATTGAAGTGTTGCATAGTATTATTGTTTTAAAGTTTTTACATATTGGTTGCTAAGAGTCCCAGTACACTTCATAGGCTCTATGAACATATCACGAGGTCCTGCCTTGATTGGCGAAGAGCCTGAATCATCATCGTCATTATGAGGTTTCAGGATAATTCCTGAGTATATCATATCGTATGAGTACTTGCTACGCGTACTGACAGTGACATAGGTAGCGAACTGGAGGAGATATCCCGGCTCACTCTCACCGTAGTATGAATATGTGAAGTCATAGGTGCCGATGAAGGTAGTGTCGCGGATGACAGAAATGTCGGTCGGTACAGGAGTTGTGAAAGTATTTTGAGTACCGACTTTCATTTGCTCGCCCGTTGCAGGATAGTTTCCGTTTTCGTCCTTACCCCACATCCAAGCACGGAAGTTGTAAGCCAATTTATTCTTAGGAACCGACTTGTCATCTACTACCTCTATTTCTTGCCTGTAGAACCATATAGGCATTGTAACTACATATATGTCGTACTTGCCTGAGAAGTTATTGCCTATGTAGAATGCCACATTCGCATTCGTAGTAGAAGAAGCAGGTATGTATATATAAGAAAAATCCTGGATTTTAGAGTCAATGATAGCGCCTTGATCGTCATAAATCCAAGTAGTCCAAGAACCTGACCAGAGTTCAGGCGTACCGATGTTCTTTGTAACCTGAACATTAGAGCCCTTTATCTTGTCTTCCGAACTGATAAAATTTCCTGCCAAATTTCTAGAATTCATCTTTATTTTCTTGAGGAACTGCTCATATATGTCAATAGGATACTCGTCGAAGAGATATGCAAGGCCGTTAGAGCAAGTGATTGGGTTGGTTGGAGAACTAACCTTTGCAATGATATCATTGACCTTTTTGTCTTCCGGCATTTTTGCAGGTTTCTTACGATAGTAGAGGTGCTCCGGCCATTGGCCAACAGTGTACTGTGTAGATTTCAGAGAGTCATCGATGTGCTCGTTCATAGAAATGCTATAGAACAGGTCGGTCATAGCAAAACGATTCGCATAGCTCTTTTGCAGAGAATCGGCACGGCTGTACTCCAGACCTTTATCCATCGACGGATTGTATTTCAGATACTCTTTGGCAACGTCGTATCGTGCCTGATAAGCCTCAACGGATGGGATAAAGGCTATATAGTTGGAGTCCTCTTCGTAGATAAGTGCTCCGAGGTCGCGCAGAATTGTATTATTGCGGAATACTACAGAGTCAATCCATATCTTGTTTCCGTATTCGTCGTATCCGCGATATACGGAACGAGACTCGTCGAGCGAATCTGCATCAGCAGTCTTCAGGTATGCATACATCGACACTTCTTCCTTCTTTGGATTTGTCGATTTATTGTACTCCGATTCTATCAACTCGAAGATGTTGTTCTGGAAAGGAAGGTTGCCGTCGATTACGTGAAGGATACCGTTGGCACACTTAATGTTACTCTTGTCTTCCAATATGTTCAAATTACCTATCTTATGCTGATACTTATCAGTCATAGAGTAGAGTTTCTGATTGAGCAGATGAATCTGATGTTCATCGAGATTCAACGGAATTGAATAACGGGCAACATGATTTCGTACAAACTGCTGCAAGACATCTTTCTTGCTAACAGAAAGCACTGCCAAGACACTGTCTTTGTTGAAAGAGCCGTTGGCTGGAGCCCATACAGTAAACGAACTGGATGAATTAAGATAAGAGTCAAAGCCCACGGCTTTCACAATCTCTGCGAAATCTGATGCTTCCTCTTCCAATGCCTGCATGGTTGTACCATTGTATGTAGTCGGAGACGTGGACATGGAGTCGTAATGCTCGTTCCACGTATCGTTACAAGCATACATTGTCACCAAGCCGAAAACAGCGGCAACACCTGTGCGCAATGTGTTCTTTATGTTATTTTTCATAATATTGTGTTTTTTCGCTAAACGTTATTACCATCTGTCTTCTGCATAGTATTCATTGTTATATACCGAGCTCGGACAAATCTCCAAAAAGTCAAAGTTCATCGCATTTGTCGTAGATTTCAGCTTCTGCTGGAAGCGTACGTAGTGGTCGGTCTTACCATCACTTACGAATGTACCGAGGACTTTACGAATGGTACGGTTCAGGTCGCGGAAACAAGAACCCTGTGCACCTCCGCTCTCGGACGAGGCTGAATAGTAAGACTTCGGCCCCTTCATCCATCCGAGGTTGTGGATTGACTTGTCGAATGCAGCGATTGCATCCTCATCACCGAGTTTTGAATCACTCTGCCAGCCGAAAAGGACTTCTCCACCTGGACGCATGTCGAACGGGATTCCCTGTGGAATGTCGTCAATATAAACCTGGATGATACCACGGCTTTCAAACTCAACGCATGTGAAGAGTCGAAGCTCGTATGTACCTACCGGTACAGGTGGAATCTTAACTTTGAAGTCGAATATACCGAGGATGGTAACCTCATCACCCTGATATGACCAGAATGAAAGCACTCGCGGACGAACGTGAAGATGGGTATTGTTGTCGTACTTGAAGTTCTTAACAAAGCCTGCCTTGAAACCCAAACAAGTATTCCTGTTGGTATGGTTGGTTGTTTGATCATAAAGACCATACTTACCATTCTCATAAGAAGACTTGGTGTAGTGACCACGGGCTTCACTCGTCATAAAATCTGGCGACAGAGTAGAAGCATCTATACGCAATCGTTCGTTCAGCACAACCTGTTGCGTGTTCTGGTCGTACGCAATAATGTCGTCGATGTAGTGGTAGATACCGTTAAGACATGTATTGGTAACTCCCATTTCGCTTGTAGGCATAACCTTAGCACCACGAACGAATACACCACGTTCATCAGCTCTTGACTGTACACCACGGCGGTTGATATAAAGACCTGCCTGCGAACCGTTAGGGAACGAACATTTCAAGATGGAATAAGGCATCATGGTCTCGTACCAGTCAGAGATATCCCACTTACGACGGTTCCAATTGATAGCAAGTGTTGACTGGGCTCCATCGACGCATGTCAGACTGTAGTATGACGCATAGCGGTCGAGGATGTGATAAGAAATGAAACGATTGAGCGCATTTCTGCGGTCTTTCTCGTCGGTGATGTTCTTATCATCCGGATACATCGGGTCGTAAAGTTCGTGTGCCTTCAGACGCAAGTCGTCGAGGGTTGTGATGTTATACTTGTCTTTCAGAACCTGGTCGGTACAAACGAACATCGTAAACTTATAGTAGCGCTTCTCGGGGTAAGCTACGTTATCACTCTCTGTAGCAGTAGGAACAACGAGGGCGTCGTTGGTCCAGTCAATCGAATCGGAACCCACAGAATAACTTGCATCGATATAGTCCGTCAGGAGCAAATCGACTCCTGTAGCCTTCAGAGCCGCATTGTAAAGCGTACAATTTGGATCTTTTTCAAGGAAGTCGGATATAAACTCGGTACTTGTGAAAAGAACCTTATTAATCGTGTGGACTACTCCGTTCGATACAGAGTCGTCGGCATGAATGATTCTGGCATCTGTATTTACATACATAACCAGGTTCGGGACACCACCTTCCCCTTCTTCCGACTGGCTCGAGATGGTCAGATACTGATCGAGCATGTTTGTCTCCGGGTATGTACCATCGTTCACATCGGTTGTGAAGTAGGCATTCTCGATAATGGAATTGAGCGCGATAGTGTCGCAGTCTTCCTTGGGCAGTTCTGCTACCGAAGACAAGCCCTTGCTTGCAAGGTATGTATTAATCGCATCGTTAGTCGGTGCAAATACTGTATATGCTCCATATGAGCCGAGAAGCTGGATGAGACGCAGATTTCCCTTCTCACCCGTAGCACGCTCTAGAATCTGTACATACTGGCTGAACTGCCCGTTGCTCTGCAGGTAGTCAGCAGCATATTGAGATGTACTTGTGTAGTAGTTCTCGACACCCGGGTCGTCGGAACAGCTTACAAGTCCGAACTGTAAAACCGCACATGACAGGACGGCAACAGCAAGATGTTTGAATTCAAATATTTTCATAAGGCTTTAGTTTTTAACTGATTCTTCTTCATCGAGGTAACATGGGTTCTGACGCAGGTTAGGATTAACCTTCATCTGCGACTTCAGAACAGGCATATACATGAAATTCATATTTGACATCTTAATCAAGATAGCCTTCGACGCTTCTCCGTATTTCGTCGTGAGAGCAGCAGAGAAGTTTGAAGTGTTACCGTTGCGACGAGCCTGACGCACAAGGTCGTAATAACGCTTGCCTTCGAACAGGAATTCGCGACGACGCTCGTTCATGAGCAGTTTTACGTACTCGCTATACTGAGTGTAATTTGCAACCTGCGGAATCAGAGCGCTGGTTGCCGTTGTAGCACTCGGATTTGAACGCCAATATACGGCAGAAATCAAGTTGAATGCATCGGCATAGAGGTCGCCTGAGCTACCCAGGTCTGCACCGTTGTGATAACCTGCAAATCCAGTTGTAGCTGTAGCAGGGCTGCTGTCTGAATCGCCTGTCATCGTGCCGGCAAGAGCTATTTCAGCTTCTGCTCTGAACAGAACTATCTCAGCAAGGCGGTAAAGTATCCAGTTCTCAGACTGCCGTTCCTTGGAGCGTAGATAAACAGTCTGAGGGCTCGTTGGCTTCTTATAGGAACCTACAGAGTTGCCCAACTGACCATAATCTTCACTAGTAGAACTGTAAGCTGCATAGTTATGACTCAACACATATTTATAAATATACTGCGAGCCGCTACCATCAGTATAGTAGAAAGGAGCCTGCGAACGGAAGTCGGATGTAACGGAGAACAATACATTATCACTATATGTAATGGCTGTAGGTGTGGTAGTGATGATGTTAGGTTCAGCAAGAACCTGCCTGTCTATACCATTCGCATCACTATTGGCATAACCGCCATACATGTGTCCGACAGCATAGTTGACATCCTGATTGTCAACAAATGTGATTTCAAACAACGACTCGTAAGAGTTTCCATCGGTGAAGATGGTGTTCGTAGCCATAGGTCCCTGAGCAGGAGGCATGGTACCGTCAGCCTCTTTCAGCAAAGGAATTCCATAAGTGGCATATACATGGTCACGGTCACAAACAGATTCGAGTTTAATCTGCGAGCCGTCCTTATCACTATTATAGTTGTTTTCCTTATATTGGGCAATCTTTGCATTAATTATGTAGTCGCAACACGATATACAGGAACGATAATCAGACTGACGTGAAGAGACATCTGCAGAAGCATCGGAAGCACGCCACAAGTAAAGCTCTGCCAAAAGAGCATACATGGCAAGGCGTGTTACACGACCCGTGTTGTAGTAGCGCTGGTTTGCAGCATAACGTACAGGTGGGTAATTCTTACATCCTTCGATATCGTTGATAAGAACGTTCAGTACTTCTGCAAACGAGGTCTGCCCTACTCTATAGTCTTGGGTGTCGTCGATTGACGGCTCCAAAACAAGCGGTACATCCTGGAATGTCTTGATAAGTGTCAGATAAGAGAAGGCACGCATGAACTTCACCTCTGCCTGAGTAATCATATAGTCGGACTCTGTATAGTTAGGGTCCTTACTTGCCACTTCACCTGCATAATACAATGCCGTATTGCAACGGTTGATGACGGTATAGAAAGGTGACCAATCGCACCATTCGTTTGTTGTCTTCAGGTTACCCTTCATCATATTGCGCAGATTTAAGCCTGCTGCAGGATTCGGTGTAGTATTATCGGAACGGCATTCACCCCATACGATAAGACGCTCTATATAGCCTTGTGCTTGCATAGCGGTGTAGCAGGAATTGACAACACTCTGTACATCTTCGCCTTCCTTCCAGTAGTTCTCGAGAACTACCTCATTGAGCGGCAGGAGATCCATTGAGCACGAACCGAGGCCGAACCCTGACACCATGATTAATGCTGCTATCTTAATTTTATTTTTCATGTGTTTCATAACTATTAAACCATTAGAAAGTTATTGATGCACCTACTGTAAACGACTTCGCACGTGGAGTGTTACCACTATCCGATGCAGGGGCGAAACCTGCCTGCGGACGCTCCGGTTCCGGACCGGAATACTTCGTAATACAGAATACATTATTTGCTATAAGGTTGATTCGGAGAGCCGAAATACCTATTTTCTTCAGCGACTGAGGAGTAAAGGTGTAAGAGAGCTGTGCGTAGTTGAGTCGGAGGAATGAACCATCCTCAACGAAGCGGTCAGAACCGAGATAGTTGTATGTCGGATGACCAGTCTGACCTGTAGCAGCACGTGGGAGCAATGCCTCGTCACCCTCTGTATGCCAACGCCAGTTGACAGCCTGCGACTGGTTGTTGTTGTTCGACATATTCTCGAGATTCATACGAGCATAGTTAATCAGCTTGTTACCATAACGGTAGTTAAACTGGAGGTTGAGCTGCAGAGGTCCATAGTTGAACTTAACACCGAAACCACCGGTGAGTTTCGGCAGTGTACTACCGAGATATACGATATCGAGTTCGTCGATGCTACCATCATTGTTTACATCATCGTAAATAGCATCACCACCCTGGAATTCATAGCGTGTACCTCCATTGTAGTCGAAATACATCTTCTTAGGAGTACCAGAGGCATTGTACACAGCGTCACCATTCGGAGTACGTACTATAGGCGCATTCTTACCACCGTTTTCAAGAATGATATACTTTGACTTATCAATCTCGTCCATATTCATATCCACATACGATTCAACACCTGTTGCACGTTCACGAACGCGTGGGAGGTTTGAATAAGCATATACACCTTTCGAACGGAAACCGTAGATAGAACCAATCGGGTTGTTGAGCTGAACACGTGACAGATACTGACCATTATTGTAGTTAAATTCATCGTTATATCCTTCAAGAAGGGTTTCGTCCATCTCAAGAATCTTGTTACGAGAGTTGGCAAATGTAATGTTGAAGTCAACCGAGAACTTACCTATACTGATAATCTTATGACCATTGATGTTGAATTCCCATCCGTTGTTACGCATCGTACCCTCGTTCTTATAGGCGAGTGAGCCGTAACCAGAAGATGAAGGAATACGATAGCGTCCGCCCGAATTTATCAATTGGGTCGTCTTCTTTGTGTAAATAGAGAGGTCACCATCAATCTTTCCATCGAAGAAACCGAAGTCGAAACCAAGGTTGAAGGTTTCAGTCTTTTCCCATTTCAGGTCTGCCAGACGGATGTTTGACGGAACAACTGAACTGGCACCAAGATAGCTGGAACCGTTTGCATATTTAGAGTAGAACAGTCCTTCACCACCTGGCTGGAGACCTACAATACCCCAACCTGGACGGATAGAAAGCATTGAGAGCCAGTTTTCAGCCCATTTCATCCAAGGTTCGTAACTGATATTCCAACGGGCAGAGAGACCCGGGAAGTTACCCCAACGGTTTGAAGGACCGAACTTGGTAGAAGCATCACGGCGCAAAGTAGCGTCGAAGATGTAACGCTCCTTGTATGCATAGTGTAGCTGGAAGAGGAGGAACTGCGATTTCCATTCTCCGGCTTCTGTGCCGAAATCTGTAGGAACACCTCCGGCAAGCGGGGATGTGATTCCATCGACAGATGGCAACCATTTCTGTCCGTTAATCTGACGTGAAGAAGTTCCACCAGTATATTGATAACGAACCATAGCCAAAAGGCTGTGACCTTCGTTCTTGAAATGAGGCTGGAATGTCAGGGTGTGACGGGTAGAAAGTCCGTGCTGCTTATAAGAACTAGAAGATGCTGCATTGTATTTATCGGAAGAAGACCAGTTGGTTGCAATAAGCGAACCTGGGAAATATGAATCCTCTCCACGGCTGTAAATGTCAAAGATAATCTGTCCTTCATACTTCAGACGTGTCTGGTCGGCTTCTGTACCGAGGATGTCGTATTGGAGGATGAACTCAGGAGAGAGCTTGAGTTCTGTCCAATCGCGCTTTGCTTTATTAGCAATTGCAACAGGGTTTGGAGTACCATATTGGTCTGACAGCAAGTTTTGCTGCCTTACCCTAACACCATTTACAATTTCATAATGCTCTTCTACACCAGAGGCTGCATTGTAACCAGCCTGAGCTGCTGACAGGTATGGGTTCATTGTGTAGAACTCACTCAGGTCATTTCCATATTCGTCCTGCTGGTAGATGGAAAGGTTTGGCATCTTTATCTGAGCCAGAGGCATCAGTTCCTGATAGTTCTTCTGGTTCTTCGTGTGTGTGAGGTCGAAGTTGGAGACAACCTTAATACGGTCGCTTACGAAGTAATCGAGGGCAACACGTGTAGTGAAACGATTGAGAACCTGCTTGATAACGATACCGGTCTGATGGTCGTAACCTCCTGATATACGGAAATTCGCTTTCTCACCACCACCCGTGAGAGCAACATAGTGCTGATGGCTCTGACCGAACTGTGAAACAGCATCAACCCAGTCGGTATTATTGTTGTACATCTCATATTCCGAGAATTCCTTGTTGTAAGCGATTTCGGGGATGTAATTCAGCTTACCAGGAGTAGCGAACTCCGGATTCTGAGTAGTATTGAAATATGCTTCCTTAAGGAACATGGTATAGTCATCACCATTGAGCAGTTTGTAACCTTTAGGCTGCCAACTGCCAGTGAAACGGTAAGAATACTGCACCTTTGTCTTACCGCGGCTACCACGCTTAGTCTTGATTTCAATTACACCGTTTGCACCTTGAGAACCCCATATTGCCGTAGCGGCAGCATCCTTGAGGACTGAGATAGACTCGATATCCTCGGGATTGACATTCAGGAGCTCTGCAAACTTCTCTTCATTGGCATTGGTATAGTCAAAGTCTTTGTTGGCATCGTTGGTGAAGACGTTTCCGTTTACTACGATGAGCGGTTCAGCATTACCGTTGATGGTGCTGACACCACGCAGACGCATTGTAGTACCGGCACCAAGGTTACCAGAGTTGGCAACGATATCCAGACCTGAGATACGTCCCTGCAGAGCCTCATCGACACTGGTCATTGCCAGACCTTCGAATTCCTTCATATCGATAGTCTGCTGTGCAACAGAGATTTCCGTCACAGGAATGGACAGACCGGAAGTCTGAGTCTTCTTGACAGCCTTAACGACTACTTCCTTCAACTGAGTCTGGCTGGTAAGAACAATCTTACCGTACGAACGCTTAGTGATAGGGAGAATCTTTGTTTCACATCCTATATAAGATATACGAATCTTATCTTTAGGACTCACGATTTTGAACGAGAAGTTACCGTTGATATCGGTAGTTCCCGCTGCAACGATACGATTGTTATGGTCAATTTCGACAACGTTTACCATCATCAGAGGTTCGAGGTCGTCCCAAATCTGACCACTAATAATATCGCCTGCCTTCACCTGCGCATTTGCACCCGTGCAAACACACGCAAACAGCATTAGGATTGATAATATTTTTTTCATGATATAGATTATTTACGACGTTTAGCTGATTTATCTTTGTACAGTGGCTTGTGCTCGTACTTGAACTGACTTGGAGCGTCAAAGAAGAGCGGACCATCGATTGCATGGATTGCCACAAACGACGAGTTGTCCAAAACGGTTGCGTATGGATTGGAATTAGTATTGGTACCTTTAATCCAATATTCACGCGCCATCAAGTTGTACATGCCAGGAGTCATAACCACATTGCGCACGTTACCCATCCTGTCCTTAACAGTCAGACCGCCAGAAGAAACCGTAACTTGCAGTTTATAAGGACGACCAGGGGAATATGTTCCGTCCCAAGAAGTCTCACCTGTCTCTTCATTAACCGTTGTGGATTTTATAAGTTCTGTCTTTCCAGACTCATAAGCACCGGATGCAAAGCCCTGATCGATAAAGATTGAATTATCCTGGATGTGATACTTGACAAAGTCGAGCAGCACCTCCTTCAGAGAGTCAACATGCGACTCCGTTGTACCGGTCTTGCCCTCAGTTTCATCATCTGCATAAGCCTGAGTCATTGCTGCTTCATCGGGCAGACCTGCTGCATAAGCCTGAGCCATAGCGGCATTAGTCGGGGCATAGAGTGTATAGTGGTAGTTGTTGAGGAGATAAGTAACCTTCTTGCTGCTTTCTGCATCCTCAGCACCGATGTATCCCTTGTTTTTCTCGTTGAGCAAGTTACCATTATCCTGATCGCCTGCTATCCAGCCATCCTTGGTATTACGCATGCTTAGAGCACCACTGTTTTGAAGCACCCAAAGGAACTCAGAGAATTCTGTCGGATTCTGAGCAAGTATATCAGCTACTGATTTACGACCGCCCATTGGCATCTTGTCAACCACATAGGTCGCACCATTGTCCTTGGAATACATGGACTGAGCATTGTTTGCCACAGGAATCGGATTTTTATAATTATCCTGCCATGTAGCATATACATCCACTCCGCTGACTGTTGTAGAAGGGAGAATACGGACGAAGGTGTTGCCCTTTGTCTTGTAGAACTCCTTGCCCGGAGTATAATCCTCGGTAATGATAAGGTTGTCGAGAATCTCTTCAAGACGGTCGCTCATATAAGTATTGTTTACCGTACCGTTGGAATTCAGAAGTTTCTGCAGTCGGGTACGACGCGTTCCTACTGCAGTGGGGTCACCTGTGGTATCATCAACGCTACAGTTGTACACTTCGACAGTAAGACGTTCACCAACAGCCTTAGTCTGATCTATGGAGAATACCCACATCTGAGGAGTCTTGACACCTCCAGGAGAATAGTAGAACGAAACAGGGTCAACATATTTCTCCATTGCATCGTCGGTAGGCAGAAGGAATGTATAGCGTGACACCATAGAGTTGAGGTATGCCTCATACTTCAGACACTCTATCGCATTGGATATCATGCTGAAGCGCTCTGTATCGATTGTAGCTGGACTGAGTACTGAACGGTAGTCTGTCGGTGAGAACACTTTGTTTGTGATATAGATGAGACCGTTGCTCGTAAGGATGACGCTGTCGATATCTGCAGTCGTCAGACCCAACTTCATGTTGGCATCGTCGAGCAAGTTGTCGAAGTTTGAAGGAACAGTAGTTGTGAACGGCGAGAGCATACCGGCATTGACAAGCTTTGCAAGTACACTTTCAGGCACCTTTCTCAATCCGACCTTAGTATCAGTCTCGCCCGGAGCATAGAAGTTGTGGATATCCAAACCACCGGCACCGTTCCACCAAGCATCAAGAGCCTGGTCGCTTGGAACCATCATTACAACCATGTCTTCCATCAGCGGGTCGTTACCCTTCGGAGTCATCTGCGGATACATTCCGTTCCATCCCGGGTCGTAGAGCAATGAACCATTAAACGCACGCTCATCCTTGTCGAGGTCGAATGCATTGTCGCTACTTTTTGTAGAACCGTATGAACGGGATGAGTAGTAACGCTTGATGAATACAGAGTCGTAGTTGGTACCCTTACTATTGTTGTATGCATCGGTCAGGCTACGGTTGTACGTTACGGCTGCAAATCGTTCGAGTATGTCGCTGAAAAGATTTACCCTACTTGTCTGGCGAATAGTTTCAGCCAGATTATCCAACGGAACAATAACTTCATCGACACGATGAACAAAACCATTCTTACAGAATATATTCGGTTCAATGACCTTTGCATTGTTTACATATACGTCTTCTTCACCACGCTTCGGCTTTCCGAGCCACTTCCCGTAGATGAAGTCGATATCATCGGTCAGAATCTTGTTTGCAGTCAGGAACTGAGCGTTGAAGTGAATCATCGGATTCGTCTGGCTTTGGTCGTCGAACAGAACTGTGCTGGTACGAGTAATACTCTTGCGCAACTGGTCGAAACGCTCTGTCTGAGGCATGATGCCCTCGGGGTCGCTGTTGGGGACTACAAGCACAGAGTCGTAGATAGTGACAGAAGTGGAGCGGCGGAATACCTCACCCTTAATAGCACCTTCTGCCGTAGAAAGCATCGAAGTAGAATAAGGGTTGGAAATCATAGAAGCGTAAAGCAAGAGCTTCTTCTGAGCCGAAGACAGACCTTCGTAGCTAGACACATGCCATTTGTTGTCGGCAAAGAATCGCGCGAAAGCAGCATCGTCTGCTGCGAACAGCGTACTACTACCTGTCTGACTAAGCACCTCACGTTCACCAAGATCGTTGATGAGTCGCAAATAAGTCGAGTAGTTTCCTGCCTGCTCCAAGTAACCATAAACGCTGTTCAGACCTGTCGGTTGAGAACTGTCTGAATCGAGGTCATACTTGTCAGTACAAGAAAAGACACCGAAACTTGCAGCAACCAGCGCACTTCCTATCAGAAGGCGGTTGCATAGTGTTTTCCGTTTAATTTTGTAAGACATAATATTAGAAAGATTAATTTTTCTTTTCTAAACACACTCTGAGCCCTATAAGAGGCCCTTTTAAAAGTTAAATAAAAAGGTTGGTTAAAGTAAAGCCCGTCGCACCAACATTTGGCCAAATCGATGCTCGCAGCTATACATCTGACTGCAAAGGAAACTCAAATTGCCAATCTAAACAAATTTTTAGATTAGATATTTCACTCGCATATCGAAATTAACAGTTGTTTGCGTACACAAGCCTTTTCGTTCTTAACAAATGCAAAGCATAGAAATGAGAAAGGAGTAAAATCATCGTAAAACAGCGATGAGTCCCCTACCCCATTGCCTCAAATTAATGTCGCGCCTGCCGCGCTGAAATTCTAAGCGCTTAGAAATAAAATTCCAAGCGCTTGGAAATAAAATTCTAAGCGCTTGGAATTTTCGTGCCGCTGAATCGCCAAAAAGAAGCGACACAAGAGTAAAAGTATGGATGCTCTGAATCTGCGTTTTTTATCTGAACATTGTATTCTTTCCGTCAACGATATAGATACCCTTTCCCGGTACAACTACACGGCGACCCATAAGGTCGAAGATTCCCCGAGAAGCAGCAACCGGAATATCGGCTATCTCGTTGTCGATGCCTGTGACGACAGAACCGTCGTCAAACGGGTTCACCCGGTTGAGCAAGGTGTAGAGTCCGGCAACGTCGTCGACAGAGAGTGCTCGATTGTAAATCATAAGGTCGTCGAACTTAGCCTCTGCCGAGCCCCAGAAGGAGCCGAGACCAAGATAGAAATATGTAGCGGAGGAAACAAAGTCGGTTACCAACGACCAGTCGAATTCGCTCGCATCAACGCTGCCAGTATATTTCATGTTGACGGTTGTATATTTCTGTCCGTCACGATAGAACATGTAACCATCCTCTTTTGAGAAGGTAACAGTAATCAGACGCCAGGTCTTTTCATCTATTCTGGTTATAACCTTTGTTTCTGGGTGGTTAACGTCGAACCAATTACCATTGTTATCATTGAAGCCAAGATAGCTGTTACCTGTGAAGTAGAGACGAGGACCGGCGTCTGTAGCGAGGGTGGAGTTGAAGAACGACCAGAAGGCGTCGTAGTAGTTATCTTTATCGTAACGATAGACCCAAAGACTGACTGTGAAACCATCGAGGTCGGCAGCATCCTTCAACGGATTAGGCACACGTGTGTAACTGTTGTAGCCTTGCGCTCCGAAATATTGATGGTTGACCTGTCCGAAACGGTTGTAGTCAGATTCGAGCGTAGGAGCCGACGTTGCAGTGTTGGAACGGCTGTAAGTTGCTCTCTGTCCTGTATTAAACACATTATACGTAGGCTTTTCGTCGAAGTTGTAGTAAGCCACTATGCCTGAGTATGGGTCACCAGATATCTCAGTAGCTGCAACACATTTGGATGTGTATTCCTTCTCCCAATAATAATCGCCGGAAGAGAGACGCACTTTCATATCGACGGACTGGTCTGTCTCGCCCGGATTGTATTTTCCTGTTTCAGACAGAACTTCCGGATTGGACGATGTCCATTCGATGGAGGTGTTATGCTCAGGATTGAACATGATGGTGATATTCGACTTGACTGTAGTATTGTTCTTCAACTCTGCAGTGCTGTGCTGGTTGTAGTTGTAGGCAATAGCATATTGCGGTTGCCACTTGTAGCCCCAGACAGGAACTCCTCCTGTACTGACAGCCGAGAAACATAGTGCCTTCACATTGCTGGTAACGGTCTGAAGCGATGAGTTTGTTCCCTGAACGGTCTGCTCGCTTACTACACCATAGTATGTGACCGAGTTCAACCTTAACTGAATATAGGACTTACCTTCCTGAGAATATTTCCAAGTGCCTGTATATGCGCCAGTCACTTTGCCGTCGGCACTGAGGTGAATCTGGACGGGTGTGGACTCCTTCATATTATTATGGTCAAGTTTGTACGGATGCATAAGAAATTCGTAGTCACCCTCGATATCGTTTGCCGTCCAAGGCTGTGAGGTTGCTATGTCGTTGTCGGTGAGTTCTTCGCCGTTGAATACAAACGGGGCTGCAACGAGCCAACCGTTTTCGTTAAGGAAGAGCTGATGCACCCGCATCGCATGAGAAGCATTGCGGGCACCACTCGGAAGTAGCGGGAGATTGAATTTGCTATGAGCTACGAGATATGTGCGACCCTGGTCGTCCTGACAGACGGAGTTGTGTCCGTGAGCACATTCGCCAGTAGTCTGCTCACCCCATCCGTTGTAAGCTCCGATAACTTTCATACCTTTATTGGTACCGGCACCTGGACCATAGTTGAGAACCCAAGTATATGTACGGGCGTCTTCACCGCTTGCATCCTTGTATGGGCCGGTAGGGTCGGACGAACGGAATATACGCATTTCATAACCGCCGTCGGGTGCAAAGCCACCATAGCTCATGAAGAGGTAGTAGTAGTCGCCAAGGTGCTGGATGTACGGACCTTCTCCACTAACATAAGCTCCGCCGGCAATGAGTTTGCCGAAGTAAGGGTCGCTGCTATAGCCTGTGAAACTTACACCCTTGTTTGTTTTGCCCGAATACGTTACCAAGTCATATGTATATGTATAGTCGCGTAGTCCTGTCTCTTTATCGAGCTTGAGCATAAAGATACCGCCTGACCACGAGCCGTATGCAATCCACAGTTCACCTTCCTCGTCGAAGAATACGCAAGGGTCGATTGGATTTGGCCACATGTTGCCCCACGAACCCTTTTGGCTGTATCGACTGGGAAGAGACGACTGAGTGCCAAGAACCACTTCAAGGTCAGTATCCTTGTAGTCAATACTAAATGAGACGGTCTTACCGCTTTTATTCTTACCGGAGTATGTCTGTCCGTTGAAGCCTCCGAATACAATCGGAGCCTCATAGGTGAACGGACCGGTCGGACTGTCGCTCGTAAGGAGTACTACTACAGATGCCCAGTTGTCGCCGTTAAGACTCAGATAGAGGCACCACTTACCCATGTGAGGGTTGTAGATGATGTCCGGAGCCCACTGGTCGCCACTAACCCATGAAGCTTCATCCGAATATGTGTCATGCTCTGCGTCATAATGAATGGTTGAATATGTGGAGCAAAACGCCGAAGCATCGAACGAACCGAGTGTAACCTCTTCAAGATCAGTGCTTCCTGGCAGGCGACGCATAACGGTATGAGTGGGATTAGACTTAAACACCTTGTAAGCATTACCAGAATCATAGCCTCCTGTATAGTAGTTGTATATTCCTGTCCAATTTCGCATGTTGGTGGTTTTTGCCCCTACATAGTGAGAGCCATAGACATAGAAGGTCTGATCGGCTGAGTTCCAATAGACTGAAGGGTCGTGAATGCCGAAAGGACTTATGGTCGTAGTCTTGTACTTATATGTACCTGTAAGTTCGTTGGTAGTGAGCTGAGTCTGCGCATTCATGAGGGATGCAAGAGACCATACAGCAACAAACAGAGTAAGAATTCTTTTCATAAGTGAGGGGTTTAGTTTGATTTTCGGGGCAAAAATACGGATTATTTCTGAAACAACGAACAAATAAGAAAAGAAAAAAGACTATACCCATTCGGATATAGCCTTTTGACGTATCTGAGATAGTCTGATTCTTATGCTTCCTTTTCAGCTGCGGGAGCCTCTGCAACAGGAGCCTCTGCGGGAGCTTCTGCTGCAGGAGCAGCTTCAGCCTTAGGAGCAGACTTGCGCGAACGACGTGTACGAGTCTTCTTTGCATCAGTCTTTGCCATGTTCTCATCGAAGTCAACGAGTTCGATGAAAGCCATATCTGCATCGTCGTTTGCACGCTTGCCGAGCTTGATGATACGAGTGTAGCCGCCTGGACGGTCACCTACCTTCTGTGCGATTGTACCGAAGAGTTCCTTGATAGCAAACTTATCCTGAAGATAGCTGAATACTACACGGCGCGATGCTGTAGAGTCATCCTTTGCCTTTGTGATGAGTGGCTCAACATAAACGCGGAGAGCCTTTGCCTTGGGAAGAGTTGTAGTGATTCTCTTGTGCAGGATGAGCGATGTTGCCATATTTGACAGCATAGCAGCACGGTGAGAATGAGTACGACCAAGGTGGTTGAATTTCTTATTGTGTCTCATTGTTTACTTAGTCTTTATCTAATTTATACTTAGAAATATCTGTTCCGAATGAAAGGTTCAAGCTATCGAGCAAATCGTCAAGCTCTGTGAGAGACTTCTTACCGAAATTGCGGAACTTGAGAAGATCGGTCTTGTTAAATTGTACGAGGTCGCCAAGTGTATCTACATCTGCAGCCTTCAAACAGTTGAGGGCACGAACCGAGAGATCCATATCGACGAGTTTTGTCTTAAGCAACTGACGCATACGCAGTACTTCCTCATCAAATTCCTCGTTGCCGTCGAAGTCAGCATTTTCGAGAGTGATCTTCTCGTCAGAGAACAGCATGAAGTGATAGATAAGAATCTTTGCAGCCTCTTTCAATGCCTCCTTAGGATGGATTGAACCATCTGTAGTAACTTCAATGATGAGTTTCTCGTAGTCAGTCTTCTGTTGTACACGATAGTTCTCAACAGCAAACTTCACGTTGCGTATCGGAGTGTAGATAGAATCAATAGCCAGTTCGTTGATATCCTTGCAATAGACGCGATTCTCGTCTGCAGGTACATATCCACGACCTTTATTGATGCTAAGCTCAATATCCAATGTTGCTTGAGGGTCCAAATGACAAATAACCAAATCTGGGTTTAACACTCCAAATCCACTGAGGAATTTTGCGATGTCTCCAGCCTTGAAT